>NZ_JBVJKF010000006.1:0-7075 GCF_055585365.1 Streptomyces sp. NPDC053432
GCCATCATCCTCATCCTCGTCGTCGGCATCGCCATCGACCTGCTCATCTTCAGCCCCGCCGAACGCTGGGTCCTGCGCAGCCGCGGCCTCCTGGTGAAGAGCTAGTCATGGCTCCCGCCCAGGCTCCCGCCCTGCTCGTCATCGCCCACGGCAGCCGCGATCCGCGGCACGCGGAGACCGTGCGCGCCCTGACCCGGCGTGTCCGTTCGCTGCGGCCGGGGCTGCGGGTGGAGACGGCCTTCCTCGACTTCGACGGCTCGTCGGTGGGGCAGGCCCTGGCCTCGCTGTACCTCTCGGGCGTACGGGAGGTGGTGGCGCTCCCGCTGCTGCTGACCCGCGCCTTTCACGCCAAGTCCGACGTCCCCGCGGTGCTGGCCGAGTCCTCGGACCGGCTCCCGGGGCTGTCCGTGCGGGTGGCCGACGTCCTCGGCCCGTCCCCGCTGCTCCTCGAAGCCCTGGAGCGCCGGCTCACCGAGGCCGGCCTCACCCCGGCGGACCGCTCCACCACGGCGGTGGTGCTCGCGTCCGCCGGATCCACAGACCCGGAGGCGATCGCAGCGATCGCTGAAACCGCGCGGGAGTGGCGGCGTACCGGTTGGTGCGCCGTGCGGCCTGCGTTCGCCTCCGCTGCCCTTCCCCGTACGGAGGACGCCGTACGCGCCCTGCGTGCCGAGGGCTTCGCCCGTGTGGCCGTCGCCCCGTACGTCATCGCCCCGGGGCGGCTGCCGGACCGGATCGCGGCCGGCGCCGGGGCCGCGGGCGCCGATGTGCTGGCCGGGGTGCTGGGCGCCGCCCCTGAGCTGGCCCGCCTGCTGCTGCTGCGCTACGACACGGCCGCCGCGGCCGCCCCGACCCCCCTCCGGGCCCTTTCCGCCTGACCCCGGCGTCGCCACCGGCTGTAAACCGCCGTGGAGTTATGCCCAAAAGATCACTGTCCGCATCGTGGACGGTCGGATGCAATGGGCTCGGCGCCTGGTCAGGCCCGCCGACGGTCGGCGGCGATCCCAGTGCGCGCGAAAGGGGACCCCTCATGATCCGCACCCGATACGCCGCCGTTCTGGCCACGCTGGCCGTCACCGCCCTCGGGATCAGCGCCGGCCCCGCCTCGGCGGCGGCCGGCGACACCGTCAACATGTGCTCCAGCACGCTCACCCCGTCCGGCTGGGTGGACGTCCAGTGGTGGAACAGCGGCGGGTGCGGCTCCGGTTTCAACCCCAACACCAAGCAGATCAAGGACCTGCGGGGCTACCCGGTCGGCACCCAGGTCAACGCCTGCGCCTCCACGTGGCCCCCGGCCGGCTGGACCATCGTCAGCTCCTACTACTCCAGCGGCTGCCAGTACTCGGCCGTCCCCAGCTTCAACGCCAACACCTGGACCCTCAAGCGCACTTCCTGACCACGACCGCGAGCCGCGGACGGCGGACGAGGTCGTGAGCGGAGCCGCGGCCGGGAATCAGCTCCGGGCCGCGGCCTCGTCCGCGAGGGCGGTCAGGTCGGCGATGGTCATCGCGCCCGGCGGCAGCGACTCGCGGGCGAAGATGTTCGCCGCGTGCCGCAGTACGTCGTTCACGGGCGTCGGCACCCCGTGCAGGCGGCCCAGCAGCGAGATCTCCCCGTTGAGGTAGTCCGCCTCCACCGACCCGGTGCCCCGGGCCAGGCTCTGCCAGGAGGAGCCGCCCCGCACACCCGCCGGCTGGTCGACCTTGCCGTCGCGTGCGGCGGACTGCTCCGCCTCGGACGCGTACGCGATCCCGGCCGCGGCGAAGGCGGCCTTCCCCTCCCGCACGGCCCTCAGCAGCAGTGCTGCCTTCGCGGGCTCCGGCTCCGGTCCCGTCGTCGCCTGGATCGCGTTACCGAGGTTCCCCAGCAGCTTCGCGTACTTCCACCGCATCACGTCCTCGACGACCGGCGCCTCGAATCCCGCCTTGCCGAGGTCCGCCGCGACCGCCCGGGCCGTCCGGTCCGCGGGGCCGCCCGCGGCCCGGCCCAGGTGCAGGATGCCGGTCAGCGGCGCGCACAGCGCCGAGACGACCCCCGGCTCCAGGAAGGTGGACGGCAGCCACACGCACACCCCGTACACGCGCGCGAAGCGCCGGAGCGCCAGGCGTTCGCTCTCCACGCCGTTCTGCGCGCACAGCACCGGCAGCCGCTGCGCGGCCGTCCCGCCGCCCGCGACCTCCGCGTCGCCCCACGCGTCGAGCGCGGCGATCGCGTCCTGGGTCTTCACGGCCAGCAACAGCACGTCGTCCGGGCGCAGTTCGCCCAGCTCGGCGGGGGCCGTGACCACCGGGAGCCGGTGCACCCGCTCCCCGTCGGCGGTCGTGAGCCGCAGCCCGCCGGCGCGCAGGGCCTCCGCGTGGGAACCGCGCGCGACGAGGACCACCTCGCCGCCCGCCTCCGCGAGCCGTCCGCCGATGGTGGCGCCCACCGCGCCCGCTCCGATGATGATGTAGCGCATGGGAGGAGCCTGGCACATCCGGCCCCCTGGGTTACGGTCGGGGCATGGCGAACGAGACGTTCATACTCGGCGGCGAGCTTCCCCTGCGGCGGCTGGGCTTCGGTACGGGCGGCCTGGTGGGCCCCGGCTACTGGGGGCCGCGCGCCGCCCGCGCCGAGGCCCACGCGCTGCTGCGCACGGCGGTCGAGCGCGGGGTCACCCTCATCGACACCGCCGACAACTACGGCCCCGACCTGGCCGAGGAACTGATCGCCGAGGCCCTCCACCCGTACGGTGAGCAGCTCGTCGTGGCCACCAAGGGCGGGGTGGTGCGCACCGGCCCCGATCAGTGGCACATGGCGGGCAGCCCGGAGCAGTTGCGCCGGCAGTGCGAGGCGAGCCTGCGGCGGCTTCGGCTGGAACGCATCGACCTCTACCAGCTGCACCGGTTCGATCCGGCCGTTCCGATGGCCGAACAGCTGGGTGCGCTGGCCGAGTTGCGGGCGGAGGGCAAGATCCGGCACATCGGGCTGGACACCGTCACCGCGGAGGAGCTCCGCCTGGCACTGGAGTCGGTCCCGGTCGCCTCGGTGCAGAACGCGTACAACCTGCTGAACCGCACGTCGGCGGAGGTCCTCGCGATGTGCGAGGCGAACGGGATCGCCTTCCTCCCCTACTACCCGCTGGGCAGCGGCTCCCTGACCCGGGAGGGCGCGGCGGCCGTCACCACCGTGGCCGCGGCCCACGGCGCGGGCCCGGGCCAGATCGCCCTGGCGTGGCTGCTGCACCACTCCCCCGTGCTGTGCCCGACCCCGGGCACCGGTTCCCCGGCCCACCTGTCGGAGAACCTGGACGCGGCGACGATCCGCCTCACGGGGCAGGAACTGGAGCTGCTGGACGGGCTGGGCCAGGCCGTCTGAACACCACAAGGCCCAGGTCTCTGACCTGGGCCTTGTTGCCCAGTTTAGCCTCTCAGGGGAAGTGCCGCACTGCCTCGCCGTCCAGAGCCGCAGCCAAGGCGGACACGGTATCGGGCGGTACACCGTCGACGTTCCCCACGTCGGGGGTCTGCGGCAGGCCGACAGATGATTGGAACGACGTCAAGGCGGATCGGGTGCCGGGACCGATGATGCCGTCGAGCCCGTTCGGGTTGAAGCCGAGCCTCTCCAGTGCGGTCTGGACACCGACGGTCAGCTCCAGTGGAACGGGGAAGGCTCCCGAGCGCATGTTGGCGTCGAGTTTCTGTGCGGGGTCGTAGACGAGCTGTGAGAGGTCGGCGTCGCCCTGGGTCGATGTCCAACCGGCGATCGTGAACAGCAGTGCGTTGCGGGTGTTGCGGGGGATGACACCGGGGTTGCCCGCCTCGGTCATCTTGCACTCCCGGGCCATGGTGGCCCAGTCGCCCTGCGCCGCGGCGCCCTGGAACTTGGGGAACTTGAACAGAGGCCCCAGGGCCCAGGCCATGCTCAGCAGCCCCAGCTGTCCGTCCGCGGGCCAGTCGTCGAATGCCGCGAAGGGTTCTCGGCCTTTCAAAGTACCCTCGAAACTGTCGAGCTTGGCGGTCACGAGTGAGTTGATGTCGTCGTCGGAGATCCTCAACCGAGTGAGCTGCTCCTTCGTGCCCAGGGGAGCGAGATTCGTACCACTGAACTTGACCTTTCGGTACTCCTCCTCGATCTCCTGACGCTCGGCCGGCGCGCGAGTATCCTTGTCGAACCAGCCGAGGGTGAAGATGTCGGGCAGCGGGTTCGGGTTGGTCCCGAAGTGCTCCGAGCTGTCGGCGTCCAGCAGGTTACCCACCCCGGTGGAGACCAGGCTCTTGACGTCCAGGTACATGAAGTGGACACGCGCTTCGAGCGGCTCGCTGAACGGCAGGAACGCCGTCCGGACACTGTCGTGCATGGCAAATCCTCTCTGCCTCGACGTGCTCGAGGTTCGGCTGCCTCAACCGGAGGAGAGCAGACCGGCGGTGCGGAGCAGACGCTGGATGTCGTCCAGTGGGCCGAGTACATCGCTGCTGGTCGCGGAGAGCAGGCCGGCGTTCTGCATCGCCTCACGCAGTTGGGCGAGTTCCGGGGTCGTGGACGCCGTGCCCATGGCCGTCAGGGACAGGGCCCTGGCAGCGTTGGGCAGTCCAGCGCCGGTACGGTTCACGTCGCCGAAGTCCACTGGGTCGCACGAGGAGCGGACGATGTCGAAGAGCCGGTCCACGCGCTGGGAGTTGCGCGTCCGGTAACCGTCCCGGAAGTCGGGATGGTGAGCGAGGATCAGCGCCGTCAGGCCGGTCACGTGGGGCGTGGCCATGGAGGTGCCGTCCCACGACGCGTAGCCGCGCTCCGGAACGGTGGACAGGATCGCCACGCCCGGGGCGCATACGTCGACCTCGGGGCCGTAACAGGTGAACGCGGCGGAGAAGTAACCGTTCTGGTCGGGCTGTCCCTTCACCTGCTGGGCGTGGAAGGTACGAGCCGGGAACTCTCCGATTTTGCCCATCGCGGCCACGGTCAGCACGGTGGGCAGCCGCCCGGGGAACTGCACGCGTCCGCCGGAGTTGCCGGCCGCCACCACGCAGGCGACGCCCGCCTGCCGGGCCTGGTCGATGGCCTGGCTGAGCAGCGCGGAGGGTTCGTCGCTGCCCATACTGAGGTTGACGACGTCGACCTCCTGCTGGACGCAGTAGTTGAGCGCCTCGATGATTCCGGAGTATCGGCCTCCGGGGAACACCTTGCACACGTGCACCTCGGCCTCCGGAACGATACCGAGGATGCCCCTGACATCGTCCGAGCTTGCGATCACACCGGCGCAGTGGGTGCCATGGCCGATCACGTCGACGGACCACTGGGCGGGTTCGTCGCCGTCCACGAGATCCATGCCGCCGGCGATCCGGGCCGCGAGGTCGGGGTGCTGGGCAGCGCAGCCGGAGTCGATGACCGCAACTTTGATGCCCTGGCCACGGTAGTTGGGCGGAACCTGGTCCATGCCCATCGCGGTCAGTCCCCAGCCCCTCACGGGCCCGGTGAGCAGAGCGGGGAAGCTGTCCGAGAGCGGCCGCAGTTCGACGCCGTTCTCCTCGGTCAGCGAGAGCGCCGGAAGTTCCTGGTAGGTCTCCCAGAAGTCGCAGGCCGGCTTGACGTACACCGCACTGATGGAGGTCAGGTCGTTGATGGTCAGGGCAACCGTCGCCCGGCCGTCCGGACCGGTCGCGGACTGGAAGTTGCCTTCCGGGCTCATCACGACGATCGTGGCATCGGGCAGCGGGCCCGTCCCCTTGCCCGTCACGAGAAACGAGACGGGCGTTACCGGCGCGGCCCTCAGCTGCACGCCCGGGTTGATTTCCTCGGTGCTGACGGCCTCGGGAGACACGCTGGTCACCCGCAGGTGGTGGTCCCGCTCGATGTGTACACGAGGATCACGCACCAGCGACGCCACGCGGTGTGGCGGCATCCTGACGACAGTCACGTCCGGGGCGATTGATGCCTGACCGTCTGCTGTGGTTACGGCGGTGACGGCGATGCGCTTACGGGTCTGTGTCTCGGGGTCGTTCTCCAGCTGGGCGAACAGGCTGTCGGCGTCATACGGCTCCACACCGGCAGGCAGGACATCGGACGGCAGCGGTACCACCAGGCACTGCACAGTCCTCCCGCGCAGTTCCTGGACCGCCGGGCCCTCGTCCGTGGGGCCGCTCGCCGGGTTCTCGTTGTTGTCGGACATGTTCGTTCACCGCTCCCAATCCGGCCTGGTCGCCGGTCACTCGTCGCTGTACTGCTCGATGTCCTGGTCCGCCTCGACCACCAGCCGGCCCTGTGACTCCGCCTTCAACCGCTCGGCACGCTCATGCGTCATGGCGACGCCGAGCACTGTCGGCTGCGCGGCGGTTCCGCTGACGACCCGTACGTTCACGTCCGGCTCGCCGCCCAGTTGCGTCGCCACACGAGCGACCAGGGCGGTGTCGCCGCCCACCAGGTAGTGGCCGATCCGGGGCCCTGAGGCTGCGGGCCCCGGATCAGCGGCGCCGGATGTCACCATGCCGGGAGGCCGGGCAGCGTCGCGCGGGCCAGGGCGATGGCCTGCTGCACCCCGCCTGCCAGACGCAGGCACTGGGCGTACTCTTCCCGGCGGTAGAGGTCGACTGCCTGTGAAACCAGCGGTGCCAGCCCGTTGACCTCCGGAGCGTTCCCGACGGCTCGTTGCAGCCAGTCGTGGGTCCGCACCAGCAGGGCCGCGCACTGCTCGCGGGAACCGTCGGCGGCACCCGCCGTCGGGCCGGCGCCCGTGAAGCGGTTCGGCGACCAGGCAACCGGCGGAGGCTGCGGCATGGGGGTGTCCGTCACCACGGACGTCACCGCACCACGCCTTGCCCACTCGCCTGCTGCTGGGCGGCGGGGGAGGCGCTGAGGAGAATCAGGGGAAGGAGCGGGGCGACGGTGGAGAGGATGTCGCCGATGTCGCTGATGTCGAAGCCCTGCGGCTGCATCTGGGGCTGGGCGGGCTGTCCGGCGGGGGACGCACTTGCGAGGCCGGCAGCGGCCTGGAGTCCGAACTTGATGGCGTCACTCAGGTCCGGGATCCCGAAGAGCGACTGAGGCTGCATCTGCGGCTGGGCGGGCTGTCCGGTGGGGGACGCGCTCGCGAGCCTGG
>NZ_JBVJKF010000006.1:7172-379458 GCF_055585365.1 Streptomyces sp. NPDC053432
TGGCGGCGGTCTGGATCCCGAACTTGATGGCGTCACTCAGGTCCGGGATCCCGAAGAGCGACTGAGGCTGCATCTGCGGCTGGGCGGGCTGTCCGGTGGGGGACGCGCTCGCGAGCCTGGCGGCGGTCTGGATCCCGAACTTGATGACGTCACTCAGGTCCGGGATCCCGAAGAGCGACTGAGGCTGCATCTGCGGCTGGGCGGGCTGTCCGGCAGGCGAGGCGCTGGCCAGGCCGACCTGGTGGGCGATCTGCCCCAGCTGGTTGGCGACGCCGGCCACGGTGTTGACGGCGCTGACAACGTCGTTGATGTTGAACGGCAGACTGAACCCCTGCGGCTGGATCTGCGGCTGCATCTGCGGCTGGCTCTGCTGTCCCGGCGCCTGCGCGCCCGTGGGAGCGGCGCTGAGCAGCGTGGCGAGATAGGGCAGCGACGCCAGGACGTTCTGCTGCTGCGGGGACCAGGGCTGGGACTGGGGGGCGTTCGGCTGCTGTGCCGGTGCTGCGGTCTGGGCCGCTGCGGCCGGAGGCGTGTAGACGCTCATGAAGATGGACCTCCTGGGAGTGAGCGCGACAAGCAGTATGTCGCTCGATCGGGGCGGACTGCCTCCCCGGACCTATTACGGACAAATCCGACGCTAGGCCGGAGTTGAGAGCCTCGCCACCGCAGAAGGGCCTCCCTGCACAGCGAGTTCGCATCCGAACGATCTTGAACTCGCGATGTCGCACCTTCTGACGAGCAACGTCGCCGCGATAGGCCCTCGCCATGAGATATGCGCAGGGGGGCGGCCTAACAGACGACCGGCGCTGGCTCCGGCAGGACATTCGGATGATCGCCGTCCGCCGATTTGCGCAAGGGGCCCCGAGTTCGGTCATCGCCAAGGAACTGAGCGTCGGCGTTCGGTCGGTACAGCGCTGGCGACGGGCCTGGATCGAGGAGGGGCAGCAGGGCGTGCAGTCGAAGGGCCCGTCATCCCAACCGCGACTCACGGAGTCCGAAATCCTGGCTCTGGACGCGGAACTGGCCAAGGGACCCATAGCCCACGGCTGGCCGGAGCAGCACTGGACCCTGGCACGCATCAAGATCTTGATCTCTCGGCGGTTCAACGTCACCTACACGGTGCAGGGTGTGCGCAAGCTCCTCTTGCGTGGTGGGTTCTGCTGCCTTCCGCCCCGCCCGGCCGGCCACACGCAAACCATCAGCGGCTGGGTCAAAGAGACGTGGCTGCAGAGCGCGGCGAGCCGCCGCGAGGTCATCGGTCCGCTGTCCGTGCACCCATCCGCGGACGGAGGCCTCAGCCATTGACACCCTGGCCTGGATATGGCTGGAGGAACGCCGCATCAGGCGGGCAGAGTGCGCAGGGGAGGGGATCTACGACTGGGCCCCCTCGTGATCCGCCAGGTGGCGGAGAACGGCTTCGACCACTGGGGGCCTGACCCGCCGCGCCGTCAGCGACCCGGCCGAGACATCCCGCCGCCGTCGGCCCGGCCGGCCGTCAGGCCGTAGACGGTGCAGGGGCGGTCGAGGACGGTGTCCTCGCGCAGTCGCGTGAACCCGAGGCGCCGGGCGACGGCGGCCGAGGCGGTGTTCGCCGGGTGGATCATCGCGGTGATCTGCTCCAGCCCCAGCTCGCCGAAGCCCCAGGCGAGCACCGCCCGGGCCGCTTCGGTGGCGTAGCCGTGGCCCCAGTGCGCGCGGGCGAAGGTCCAGCCGATCTCGGTCTCGTCGAACTGCTCCCACCAGTTCAGGCCGGAACGCCCGATCAGCTCGCCGGTGCCGCGCAGTTCGACGGCGCACAGTCCGTGACCGCGCTCGGCCCACTGCTGCTGTATCGCGCGCAGTCGTACCGCGGCCTGGTCCCGGGTGTAGCCGCCGACGAACCGGTTGACCTCTTCGTCCGCGTGGAGATCCACCCACCAGTCGGTGTCGGCTTCGGTGAGCGGGCGCAGCCGGAGGCGCTCTGTGGTGATCACTGTCGTTCGTTCCTTGGCGTCGACGGGGTCGCCGGGGCGGGCGGGCTCGGCCGAACCGGACCACCGGGCGGGCGTTCTCGTCACCGTACTGGTCCGCCGGCGTGCGCATCGAAGCCCATGTCCGTCGGTGCACGTCCGCGTGGGCTCCGGGGCTACGCGCCGGTCAGTTCGACGAGTTTGACGACGGTGTTCCAGTTGCGGGTGGTGGCGTCCAGGCCCTTGAGGAGCGAGGGCCGGTGCAGGGCCACGCCCAGTTCGGAGCGGCCCAGGCCGTTCGGGGCGTAGAGGTAGATGACGCGGTCGCCGAGGCGGTACTCCTCCGGGAGGTAGGCGGACGCGTCGATCGCGGCGAAGCGGTCCGCGCCGGGGTCCTCGGAGAGGAACGTGGCGTGGAGCTGCCTGCCCTCCAGCTCGGCGGCGGGGAAGGGGCAGGCCTCGGCGACGGCGCGCAGGTAGTCACCGTCGACGACCAGGCAGGCCACGGGGAAGCCGAAGCGGTCCTCGATGGCCCTCTCCAGCTCCCGGGCGAGCGCGGCCGGTTCCCCCCGCGTGCTGCTGAAGACGGCGTTGCCGCTCTGGAGGTACGTCTGGACGTCCTCGTGCCCGAGCCCTTCCAGTACGGAGCGCAGCTCGGCCATCGGGACCTTCTTCTTCCCGCCGACATTGATTCCGCGCAGCAGCGCCGCGTATTTCTTCGCCATGGGGGCAGGGTAGGCCGCGGCTACGACAACGAGGCCTGTGACAGCTCGGCTTCGATGAGGTCGGCGGCCCGGGTGGTGCCTCCCTCGGCGGCCATCGAGGCGCGGACGGCTTCGGCGCGGGCGGCGACCCCGGGGTCGGCGAGGAGTCCGAGCACCGCCTCCCGGAGCGTCACCGCGTCCGCCCGTTCCATGGGGACGTGCCGGGCCACGCCGAGGGAGGCCAGCATGTCGGCGTTGCCGAACTGGTCCACGGCCTGCGGGCGACCATCGGGGTGGCGGTGGCGAGGCCCTCCTGACTGCCGCCGGCGCCCGCGTGGGTGATGAAGGCGTCGGCCTGGCGCAGGATGTCCAGCTGGGGGACCCAGCGGTGCACCTCGACGTTGGCCGGAACCGGGCCCAGTTCGGCTTCGTCGGTGAACTGGCCGATCTGCAGCACGACGTGCCAGTCGGGCAGGTCTCCGAAGGCCTCCACGCACGCGCGGTAGAAGGCGGGCTGCCTGGTGAAGGCGGAGCCCAGCGAGACCAGGAGCACCTTGCGGCCCTCGGCGGTGGCAGGCCTGTGCCATCTGCCCTGCACGGCCGAACGGTCCCCCTGGCAGGCTCCGACGAAGGTGTGCACGGACGCGTCCACCCGGTCCGCGTGGGGCTGGAGTGCCCGGGGAATGAGGACGAGGCTGCGGCGCGGGCGGCCCTGGAAGCGGTCGACCTGGTCTCCGAGGCCGTTCTCGGTCAGCCACGCGGCGAACTTGGCGTAGTACGCCTTTCCGCGCTCGGACGCCTTCAGTCCGGCGAACATCGGCTCGGCCACTTCCTCCTCGTACCCCTCCCAGGCGACCAGGTTCGGGGAGAGGGACACGGCGGGGACTCCCCAGCGGTGCGCCAGGACGGGTGCCGGGTAGGAGGTGACGTCGTGGATGACCAGGTCCGGCTCGTCGCCCGCGAAGGCCTCGGCGAGCTGCGGGAGGGCCTGGACGGCGTCGTCCAGGAAGAGTTCGAGGTGGTCGATGAGTTCGGTGCCCCAGGCCTCGGGTTCGTCGCCGGTGGGGAGGGTGGAGGTATAGACCACGGGTGTGGCGCCGGTCTCCGCGACCCTGTCGGCGAAGGCGGCGGGAATGGCGTAACTGACGCGGTGGCCCCGGGCGACGAGTTCCCGGATCACTTCGATGCTGGGGTTCACGTGGCCGTCGGCGGCGATCGAGAACATGGCGATGTGTGCGGGCTCGGCTGCTGAGGTCATGCCTTCACGGTAGCGAGACGATACGTCTCGTGCAACGCCTAATACGAGGCTACCGTGATCCGGATGGGAGACTTGGCGCACTGCCGACGAGCCGGATGCGGAGGACCACATGGACGAGGCGCGGGCCAGGGACGTACTGGCCACCGCGGGCCTGGACGGCGGCGCCGCGCTGCTCTCCTTCGGGGAGAACGCCGTCTTCGCCGTCGGCGGCCTGGTGGTGAAGGTGGGGCGGGAGGCGGCGCTGCTGGAGCGCGCCGAGCGGGAGCTGGCGGTGGCGGGGTGGTTCGCGGAGTGCGGGGTCCCGGCGGTGCGCGCGGCCGAGCCGAAGCCCAGGCTGGTGGACGGACACCCGCTGACGCTGTGGCACCGGCTCCCGGACGCGGTCCGGCCGGCCGGCCCCGAGGACCTGGCGGCGCTGCTGCGACGGCTCCACGCCCTGCCCGCGGCGCCGTTCGAACTGCCCACGCGGGACCTGCTCGGCGGGGTCGAACGCTGGCTGCGGCTGGCCGGGGAGGCCGTCGACCCGGCGGACGCGGCGTACCTGCGGGCGCGGCGCGACGCCTACGCCGGCGAGGTCGCGGCCCTGACCCCGCACCTGCCCCGGGGGCCGATCCACGGCGACGCCCTGCCGCGCAACGTCCATGTCGGCCCGGAAGGCCCGGTCCTGGTCGACCTGGAGACCGTGTCGGCCGATCTGCGCGAGCACGACCTGGTGGTGATGGCCCTCCAGCGCGACCGGTACGGCCTGCCCGCCGACGCGTACGAGGCCTTCACGGCGGGGTACGGCTGGGACGTCCGCGACTGGGAGGGCTGCGCGGTCCTGCGCGGCGCCCGCGAGACGGCCAGCTGCGCCTGGGTCTCCCAGCACGCCCCCGCCAACCCGAAGGCCCGGGCCGAATTCCGCCGCCGGGTGGCCTCCCTGCGGGCCGGCGACCGGGAAACCCGCTGGCACTCCTTCTGAGCGGCGCCCGCCGAGGCCCCCCGCGGGAGTTCATACCGGTGGCTCCCCGCGTCCGGTTCACGTCGATCCGCCCTGCCGGGCGCCCCGGACGTGAAGGCCGCGCCCCCGCTCCGGCACCCCGCTGTCAACGCACCGCGGGCGGCGTGTGACCATCACGTGCCGGACCCGAAGGTTCCGGTACGGGGTCGCGGCAGCGGCCCGTCGCGCCCCCAGTCACTCGAGAAGCCGGCAGCACCATGGACCGCACTCCCCCGCCCAGCCTCTGGGAAGGCGCGGCGTTCCTCGCCACGGCCGTCACCGCGCTGGCCGTGGGGGCGTGCGTCGTACGGCACTTCCGTGCGGTCCGCTCCCGCGACGCCCGGCGGATCCGCCGGGCGGAGCCCTCGTTCGAGCTGCCGGTGGTCCTCGCCACGCTGCTCGGCTTCGCGGCCGGGGTGCTGCTCACGGACCAGCGGGTGTCCCTGGACCGGGACACGGCCCGGGCCCTGCTCATGCCGCTCTTCGCCGGCGCGGCGGCCCAGGTGCTGCTGAACGGGAGGCGCCACGGCCGCCGGGCCGCCGCACTGCTGGCACTCCTGGTCGCGACGGCCCTCGCGGGCACCGGCTGACGGGAGCATGAGCCCTCCGGGGCGGTTCTCAGGACGCCCCCGCGCTCCTCGTCGCGGTGCGGCGCTGCCATTCGCGGCCGATGCCGCGGATCAGTGCCGGGTACACGCCGAGGTAGCGGAAGGGTTTGATGCCCAGCATGTACAGGGAGCCGAGGCGTCCGTTGGGCTTGACCAGGACGGCCATCTGGCCGCGGTAGCCGCCGGATCCGTCCGGGACCCAGCCGATGTGCATCACCCCGTGCACGGTCCGGTTGGCCATCTCCGCCGCCCACTCGTCGTGGGTGAGGTAGACGGAGGTGAACGGGACCGACTTGGTGTCCGGGCCCCGGGGGCCCTCGCGGAGGTCCGCCGGGAGCCGGTCGCGCAGTGTGGGAACCCGGGCGCCGAGGCCGTCGGAGGGCTTGTCCCAGCCCAGCAGGGCGCCGAGCTTCCAGCGGAGCGCGAAGAGCGCGCGGCCCAGGGGGGAGGGCACCGGGTCGCCCTCGCCGTTCGCGAACTGGTCCACGAGCAGGGCCAGGTCGTCCGCTCCGCCCGGTGTGGGCAGTGCCCAGACGTCCTCGACGTCGAAGTCGCCCGCGATCTCGTGGATCCGCCAGGGGCGGGAGGTGTGCGCGGTTTTCGGGAGTCTCACGAGCAAGCTCCTGTCTATACGATGCCGTATAGAAGAAGGCTAGCACTCGTCTATACGGTGGCGTATAGAGGGATGGACGTGAGGGGAGACACACCGTGGGCGTGACCCGCACACCACGCGGCAAGTGGATCGAGGAGGGCCTGCGGGCGCTCGCCGCCGGCGGGCCCGAGGCCGTCCGGGTCGAGGCGCTGGCGCAGGCGCTCGGCGTGAGCAAGGGCGGGTTCTACGGCTACTTCCAGGGCCGCGGCGCCCTCCTCGGCGAGATGCTCGACACGTGGGAGCGCGCGGTCACCGAGGCGGTGATCGAGCAGGTCGAGAGCGGCGGCGGGGACGCCAGGGCCCGGCTGGAGCGGCTGTTCACCCTCGTCGCGGAGATCGGCGACGGAGCGGCGACGGGTGTGCCGCTCGACCTGGCGATCCGCGACTGGGCCCGGCGCGACGAAGACGTCGCCGAGCGGCTGCGCCGCGTCGACAACCGGCGCATGGACTACCTGCGTTCGCTGTTCCGCGAGTTCTGCCCGGACGAGGACGACGTCGAGGTCCGCTGCATGCTGACCTTCTCGGTGCGGCTCGGCAGCTACGTCGTCGCCGCCGACCACGGCGCCCACAGCCGTGCGGAGGTCATGGACCTGACCAAGCGGTGGCTCCTGCGCTGACCGGCCGCCGGCGGCCGGCCGCCGGCTGTCGGCCGCTCAGACCCGGTACGGGACCACGGGCCAGGCCCGCTCCACGACCGCCTCGGGATCCGAGGTGCGCCGCAGGTAGCTCTGCAGGGACGCCGCCTGCTCCGCCGCCGCACGGACCTGGAGGTCGTGCAGGTCCGCCAGCCCCACCGACCCTATGGCGGCGTGCCGCGCCCCCATCCGCCGGGCCGCCCGGGCCGCCGCCAACGCGTCCGCGACCGCGTCGTGCGCGGCGTCGAGCGTGACCCCGTAGTGCTCGCAGAGGGCCTGGAGGGTCCGGCGGCCCTTGCGGTAGCGGTCGGCGTGCTTGTCCAGGACGAGCGGGTCGATCACCGGCGCGGGCCGGCCCGCCAGCCGCCGCCCCAGCGGCACGAGCCCGTGGCGGCGGCACTCGCGGTCCAGCAGGGTCAGGTCGTACCGCGCGTTCATCACGACGAGCGGGGTGCCCGCGGCCAGTTCCCGCGCGAGGGTCCCCGTTATCTCCTCGACCGCGGACGCGGCCGGGGATCCGTTCGCCCGGGCGTGCTCCGTGGAGATCCCGTGGATCGCCGAGGCCTGCTCCGGAATGGGCACCCCCGGATCGAGCAGCCACGTCCGCTCCCGCGACACCCGCCCGTCCGGCTCCATCGTCACCACCGCGGCCGTGACGATCCGGTCCTTCTCGATGTCGGTCCCCGTGGTCTCCAGGTCGAAGGCCACCATCGGCCCGCTGACCCAGCTCATCCCCGATCCCCCCATGTCATGCCTCTCCCCCGTACGCCTTCCTTCAACGGCTTTCAGCCTGCCACGCCCCACTGACAAGCCGTCTCCCGGGTCCGGGGCAGGGATCCCGACGGGGTCAGGACACCGGCCGGGAGTCCTCCCACACCGCTTCGAACTCCTCCCGGTACGTCGTGAACAGCCCGTGGTCCGCGTCCTTCGGAACGCCCCGGCCGCCGCCGCGCAGCACCAGGACCGGGGCCTCCATGCCGCGGGCGCGGCGCAGGTACGACTGGACGACCGCGATGCCCGAGGACTGGCCCTCCACCAGGTACGCGGTGAAGCGGGGGGTCTCGTCGAAGACGTGGATCTCGAAGCGCGAGGGGTCACCCAGGCCCGCCCGGACCCGCCGGACGTGCAGGATGTTCATCTCCACCGAGCGACTCAGCTCGCCCTTGCGCAGCCCCAGCTCCCGCTCGCGCCGCTTCACCGCGCTGCTCGCCGGGTTCAGGAACAGCAGCCGCACCCGGCAGCCGGCCTCGGTGAGCCGGACGAGTCTTCGGCCGGAGAAGTTCTGCACCAGGAGGTTGAGGCCTATGCCGATGGCGTCGAGCCGCCGCGCGCCCCCGAACAGGTCCTCCGCGGGGAGCTGGCGCTGCAGGCGCACCCGGTCGGGATGGACGGAGACCACGTCCGCGTACCGGTCGCCCACCAGGTCCTCGACCGCGTCGATCGGGAGCCGGTCGGCCCCCGGCGAGCCGGCGCCGCCGCCCAGTACGTCGAGGAGCCGCGCCGAGGCCCGTTCCGCCTGCTCCAGCACGGCCCGCGACAGCGCCCGGTTGCGGGAGACCACGTTGCGGGTGACCTCCAGCTCGTCCAGGGCCAGCTCGATCTCGCGGCGGTCGTCGAAGTACGGCTCGAAGCACGGCCAGTGCTGGACCATCAGCTCCCGCAGCTGCGGCAGGGTCAGGAAGCTCAGCACGTTGTCGTCGGCCGGGTCGAGCAGGTAGCCCTTGCGCCGGCTGACCTCGCGCACGGCCACCGCCCGCTGCACCCACTCCTGCCCGGCGGGCCCCGCGGCCGCCACCACCCAGTCGTCCTCGCCGTGCACCGGTTCGTAGATCGGCCGCAGTACCGCACCGACCACCGACCGCAGCCGCTGTTCGATCAGGTTCAGCCAGATGTACGCACGGCCCGCGCGCTGCGCCCGCGTGCGGACCTCGCTCCAGGCCTCCGTGCCCCAGTCCAGCTCGGCGCCGGCCCGCAGGCTCCCGGCCGCCTGCGGGGCCAGGGACACCGCCGCGGCCGCCGTCCCGCCGGGGGCCGCGCCCACGGCGTCCGCCGGGCCACCCTCGTGACCGCTGTCACCAGGGGGCAGCTCCAGACCTCCCGAGCTCACCCGTGCACCGCCTTCTGCGTCTGGACGCCCGTCTCCAGTGATCACGGAAGGGTACTCCGCGCGCGCGGCCCACTGCAGCCCGATGAGCCTTACACCGGTTGTCCGTTGACCCATTATCCGATGCACTGACAGTCCGCTGACCCGCATATCAGGTCTGCGGGTCACCCGGTAGGACCCCGTCCAAGTCCCCGTGTGGAGCCCCTCTTTCGGGGAAGATCTGCCAGTGACGTGGTCCACGCCGGATCAGCCGCAGATGGACGGGAAGAGTCGTTATCCATGCAAGTCTGGCCTGGACAGGCGTATCCGCTCGGCGCCACCTACGACGGCGCCGGCACCAATTTCGCGGTCTATTCCGAGGCCGCCCGGCGCATCGAGCTGTGCCTCCTGCACGACGACGGGTCGGAGACCGCCGTCGAGCTGCGCGAGACGGACGCCTTCGTCCGGCACGCGTACCTGCCCGGCGTGATGCCGGGCCAGCGGTACGGGTTCCGCGTGCACGGCCCGTACGAGCCCGAGCGGGGTCTGCGCTGCAACGCGGCGAAGCTGCTCCTCGACCCGTACGCGCGTGCGATCAGCGGCAGCGTCGACTGGGGCGAGGAGGTCTACGGCTACCACTTCGGCCGCCCCGACTCGCGCAACGACCTGGACTCCGCCCCGCACACCATGAGCTCGGTCGTGGTGAACCCGTACTTCGACTGGGCCAACGACCGGCCGCCCCGCCACGAGTACCACCACACCGTCCTGTACGAGGCCCACGTCAAGGGCCTGACCATGCGCCACCCGGACCTGCCGGAGGAGCTGCGCGGCACCTACGGGGCGCTCGCGCACCCGGCGGTCATCGGGCACCTGGCCAAGCTCGGTGTGACGGCGCTGGAGCTGATGCCGGTGCACCAGTTCGTCAACGACCACCGGCTGGTCGACGACGGGCTGAGCAACTACTGGGGCTACAACACGATCGGCTTCTTCGCCCCGCACAACGGCTACGCCTCGGGTGACCGCGGGCAGCAGGTGCTGGAGTTCAAGTCGGCGGTGCGGGCCCTGCACGAGGCCGGGATCGAGGTGATCCTGGACGTGGTCTACAACCACACCGCCGAGGGGAACCACCTGGGCCCGACGCTGTCCTTCCGCGGGCTGGACAACGCCTCGTACTACCGGCTGACGGAGGACCCGCGGCACTACATGGACACCACGGGCACCGGGAACTCGCTGCTGATGCGCTCCCCGCACGTGCTCCAGCTGATCATGGACTCGTTGCGCTACTGGGTCACCGAGATGCACGTGGACGGCTTCCGCTTCGACCTGGCGGCCACGCTGGCCCGGCAGTTCCACGAGGTGGACCGGCTGTCCTCGTTCTTCGACCTGGTCCAGCAGGATCCGGTGGTCAGCCAGGTGAAGCTGATCGCCGAGCCGTGGGACCTGGGCGAGGGCGGCTACCAGGTGGGCAACTTCCCGCCGCTGTGGACCGAGTGGAACGGCAAGTACCGGGACACCGTGCGGGACCTGTGGCGCGGGCAGCCGCGCACGCTGGCCGAGTTCGCGGGGCGGCTCACCGGCTCCTCGGACCTCTACCAGGACGACGGGCGGCGGCCGCTGGCCTCGATCAACTTCGCCACCTGCCACGACGGGTTCACCCTGCACGACCTGGTCTCGTACAACGAGAAGCACAACGAGGCCAACCGGGAGGGGAACCGGGACGGCGAGACCCACAACCGGTCCTGGAACTGCGGGGTGGAGGGCCCCACCGACGACCCCGAGGTGCTGGAGCTGCGCGAGCGGCAGATGCGCAACTTCATCGCCACGCTGATGCTGTCTCAGGGCGTGCCGATGCTCAGCCACGGCGACGAGTTCGCCCGCACCCAGGGCGGCAACAACAACGCGTACTGCCAGGACAACGAACTGTCCTGGGTGGACTGGCCGGTGCCGGGCAAGCCGGCGCCCGCACTGCTGGAGTTCACCCGGCAGATGGTGTGGCTGCGGCGCGACCACCCGGTGTTCCGGCGGCGCCGGTTCTTCCACGGGCGGCCGGTGGAGGGAACGCACGACGAGCTGTCGGACATCGCCTGGTTCACCGCGCACGGCGAGGTGATGCGGGCCCGCGACTGGCAGGCGCAGAGCACCCGCGCGCTGACCGTGTTCCTCAACGGTGAGGCCATCTCCGAGCCGGGCACGCGCGGCGAGCGGATCACCGACGACTCCTTCCTGCTGATGTTCAACTGCGGCGCCGAGCCGCAGGAGTTCACCCTGCCCGCCGGACACGGCGACCAGTGGCGCCTGGTGGTGGACACCGCCCGGGCGCAGGTGCCGCCGCCCGGTACCGGGCCGCAGTTCGCGGCCGGGGACCGGGTGACGCTGATCGGGCGGAGCCTGGTGGTGCTTCAGCGGCCGGCGTAGCCCGGGGCGGGGTCGGCGGCGTCGGGGGCGGGGCCTCCGGCGGGGCCGGCGGACGGGTTGGCGCCGGCTCCCCGCGGCCCGGGCACCGACTCGGTGACGCGGCCGGCGGGCACCCTGGTGCACAAGGCGATCACCAGGGCGGACGCGCTCGCCCCCACGGACACCGCGAAGGCCCCGGCGGGTCCGTACCACTCGGCCAGCCGGCCCGACAGGGCCAGGGCGACCGCCTGACCCGCCACCAGCGAGCTGGTCGCGAAGGCCATCGACTCGGCGAGCCGGGCCGGCTCCACGTGCCGCTCGGTGAGCGCGAACGCGGTGATCAGGTGCGGTGCCACGGCCGCGCCGAGGAGGGTCACGATCAGGTACAGCCCCCACAGGCTGCCGGTGACCAGCAGCGGCGCGGAGAGCAGCAGGGCTCCGGCGGTGGCCGCCCGCCAGCGCAGGCGCAGCCCGAACCGGGCCGGCAGCGCGCCCAGGGAGAGGCCCACCGCGGCGCTGACCACGCCGTTGGCGGCGTACACGAGGCCGGCCTGGCCGGACACCCCCAACTCCTCGGTGAGTGAGGCGATCCCGGCCTGCAGGCCGCCGAACATGGCACCCTGCAGGAAGAGCGAGGCGCGCACGGAGTGCACCACCCCGGCGGGCCGGGCCCGGCGCACCCCCTTCGCGCGTCCGGGCGCGGGGCCGCCGGCCACGGCGGCGGCGGTCGGGTGCAGTGCGAAGGCGGTGCCGAAGACGGCGACCAGCGCGGCCGCGCCGCCGAGGGCGACGGCGGGGTGGGCGACGAGGGCGGCCAGTCCGACCAGGGCGGGGCCGATGACGAACGAGACCTCGTCCATCGTCCCTTCGATGGAGTGGACGGCCCCGATGACGCCCTCGTCGGCCCGCGCACGGTGCGCGAGGGCGACGGAACGGGTCCGGGCGAGCGGCCCGATCAGCGGTACGGAGGCACCGGTGACGGCGCCGATCGCGGCGAGCGGGACGGTGCCGAGCCCGCCGAGGGCGCCGGCCACGAGCCCGGTGGTCGCCACGGCGTTGACGGCGGCCGCGGCGAGCACGACGGACCGCTGCCCGTGGCGGTCGGCGAGCCGGCCCAGGACGGGCCCGAAGAGCACCTGCCCGGCCGACAGGACGCCGCCGACGATGCCCGCGGCGGCGAGGGATCCGCTGGTCTCCGCGACCAGCAGGACGCTCCCGAACTGGGTCATGGCGACGGGCAGCCGGGCGAAGAAGGAGAAGAACGGCAGGAGGGGCCCGGTCAGGGCGATGACTCTTCGATAGGTGTCGACGGCTGAAACCACCCGAGCCACGCTAAGCGGGCGCGGTCACCCGTATGCATTGGGCCATGGCACGGAATCCGGCTGACTGGGTACGTACGTTCTCATGAGCCAGCCGCCGTCAGTCATTCCATCGGATTCCGGTGTCCCGAACGCCGTCGCCGCCACCACACCGACCTCGACCTATCGGCTCCAGCTGCGGCCCGAGTTCCCCTTCGCCGCGGCCGAGGAGGCCGTGCCCCACCTCGCTTCGCTCGGCGTGTCGCACCTGCACCTCTCCCCCGTCCTGGAGGCCGTGCCGGGCTCCGCGCACGGGTACGACGTCACCGACCACTCCCGGGTGCGGGCCGAGCTGGGGGGCGAGGCCGGGCTGCGCTCGCTGGGCGCGGCCGCCCGGGCGCACGGGCTGGGGCTGGTGCTCGACATCGTCCCGAACCACATGGCGGTGCCGACACCGCTGCGGCTGAACCGGCCCCTGTGGGAGGTGCTGCGGGAGGGCCCGCACTCCCCGTACGCGCGCTGGTTCGACATCGACTGGGAGGCGGGCGGCGGGCAGCTGCTGCTGCCGGTGCTCGCGGGACCTGCGGAGTCCTGCGCGCTGGAGGCCGACGGGGAGGTCCTGCGCTGCGGGGAGCACGAGTTCCCGCTGCGGGAGGGGACCGCCGGGCTCGCCCGGGCCGAGCTGCTGGCCGCGCAGTGGTACCGGCCGGCCTGGTGGCGGGAGGCCCGTACCTCACTCAACTACCGTCGCTTCTTCACCATTTCGGATCTGATCGGGGTCCGCGTGGAGGACCCGGAGGTGTTCACGGCGACCCACGCGAAGGTGCTCGAACTCGTCCGGGACGGGGTCGTGGAGGGCCTGCGGATCGACCACGTGGACGGGCTCGCGGACCCGGAGGGCTACCTGCGCAGACTCCGAGCCGCGGTGGGCGGGGGCTGCTGGGTGGTCGTCGAGAAGATCCTGGCCCGCGACGAGCGGCTGCCCTCCGGCTGGCCGGTGGCCGGGACCACCGGCTACGACGCGCTGCACCGGGTGGACGGGGTGTTCACGGACCCCGCGGGCGCCACGGAACTGGCCCACCGGTACGAGGAGTTGACCGGCGGGCCCGACTGGGAGCGGACGGCGGCGGCCTGCGCGCGGGAGGTGCTGACCGGCGACCTGGCCGCCGAGCTCGCGGCGCTGGAGCGCTGGGCCGGGCCCGAGCTGGCGGACGCGGTGCGGGAGCTGCTCATCGCCTACCCCGTGTACCGGCCGTACCCTGGGGATCCGGAGCCGGCCCCGGCCGCGCTGGAGCGGGCCGCCGCGGTGGCGGGTGCGGGCGCGGTGGACGGCGTACGGGAGCTGCTGGCGCGGGACCCGGCCTTCGCGGCCCGCTTCGCCCAGACCTCGGCGGCCCTGCGCGCCAAATCCCTGGAGGACCGGGCCTTCTACCGGTACGCGCCGCTGCTGTCGGCGACCGAGGTCGGCGGCGATCCGGGGCGGCCGGCGGTGCCGGTGGCGGAGTTCCACGCGTACTGCGCGGAGCTGGAGCGGGACTGGCCGCGCTCGGGGACGGTGCTGTCCACGCACGACACGAAGCGCAGCGCGGACGTACGTGCCCGGATCTCGGTGCTGTCCCAGGCGCCGGCCGCGGCGGACCCGCCCGGCGGCGGCCCCGACGCCCAGCTGTCGTGGGTGGCGCGGCAGACCGCGCTGGGTCTCGGGCCGGTTCCCGACGCCGCGCCCCGGCTGGCGGGCGCCCTGCTCAAGGCGGTCCGCGAGGCCGCACTGCACACCAGCTGGACCGAGCGGGACGAGGCCTACGAGGCGGGCGTCGCCGGTTACGCCCCGGCCGGCGCGGACCTGCCGCCGGAGCTGGCGGAGGCGGCCCGGGCCAACCTGCTCGGGATGACGTTGCTGCACCTCACGATGCCGGGGGTGCCGGAGGTCTACCAGGGTTCGGAGACCGAGTACCGGGCGCTGGTCGACCCCGACA
The DNA here is from genome assembly GCF_055585365.1 of Streptomyces sp. NPDC053432. NCBI lineage: Bacteria > Bacillati > Actinomycetota > Actinomycetes > Kitasatosporales > Streptomycetaceae > Streptomyces > Streptomyces sp. NPDC053432. The sequence goes on from NZ_JBVJKF010000006.1 coordinate 21,709, forward strand.
ACCGCCGTCCGGCCGTGTTCCCCCGGGAGGCGCTGGCCCGGCTGCGGGCGGGCGCCCCGGCCGTCGGACCCGCCGAGGAGAAACTGGCCCTCACGTCCACCCTGCTCCGGCTGCGCCGGGACCGCCCGGACCTCTTCACGGGCTACGCCCCGCTGGCGGCCCGGGGCCCCGCGGCGGAGCACTGCCTGGCCTTCGCCCGGCCGGCCGGACTGGTGGCGGTCGCCACCCGCCTCTCGCTGCGCCTGGCCGGGGCGGGGGGCTGGCGCGGGACGGTCCTGCCGCTGCCGCCGGGGCGGTGGGTGCCGCTGACGGACGGGGCTCCGCACGGTCCCTGCTCGGGCGAGGCCGACCTGTCCGGCCTCCTGGCCGGCCGGCCGGTGGCAGCCCTGGTCCGCACCGACTAGCGCCGCCGGGGCCGGGTGTACGGCGGGGTGACCCCGCGCGCCTGCGGGCCGGCCCCCGCTGCCACCCCCGCCCCGGCGGGGTCGGGTGTGCGGCGGGGTGCCCCCGCAGGGCGTCGAACGCGACAACGTTCTGCTTGCCGGTGCCTCTGCAGGTTCGACGCCCGAGGAGGTGCGCCGGTGCGCGGCCGGGCCCGGCGGCCCCTGCGTGCGGGGCGGGCCGGGGTGACGATGCCGGCGGGCCGGGCCGGGGTGCCGATGCGCGCCGGCCGGGCCGGGGTGCCGCTGCGCGGGGCTGGTCCCCTACCCGCCCTTCCACCGTTCCCTGGGGCTCCGCCCCAGACCCCGCGCCTCAAACGCCGGCGGGGCTATATCTGGCCCCGCGCCTCGAATGCCGGCGGGGCTGGATCGGGCTCGCCCGGGGGCGCGGCTCGGAGGGAGAGCACGGTGAGAGAGCCGGCAGCAGCGTTCGATGCCATGCGGGGGCACCCCGCCGGGGCACGGCCTTGGCCAGGGGTTTCACCCGGGGAAGTTCGGGGCCCGCGGAGCAGTAGCCGGCCGCCCCGGCGGGCATGGCATCACTTGTGACCCTCCTTCGTGACACGCGCTACCCCACACCGCACGAACTCACCCTGACCGCCCGGGCCCTGGCCGACGAGCACCCCGCCGACGCCCGGCTCCGCCGGATCGGAACCTCCCGGGGCGGGCAGCCCCTGTGGGTGCTGTCCCTCGCGCCCACACGGCCCCGCACCGCCCGCAACGTGCTCGTCGTCGCCGGAGCGCACGCCAACGAGCCCGTTGGCGGGGCCACCTCGCTGGCCCTGGCGCGGCGGCTGCTCCGCGAGTCCGCGCCCCGGGCCGGCTGCGGCTGGCACTTCCTGCTCTGCGCCGACCCCGACGGGGCCGCCCTGCACCGCACGCCCCGCCCCTACTCGCTCCTCGACTACCACCGCAGCTTCTACCGGCCCCCCGGGCCGGAACAGCCCGAGTGGGCGCCGTCTTTACTGGCGCCGGACCGGCTGCCGCCCGAGACCCTCGCCCTGACCGCCCTGATCGACGAACTCCGCCCCGTCCTGCAGGTCTCCCTGCACGCGACGGACCTCGGAGGCACCTGGGTGCAGCTCACCCGGGACATCCCCGGTCTCGCCGAGCCCTTCGGCAAATCGGCCGCCGAACTGCGCATCCCGGTGGAGAACGGGGCCTCGGACGCCGCCGGCTGGCCCTCGCCCGGGCCGGGGATCTTCGTGATCCCGGAGCCGGGCAGCGAGGCCGCCGGGGCCTTCCACCCGGAGGACACCCGGCTCAGCACCTGGTACCACGCGCACCGGTACGCGGGCACCACCGCCATCGTCGAAGTCCCCATGTGGGCCTCGGACCTGGTGGACGATCCCGCCCCGCACCCCGACCCGCGCGGCGCCCTGCGCCTGCTGGCCGGCCGGCTCACCGCGGACGCCGCGCCCGTGACCCGGGCGCGCGAGGGGGCCGCCGCCGGGTCCGACCCGACGGCCCGGGCGCTGCTGCGCGCCGTGGACTGGACGCTCGCGCTGATCCCCCGGATCGCCGCCGAGTGGACCGGCGCGGGCGCGCCCGCCGAGGCGACGGCCGCGTACATCGCCAGCATCGACGCGTTCGGGCGGCGCCTGTCGCTGCGCGCGGCCGCGATGCTGCTGAGGGTGCTCCGCGCGCAGGGCCGTCCGGCGGCGCCGGGGCTGGACCGGCTGGTCACGGGGTGGTGCGAGGAGTTCTCGGCCCGCTTCGGGGCCCGCTGGGTCCCGGTGGCCACCCAGGTGGAGCACCAGTCCCGTACGGTCCTGGCGGCGTACGAGCGCCTCGTCGCGGCCGGACGGTAGCCCGTGCTCAGGCTCCGGCGGGGTCCGTCGGCAGCGCGTACCGGCGCTTGGGCCGGCCGGTGGCGCCGAGCCGGTCGTAGAAGCGGATGGCGCCCTCGTTCCACTCGGGGGTCTGCCATTCGACGTGGCCGAGGCCGAGCTCGCGGGCCAGGTCCCGTACGGCGTCCATCAGGGCGGCTCCGAGACCGTGCCCCCGGGCCTCCTCGGCGAGGTAGAGGCAGTCCATGTGGAGGTAGTGGCGGCCGTCCCAGAAGGCGAACTCGGCCGAACAGGCGGCGTATCCGGCGACCTCGCCGCCGGGCGTCTCGGCCAGCAGCACCCACAGCCGGGCACCGTCGGCGAACAGCTGCGGGCCGAGCCGCTCGCCCAGCCCCGGCGGGCGCGGCGCGGACTTCTCGTAGGCGACGTGCTCGTGGATCAGCTCGACCAGGCGCGGCAGGTCGTCGGGGCGTGCCCGGCGGATGACGGGGGCGTGTTCCGGTTCCATGGCGCCCATGCTGCCTCAGGGGCAGCCGTTGGTCAGGAGCAGGTGGCCGACGCGGTCGCGGGGGAAGAACATGGCCGTGTCGCAGCGGCCGCCGCGCTAGCCCGCCGAGAGGCGGAAGGCCATCTTCCCGAAGCTGATCTGGTCACCGTCGCGGACCACCGCGGTGCCCGTGACCCGGAGTCCGTTGACCGTGGTCCCGTTGGTGGAGCCGAGGTCCCGGACCACCCACACCCCGCCCTGCATGGCGAGTTCGGCGTGCACCCGGGACACCGTCTCGTGGCTGAGCCGCAGCCCGTTGCCCGGGTCACGGCCGATCCGCAGGGGCATCGAGCTGGGATGCGGGAGCAGCAGTTTGGGGAGCTTCTCCGCGGCCCAGGCACGGCGGACGCCCACGCTCACGGCGGACACCCGGCCGACCCAGCCGAACAGCCGACGGGTCCAGCCGCTTTCCGTGCCCGTCCTGGTCTGGAGGTCGGCGGTGAGGACGGCGAGGTCCTCGGAGCGGCGTGCGACCAGGGCGAGTTCCATCCGGCGCAGGAACGTGTCGTGGGACAGCTTCCCGAGGGCCGCGCCCTCCCGGAGCTGCCCCAGCGCCCGGTCACGCTCGGCGTCGGACAGCCGCGGCACGGGGTAGGCGGGGAACTCGAAACTCGACGTCACAGGGTGATTGTCGGCCCGTCGGGGGCGGAGTGTCCAGAACTCCCCCGCCACGCCCGGAATGATGGGCACGATACGCATGCTGGACACCGCCGGAGACGAGGGGACCCGTCCGTGCAGTTCGAGGTGTGGGCACCACTGGCAGGTCGTGTCGCCTTGCGACTCGACGACACGACGTACGACATGACGCGCGATCCGGACCGTGACGGCTGGTGGGCGGTGGAGGCACCCGCCGGCGACGGCAGCCGGTACGGGTTCCTGCTGGACGCCGACCCGGCACCGCGGCCCGACCCCCGTGGCAGGCGGCTGCCGGACGGCCCCGACGGGCTGTCGGCCGTCGTCGACTTCGCGGCCCTCGCCTCCCCGGCGCCGGCCCCGCCGTCCCGCACCCCGCTCCAGGACGCCGTCCTGTACGAGCTCCACGTAGGCACGTTCACCCCCGAGGGCACCTTCGACGCGGCCGCCGCCCGCCTCGGCCACCTCACCGCCCTCGGCGTGACGCACGTGGAGCTGATGCCGGTGTGTTCCTTCCCCGGCCGGCACGGCTGGGGGTACGACGGGGTCGCGCCCTGGTCGGTGCACGAGCCCTACGGCGGCCCCGCCGGGCTGGTCCGGTTCACGGAGGCCGCGCACGCGGCCGGGCTGGGCGTGGTGCTGGACGTGGTCCACAACCACCTCGGCCCCTCCGGCAACCATCTCCCCGCCTTCGGCCCGTACTTCACCGACACGCACCACACGCCCTGGGGCGCGGCCGTGAACCTGGACGCGCCCGGTTCGGACGAGGTCCGCGCGTACCTCCTGGGCAGTGCGCTGGCCTGGCTGCGGGACTACGGGATCGACGGGCTGCGGCTGGACGCGGTGCACGCGCTCGCCGACGACCGGGCGCTGACCTTCCTGGAGGAACTCGGCGCGGCCGTCGACGCGTTGGCGGCGGACAGCGGGCGGCCGCTGTTCCTGATCGCCGAGTCGGACCGGTGCGACCCGCGTACGGTCACCCCGCGCGCCGACGGGGGGCTCGGGCTGCACGCCCAGTGGAACGACGACTTCCACCACGCCCTGCACTGCGCGCTGACCGGTGAGTCCCAGGCCTACTACGGCGATTTCGCGGGGGCCCCGCTCGCCGCGCTCGCCAAGACCATGACCCGGGTCTTCTTCCACGACGGCACCTGGTCGTCCTTCCGGGGCCGCACCCACGGGCGCCCGGTGGAGCGGCGCCGGACCCCGGCGCACCGGTTCCTCGGATACACCCAGACCCACGACCAGATCGGCAACCGGGCACTCGGCGACCGGCTTTCCGCCTCCCTCTCCCCCGGCCTGCTGGCGTGCGCCGCGACGGTGGCCCTGACCGGGCCGTTCGTGCCGATGCTGTTCATGGGCGAGGAGTGGGGGGCCGGGACGCCCTGGCAGTACTTCACCGACCACCCCGATCCGGAGCTCGCCGAGGCCGTGCGGGCGGGCCGCCGCCGGGAGTTCGCGGCGCACGGCTGGAAGGCGGAGCAGATCCCGGACCCGCAGGACCCGGCCACCCGGGACCGCTCCTGCCTGGACTGGGCGGAACCCGGGCGGGCCGCGCACGCCCGCCTGCTGGCCTGGTACCGCACCCTCGTCGCGCTCCGCCGCACCCATCCGGACCTGCGCGACCCGGACCTGGCCTCGGTCCGGGTCGCGTACGACGAGGAGCGGCGCTGGCTCACCTTCCGGCGCGGGGACGTCCGGGTCACGGTGAACCTGTCCCCGGAGCCGGTGACGATCGCGCTCGGCCGCAACGGGGTCCGGGTGCTGGCCGCCTGGGAGCCCGTCGACCACCCGGGTGCGGACGGGCGGATCCACGTACCGGGCGAATCGGCCGTCGTACTGGGACCGTGACCGCTACTCGACGATCGCGAGCTCGCGCGGGGCGTCGTTGAGGCGGCGCCCGCCGTCCTGGGTGACGGTCACGATGTCTTCGATGCGGACGCCGAACCGGCCGGGCAGGTAGACGCCCGGCTCCACGGAGAAGCACATGCCGGGGACGAGCGGCTGCTCCTCGCCCTCGACCATGTACGGGGGCTCGTGGGTGGTGACGCCGATGCCGTGGCCGGTGCGGTGGATGAAGCGGTCCCCGTAGCCGAATTCGGTGATCACGGCGCGGGCCGCCCGGTCCACCTCCTGGCAGGAGACGCCCGGGCGGACCGCCGCGAAGCCGGCCTGCTGGGCCTCGCGGACGATGTCGTGCACGCGCTGCTCCTCGGGGGTCGGCTCGCCCACGTGCACGGTGCGGGAGATGTCGGAGCCGTAGCCGTTGCGCAGGCCGCCGAAGTCGAGGACGACCATGTCCCCCCGCCGGATGACCCGTTCGCCGGCCTCGTGGTGCGGGTCGGCTCCGTTGGGCCCCGACCCGACGACGGTGAAGTCGACCTGGGAGTGCCCGTGGGCGCGCAGCAGGGCGGCCAGGTCCTCGGCGAGGTCGCTCTCGCGGCGGCCCGCGAAGGGGACGTGCAGGATCTGCTCGTAGGCGGCGTCGGCGGCTCGTGCCGCGGCCGCCAGGCACTCCAGTTCCCGTTCGTCCTTCACCGCGCGGAGCATCGGCAGGGAGTCGGTGAGCGGCACGTAGGAGGTGGCGGGCAACTCCCGCTGGAGTCCGAGGAGATGCAGGGCCCAGGTGTTGTCGCTGACGCCGAAGCGGCCGGCGACGTCGAGCAGCGGGGCGGTCACGGCGTACGGGTCCTTCCCGTCGGCCCAGTCCCGCAGGGTCAGCGCGGGGGCGCCGGCGGCCTTGGCGGCGTCGGGGGCCTCCAGGGCGGGCACCACGAGGACGGGGTCCTGTCCGGCGGCCAGGACGAGGAGGGTCAGGCGCTCGGTCTCGGCGGTGGGGCGGTATCCGGTGAGGTGGGCGAGGTCGGGCCCGGGGGCGATGAGCAGCCCGGCGAGTCCCGCGTCGGCGGCGGACTGTGCGGCGGAGGCCATCCGGGCGGCGTAGTCCTCGGCCGTGAAGGGTGCCGCGTCGTGGGATGTGGCGTCACGAGTCATACGGGCGATCCTGCCGTGAGGCGCGCGGCGAGCGCAGCGGCCGCGCCGGTCGGGCTGCCGGGCGAGAGGAGCTCCGTACGGTGCACCAGGCGGGGTGCGGACAGGGGTACGGCGACCCCCGCACCGGCGCCCTCGGCGACGCGGCGGGGCAGCAGCACGAGGCCGTGGCCGGCGGCGGCGAGGGCGCAGAGCCCGTGCAGGTCGGTGCCGTCGTAGCGCAGGGAGGCCGAGCGGGCGGGGGCGAGCGGCGGGGTGCACAGGCCGGGGGCGTCGAGCCAGCGCGCGTCGACGAGGTCGTCGAGCCGCAGGGCGGCCCGCCCGGCGAGGGGGTGTCCGGCGGGCAGCAGCACGGCGACCTCCTCCTCGCCCACGCCCGTCACGGTGAGCGGGGCCGCGTCGGGCAGCCGCAGCGGGTCGCTCGGCGCGGCGGGGCCGTCGACGAGTCCCAGGTCGCAGCCGCCGGTGGCGACGGCGGCGGGCACCTCGGCCGGGGGCAGGATCCGCAGCGTGACCCCGGTGGCGGGCAGCGCCGTGAGCAGCGCGGGTCCGACGGCGAGGGGGGACACGGCGAGGGTGACCCGGCCGGGCGGGGCGGCGGCCAGCCGCAGCACGTCGGCCCGCGCGGCGTCGAGCCGCAGCAGGAGCGGGGTGGCGTGCTCCAGGAGCCGCGTCCCCGCCGGGGTCGGCGCGACGGGCCGGCGGGTGAGCAGTTCGGTCCGCAGGTCGGCTTCCAGCCCGGCGATGTGCTGGGAGACGGCGGACTGGGTGTAGCCCAGTTCCCGGGCGGCGGCGGAGAAGGAGCCCAGCCGGACGACGGCGACGAAGGTACGGAGCAGATGCGGATCCATCGCCCCAGCATGCCCCTCCCCTGCGGGGCGCCCACCCTGCACACCCCCGCCCCTGCACACCCCCGCCCCGGTGTACACGGCGCCCGCCCCCCTCCGGCCTCGCCGACGCCTGAGGCGGGGTCCGGGCGCTCCGGCCTCGCCGGCGCCTGAGGCCCGGGGTCCGCTCCAGCCTCGCCGGCGTTTGAGGCGCGGGGTCCGGGGCGGAGCCCCAGGAACGGGTCCGGGCGGAGCCCGGGGAACGGTGGAAGGGCGGGTAGGGGACCAGCCCCGCGCAGCGGCACCCCGGCCCGGCCCGTACGGGAGGGCCGCTGCGCGGAGCCGTCCCCCACCCCGCCCCTTCCCGAAACCGGGCTCCGCCCGGACCCGGTCCTCAAACGCCGGACGGGCTGGGAGGCCGACACTCCGCCCGGACCCGCGCCTCAAACGCCGGACGGGCTGCGAGGGCCGCGGCTCCGCCCAAGGCCCCGCGCCTCAGGCGCCGGCGGGGGCTGGAAGACTCGGGGCTCCGCCCGGACAGGCCGAACGGCCCGCTCATCAGTGGGGCTTATCGAGCGTGCAGGAACCATCGTTGGCGGTGAAGTGGGGTGTCGGCGGAGGATGATCCGCATGACCACCGCACAGACCGCGCGGATCGCCCTCGTCGGCGACCGCTCTCCGCACGTGAAGTCACACGTCCGCATCCCCCTCCTCCTCGACGCCCTCGCCGCGCGCGAAGGACTCGTGCTCGACGCCTACTGGATCCCCACCGGCGACGCGGCGGCCGAGGCCGCCTCCGGGGCGCTGGCCCGGTTCGACGCGGTGTGGGTGCTGCCCGGCAGTCCGTACGCCAGCGAGTCCGGGGTGCTGGCCGCGATCCGGGTGGCCCGGGAGGAGGGCATCCCCTTCCTCGGGACCTGCGGCGGCTTCCAGCACACCCTGCTGGAGTACGCCCGCTCGGTGTGCGGCCTGGCCGACGCCGCGCACGCCGAGAACGACCCAGGGGCGGCGGACCCGCTGATCACGCCGCTCGCCTGCTCGCTCGTCGGCCACCAGGGCCTCGTCCGCGCCGAGCCCGGCTCGCTCGCCGAGTCCGCGCTGGGCGCGGAGCGGTCCATGGAGCGCTACCACTGCAACTACGGCCCCGAGCCCCGCCACCTGCCCACCCTGGCCGCCCACGGGCTGCGCCTGTCGGGGCACGACGAGGACGGGCAGGTGCGCATCGCGGAGCTGCCCGGCCACCCCTTCTTCCTGGCGACCCTGTTCCAGCCGGAGCTGCACGGCGACGGGACGGTGCCGCACCCGATCGTCCGGGCCCTCGCGGTGGCCGCTGTGACCCACGCCACCACCGCCCGCCCGGCCGCCGCCCCGGCGGAATAACGGGTCGCAGGGCCACCCCGCCGATCGGCTATGCTGTGCGTGCACGTCGAAGGGGTGGTCCGCCGCCCTTCGTGGTGGGTGTAGCTCAGTTGGTAGAGCACCTGGTTGTGGTCCAGGTGGCCGCGGGTTCGAGTCCCGTCACTCACCCTGCAGTCCCGTGAGGGGTACGAGGTCTTCCTCGTACCCCTCACGGGCTTTTCTGCGCCTGCGTCTGAATCAGGCTCAGCAGCGGCGAGCTCCAAGGAGAACTCGCGCACCAGCGTCGAGGGTCGTCCGTCCTCCAGCCGCTGCCCGTGCTCGCGCAGGGCCCGGAAGCGGGACATGAACTGGGGGCCGCGGGGCCCGGACGGGCTCGTGGCACCACCCTCGCGGCGGTCACCGACAGATCGCCCACACGCCGCCCACAACCCGCCGGCATCACGCCCTCAGGAAGGCCTCGACCTCCGTGGCGAAGGCCACCGGCGTCTCGTGCGGCGGATAGTGTCCGGCGCCCGGAATCGTGACGATCCGGCAGTTCGGGTACCAGGCCTGCCATGTGGCGCGCATCACGTCGGCGGTGAGCGCGAGGTCGTACTGCCCGACCAGGACCAGCACCGGGACGGTGTTGCCCTTCACCGCGGAGGACAGGTCGAGCGGCTGCCAGCTCGCGAGGTACCCGGCGAAGGCCTCGGGGCGGGAGACGCTGAGGGAGTGCTCGACCATGCCGTCGAGCCAGTGGCGGCTCGCGCGGTTGCCGGTGACCAGGTCGAGGATGGTCCGGCGCTTGGCCGGGTCCTCGGCGGCGCCGTAGAAGAGGGCGTGGGTCGTGTCGTCCATCTCGTACGGGGCGGCCGGCACGGGCGTGAGCCCGATCAGCTTCTCCACCCGCTGGGGGGCGCGGACGAGGACCTGCTGGATCGCCTTGCCGCCCATGGAGTGGCCGAGGAGGGAGAAGGTGTCCCAGCCGAGCTGGTCGGCCAGTTCCAGGACGTCGTCGGCGATCTCGGCGAGGGTGTGACGGCCGGACACGTCCCGGCGCTCGCCGTAGCCCCGGTAGTCGAGGAAGGCGTACGAGAACTCCTCCGGGTCGAGGTAGTCCAGTACGGAGCCCCAGTTCGCGGACGTCCCGAACCAGTCGTGCAGCACGATGACACGTACGGGTCCGGTACCGATCCTGCGGTGGGCGATGGCCATGCGTTCTCCCTCGGTGACGGAGGCGGGGACTGTTACCGCCGTACGTTCTGCCCCGCGCGCCTACCATCACACCGTGAATCCGACATCGGGCGCCGAGCCGCTGGTCATGGGGGACTACTCGCGGGACGACGGGGCGCGCCACCCGCACCATCCGCGGAGCTACACGGTCAGCGACCCCGCCGAGATCGCCGAGGTGCTGGCCGTGCGGAGGCTCGGCCTGGAACGCGCCGACCCGGCCGCACTGGCGACCTTCACCTGTTCCTGCGGGGACGACGGGAACCTGCACCCCACCCCCGAGTCGGATCTCCTGCTCGACCCGCTCTCCCCCGAGGGCATCCCCGCCCGGCACCGCGCCCGGTGGGCGGCGGCCGCGCCCGACGGGCTGCGGGAGTACGCCGAAGCCCTGGCCGGGGGCGCGGAGGAGCCTCAGCTGCCGCGCGGGGTGCCGCTGGGGGTCGCGTTCAGCTGGCTGGGCGCCGTACGGGAGGAGCCCCGCGACGCCGCGTGGCTGCTCGCCGAGCGGGCACCCGCGCGACTGCTGGCCGGAAGGCCGACCGAGGAACTGGCCTGGGCCGTGCGGGAGACGGACCGGGCGGGCCTGGAGGGCGCGGTGCGGTTCTTCGCGAGTGAGGAGTTCACCACCCGCCACCCCAAGCGCCGCCGGGTCCCCGACACGGCCCGTGACCTGCTGCTCCGGCACGCGCGCGGCCACCGCCCCGGGGACCTCCCGGTCCTGGAGCGGCGGCTGCTGCGTGCGGCGGAGGACCGGGTCAGACGGTCTTGATCGCCGGGTCGGAGACGCCCGGGGCGCCCGTCTCCACATGGCCCGCGAAGCGGCGCAGGAACGTGGCGTCCGCGTCCGAGACGACCGTGACGTCGTACCAGCGGCCCGTCGCGCCCAGGTCCGCCGTGTACGCGGCGGTGCCGCCCGCCGCGACCCGCAGGGTCTGGGCCGCGCCGTTGTAGGAGTTGGTCACCGTCAGGTTGACCGCCGCCGAACCGGAGTTGGTCAGGGTCAGCTTCAGGTTCCCGGTGGCCCCGTCGTGGCGGGCCGTGACCTCGGGGCCGGCCTTCTTCGCCGGGCCCTTCCAGGTGCGCAGGAAGCCGTTGGGGCCCCAGACCGTGAGGTTGATCTGGTTGCCGGTCGAGCTGCTCGTGGACCAGGTGTCGGAGAGGGTCTTGCCCGCCTCGACCGTGTAGGGCCAGGGGCCGTCCGTACGGTTGCCCGAGGTGCTGTGGAAGTGGGCGCCGAGGGCCGGGCCGGAGGAGAAGGTCAGGGTGAACTTGCCGGTGGAGGTGGTGGCCCGGCCGTCCACGTACGGGCTGTAGCCCAGCGCGCGGGTCGGCTTGGACCCGGCCTCCTGCTTCGGCAGCGTGCCGGTGGCCGGCGGGACCGGGTGGTAGGACGGGTGCGCGTTGTGGTCCGGCGGGAGGTAGGCGTCCGTCGACGGGAGCGACGCGGGGGTCGCGTCCGCCCGCGTGAAGTCGAAGGCCGAGGTCAGGTCACCGCAGACGGCGCGGCGCCACGGCGAGATGTTGGGCTCCTGCACGCCGAAGCGCTTCTCCATGAAGCGGATCACCGAGGTGTGGTCGAAGGTCTCGGAGCAGACGTAACCGCCCTTGCTCCACGGGGAGACCACGATCATGGGGACGCGCGGGCCGAGACCGTACGGGCCGGCCGCGTAGCCGCCGCCCCCGTTGTAGAGGTCGCCGGTGACGCTCGCCGTGGACAGGCCCCACGCCGAGGAGGCCGGCGGGTACGGCGGGACGACGTGGTCGAAGAAGCCGTCGTTCTCGTCGTAGGTGATGAACAGCGCCGTCTTCGCCCAGACCGCCGGGTTCGAGGTGAGCGCGTCGAGGACCTGCGAGATGTACCAGGCGCCGAAGTTCACGGGCCAGTTCGGGTGCTCGCTGAAGGCCTCCGGGGCGGCGATCCAGGAGACCTGCGGGAGGGTTCCGGCCGCGACGTCCGCGCGCAGGCGGTCGAAGTAGCCGTCGCCCGCCTTGACGTTGGTGCCCGTACGGGCCTTCTCGTACAGGGCGCTGCCCGGCTGGGCGTTGCGGTAGTTGTTGAAGTACAGCAGCGAGTTGTCGCCGTAGTTGCCGCGGAAGGCGTCGCTGATCCAGCCCCAGGAACCGGCCGCGTTCAGCCCGTCGCCGATGTCCTGGTAGACCTTCCAGGACACCCCGGCCGCCTCCAGGCGCTCCGGGTAGGTCTTCCAGCCGTAGCCGGCCTCCTGGTTGCCGAGGACCGGGCCGCCGCCCACGCCGTCGTTGCCCGTGTAACCCGACCACATGTAGTAGCGGTTGGGGTCCGTGGCGCCGATGAAGGAGCAGTGGTAGGCGTCGCACACCGTGAAGGCGTCGGCGAGCGCGTAGTGGAAGGGGATGTTGCCCCTGGTCATGTACGACATCGTCGTGGCCGTCTTGGCCGGGACCCACTTGTCGTACTTGCCGTTGTTGTAGGCGGCGTGGCCGCCGGCCCAGTCGTGGTTGAGGCCCTCGACGAACTGCATGCCGAGGTCGTCGACCTGCGGGTTGAAGGGGAGGATGTCCTTCGTCCCGTTGGACTGGTAGAAGACGGACTTGCCGTTGTCCTGGAGGACCGGACGGGGGTCGCCGAAGCCGCGGACACCCTTCATGGTCCCGAAGTACTGGTCGAAGGACCGGTTCTCCTGCATGAGGACGACGATGTGCTCGATGTCCTGGATCGTGCCCGTGGTGCCCTGCGCCGAGATGGCGGCCGCGCGGGCGATGCTGTCGTTGAGCATCGCGACGGCGGCGGTTCCACCGGCTATCTGCAGGAACCTGCGCCGATTGATTTCGGTCATGGAGTGACGTCCTCTGCGGGTGAGGGGGGTGTCGGGGGGCGCCCCAAGGACAGCGCCCCCGGGGTACCGGACGGAGATCACTTCGTGACGGTGCGCCGTACACCTGGAGAACGAAAGCTCTCCCGGACGGCCCTCGTATCTGCTGGAATGACCTCCCACACACGTGCACGGGGGGCGCAGGAACGGATGGCGGGGAACGACTTCGGGCATGCCCTCGGGCTGTCCCGCGCGCTCTCCGGTCTGCCGCTCTCGCCGCTCGTGGGAGGGTACGGGGAACTCGTCTCCGCGCAACAGACCCTCGGCTTGAGCCACTTGGGCGAACTCCTGACTCCCGGGGGTGGCCGGTTACGCGTCCTCGACGGGGTCTTCCGGGTCGAGCGGCCCGGCCGGCGCGCGCACGTGAACGCCCGCGTGCTGCGCGGGATGCGCGTGGACCGGCCCGAGGCGGCGTGGCTGCTGGACCGGCTGGCGGGGATCCAGGACGAGGACCCGGCGGCGCTGCGGCGGATCCTGCTGTACCAGTTCGCCCAGCTGCTCCACGACCACCCGGCCGGACACCTGCCCGCCACCGCGGCCGGCCTGGGCGTCGACCCGGCGGAGACCTCCGCGCTGGTCCACGCCGCCGCCGTGCGGCCCCGGCTGGACGCGGGGCAGCGGGCCGCCGCCGAGGGCCTGGAGGACGACCGGCTGAGCCGGCGGGTGCGCGCGGCCCTGCGGAAGGCGGCCTTACTTCCCGCGGGCGGCGGGGACGGCACCCTGGAGGCCCGGCTGGCCGAGCTGGCCGACCGGGCCGGGGCCGCCGACACCGCGCTCGCCGCGGCGCGGCGCCACGAGGAGCTGGGCGATCCGGAGGGGGCGTGCGTCCGCTACGAGGAGGCGGTCCGGCTCGCGGGGGACTGCCCGCGCGCGGTGCGCGGGCTGGTGCGCACCTACCGGGCGGAGCCGGGCGATCCGGGGCCGCTGGAATCCGTCCTCGTCCCCGGCGGCGTCGAAGTGCGTTGGCCCCGGCGGGCGTTCACCGGCCGGGCCTGGCGGGTCGTACGGCTCACCCGGGGCGAGCCGGCGGGCGCGCCCCTCGCCGAGCTGCCGGGGCAGCCGCACGACGGCGTCCTGCTGGACCGGGACACCGGGACCGGGGTGCTCGTACGTCATGTGGCCCTGCCGCTCGGGGCCGACGGCGCGGTGGACGGGCCGCCGCTGATCGGGGCCCCGGTGGCCGTCGCCCCGGGGGTGACGGGGGTGCGCGTCGCCGACGGCAACGGGTGGATCGAGGCCTCCTGGACCGCCCCGGCGGGCACGGCCGCGACCGAGGTCACCCTCACCGGGCCCGCGGGCCGCCGCGTGACGGACGCGACCGGGCCGAGCCTGCGCTTGGACGGCCTGGAGCCGGGCGCCTACGAACTGACGGTCCGGGCCCGGTACACGGCGCCGGCCGGCCGCCCCGACCACGCCGTTGTGTCGGCGCCGGTATCGGCCCCGGCGACCGTCCACCCCTGGCCGGCCCCCGTGCGCACCGTGACGGCGGCCCCCGACGAGGCGCACGGTGTGCTGTTCCGCGCGACGGGGGCGGCGGGCTGCGAGGTGCGCCTGCTGGAGTGGGCGACGGCCCCGCCCGCGCCGGGCACGGAACTGAGGACGGCGGACCTGCCGCCCGCACCGGACTGGATCACCCCGGCCGACGCGCCCGCGCCGGACGACGCCGACGGCCCGCCGGGGCCGTACGGCACTCCCGGCCCGGCCGGGCCGGTCCACGGCGGCCGGACCGGACCGGCCGGTGCCGGTGCATCGGCCCGCCAGGACGGCTCGCCGGGCTCGCGCGGCGCGACCGGCCCGGCCGGGCCCGGCCGCGGCGAGCGGAGCGGACCGGTCGGGCAGGGCTCGGAGTCGGCCGGGCACCGCCTGGCCGGGCGGCCGCCCGCCGGGGCACTGCTGACCGTGACGGCCGTGGCCGTGCTCGGGGAGCGGGCCGTGGCCGGGCCCGGGGTGCTGGTCGAGGCGCCGCTGCCGGTGACCGGGCTCGCGGTGCGGCGGACCTCGCCCGGGGAGGTGCGGCTCACCTTCGACTGGCCCGGCGGAACCGGCGCCGTCACCGCCGCCGTCACCCAGGACGGCCGCGTCACCGAGCACACCGTGGCCCGCAGCGTGTTCCTGCGCGAGGGACTCCGGCTGCCGGTCGCGCCCTCCGCCCTGCGGGTCGACGCCTACGCGGCGCCCCGCGGCACCCGGTCCGTGCTCGCCGCCGGCTCCGGCGACGCGCGGGCCTGGCTGCCCGCCGACGTCGCCATCGCCTACGAACTCCTGCCGGGGGCACGGCGCGGCCTGCGCCGCGGACCCGCCGTCCTGCGGGTCACCGTACGGGCCCCCGGCGGCGCCGCGGAGCTCCCCGGCTTCGTGCTGGTGGCCCGCGGCGACGGGGGCCGCAACCCGCAGCGCCCGCCCGGCCCCACCGCCGGCACCGCCCTGTGCCGCCTGACCGGCGACGAACTCGCCGCCGCCGGAACGCTGGAGCGCGAGATCGACCCCGCCACCGCGCCCGGACGTCCGTACGCCGTCCGCGGTTTCCTCCTCGGCGGCCGTGCCGCCTCCGTCCGGCTCGAAGAGCCCCCGATCCACTCCCTGGTGGTGCGCTGACGTGACCTCCGTCGTCTGCCCCTACTGCTTCGACCGGTCACCGGCCGCCAAGCTCCCCTACCGCTGCCAGATGTCCCCCACCGGGGTGCGCGGCGGGAAGCCCTGCACCGCCGAACTCGACACGGTGTGGGCCGAGTTCATCGGGCCGGCCGTGCCGCCCGCGCTGCGGATGCGCGGGCCCGTGTTCGCCGCGCCGCGCGGGCTCGGCGGGCGGATCCCGCGGCAGCTGCCGCTCGGCGGCGGGGGGTCCCGTGCGGACTGCCCCGCGTGCGGGGTGTCCACGCCGGTGCGGGTGTGCCGGCGGTGCCACAGCGACTTCCCGAGCGACTACTGTGACCAGGACACCCGGATCATCGCCCTGCTCGGTCCCAAGGGCTCGGGCAAGAGCACGTACGTCTCCGTACTGGTCAACGAGCTGCGCGGCAGGGTGGGCCGGGCCTACGGGGCCTCCCTCACCCCGATGGGCGGCGAGACCCAGCGCCGGGACCGGGAGATGGCCGAGGACCTCTACGACCGGCTGCGGCTGCCCGGCGCCACCCGGCCGGCCGCGCTCGGCTTCAACGACCCGCTGCTGTACCGGCTGAGCCTGCCGCTGCGCCGCCGGCTGCTCGGGGACGGCAGCCGGCACATCGCGCTGGTGTTCTTCGACGCGGCGGGCGAGGACCTGGGAAGCGCCGAGGCCATGGACCGGTACACGACCTACCTGGCCGCCGCCGACGGGATCATCGTGCTGGTGGATCCCCTGCAGATGCGCGCGGTGCGCGACCGGCTGCCGGCCGACGCCGAGCTGTCGCTGCCCGTCGTGGAGACCCCGCCGCAGCAGATCGCCGGTGACCTCGCGGCGCAGCTGCGGGCCCGCGGCCGGGGCTCCTCCCGGGGCCGGGTCACCACCCCGGTGGCGGTGGCCGTGACCAAGACGGACTCCCTCGCCCCGCTGCTGGACCCGCATTCCCCGCTGCTGCGCAACGCCGGACACCGGTCCGGCGCGGTGGACGAGGACGACCGGCTCGCGGTGCACGAGGAGATGCGCTCGCTGCTGGACGGCTGGGACTCGGGTGCGCTGCTGCGGCAGCTGGAGCGGGACTTCGCGCAGCTGTCGCTGTTCGGGCTGTCGGCGCTCGGCTCGCCGCCGCCCGCGCACGCGCCGGCCGACGCCCCGAAGTCGGGTCCGCAGCCGCTGCGCGTGGAGGATCCGCTGCTGTGGCTGCTGGGGCTCGGCGGTCTGCTGCCGCAGGCCTCCGGCGCCGCGCGCACGGGCGGCCGCGGCCGGGTGGAGGGAGAGGCGTGAACCTCGCGCAACTGCACTACACCTCGGCGCCGCCCGGACCCGACGGCTCGGGCTTCCGGTTCACCGCCGTCACCCCCGGGGTGCCGGCCGCGCTGCTGCGCGAGGCGGAGCAGCTGATCGGCTACGAGCCGCCCCGGGAGGCGCCGCCCCGGCCGACTCCGGAGGAACTGGCCTCCTTTCCTCAGGCGTTGAGCCTGAGCGTGCTCGCCGACGGGAGCCGGCTGCTGGCCCGCTCGGTGTACACGGGCGCCGACTACAGCGGCCGCTGGGGCAACTTCCACGCGCACGCGGTGCACCTGCCGCAACAGGAGGGCTCCGGTCCGGCCGTCGGCGCGCTGCCGATCACCTCCTGGGGGTCACCGCAGTGGGCCGTGGAGACCCCGGCGGGCGGAGCGCCCGCGCTGGCGGCCGTGCCCGTTCCGGGACCGCACGACCCGGCGGGGCTGGCCGGGTTCGTCGAGGGCCGGGGACCGTGGCTCGCGGGGTTCTTCGCCGATGTGCGCAGGCTCGGCGAGGACCCGAACGCCCCGCAGATCGTGCTCGTGGAGGCGGACAGCGAGGCGGTGTCCCGCTGGATCATGCTCGCGTGCAGCGTGCTGCCCCACCAGCGCGGCCAGTGGCTCACCTTCACCACCTACACCCGGCGCCCCCAGCTGGCCCGGCAGCAGATCATCGGCGTGGTCCCCGAGGACGGCCCCGGCCTCGCCGGGCAGGAGCACCGCTACCGGGTGTACGACGTCCCGCGCGAGTCGGCGCCCGCCACCGGGGCCGCCGACGCGTGGGCGGACACCGCCGCCCGGATCTGGCAGGCGCGGCGCCAGGAGCTGTTCGCGGAGGTCCGCCGGCTCGGCTCCGACCCGTACGACGCGGGCCCGCTGGCCGCGCTCGCCCTCGCCGCGGACATCCCGCTGCCCTCCCCGGGCCGGGCCGCCGCCGCGGACTGGGCCGCCGCTCACCGGGACGGCCTGGACCGGGCCCGGCTGCACGCGCTGACCCTGGCGCTGGGTGCGGGGGCCGTCTCCCCGGGCGGGGAGCGGGACGCGGCCGAGGCCTCCGCGTGCGGGCGGCTGCTGGCGGCCCTGGACGGCTGGGCCCCGGCCGCCGTGTGCGAGCCTCTGGCGGAGCGGGCCCTCGCCGAGGCGGTGCGCGGCCGGACCGTGCCCGCGGCCCTGCCCTCGGCCGCGGCACTGGGCGGGCCCGCGCGGGCCCGGCTCGCCGCCGCGCTGGAGCGGGAGCTGCGGGCCGCGCTCGCGGCCGCGCAGACCCCGCCGGCCGACCGGGCCGGGCTGTTGCGGATCGCCTCGGTGCTGGGCGCGGACACGGCCGACCTGCTGCCCGGGGCGGCCCGGCAGCTGGCGCTGGCGCTGCTCGCCGATCCGGAGCGGGTGTACGGCGAGGGGGTGCGGGCCGCGCTCGCCGAGCTGCCGGCGCTGCGGGCCCTCGTACTCGACCGGCTGGACTCCCTCGCGGCGGGCGATCCCGCCGCGGGGCAAACGCTGTTCGCCCGTACCGGGCTGCGGCTGACGGCCGCCGACGCGCGCCCGCACCTGCGGATGTGCGCCTCGGCGGCGGGGGTGGTCGCGGCCGCCCCGGACCGGGTCGCGGCGCTGCACGCGCTGCTCGCGGAGTCCGGGGTCTCGCTGTACGCGGAGCCTCTGGTGCTGCGGACCGCGATGCGGCTGGTGTGGGAGGGGGAGCCGCCGGGCGCGGGCGAGGCCGCGACGGTGCTCGGGGAGACGGGGGCGAAGGTGCACCGGGAGGCCGGGACCTGGGAGCTGCTGGCGCGGGCGGCCGCCGGGTCCCCGGCCGGGGACCCGGCGGCGGCCGAGCTGGCGCCGGAGCTCCTGAACCGCTTCCAGGAGGAACTCCCCGCCCCGCTGCGGCCCTCGCTGCTGATCCTGGAGCTGGCGCGGAACCTGCGGGCGGGCACGGCGGGCCCGGGCTGGGTGCGCCAGGTCCTGGACCTGGGGTCGACCGGCCCGGAGCCGGGGGCGCGGGCGCAGGCGTACGCGGCGCTGTCCGCGCGGCTGCTGCTGGCCGAGGACCGGCCGGAGCACGAGCTGCGGGCCCTGATCGAGAGCGACGACGCGGAACTGCTGGCCGCGTACCGGCTGGCCGCGCGGGAGGCGGAGGTCACCGCCCGGCTGCGGCTGGTGCCCGCGTTCGCCGCGGACTGCTTCACGGTGTGGTCCTCGCAGCCGCAGGCGGGCCCGGTCTGGCAGGAGGCGCGCACGGACCTGCTCGAAGGGGTGCTGCGGCCGGTCGTACGGGAGATGGCTGCTTCGGAGCTCTCGTCGGTGGAGGACGCCCTGGCCCGGCTGGGCGGCCGCTGGGCGGACGAGTTCCGCACCTGGCAGCGCCCGACGGCGATGGGCCGCCTGCGCGACCGCTTCAGACGCCGGTCCGCCGCCTCCCGGCCGGGGGCGGGCGGAACCTCCCGTACGGGAGGCACGGTCGCTCCGGGCGGCTCCGGCCGGGAGGGAACCGGCGCCGAGGCCGCCGGCGCCCCCGGCGGGCACGCGGGCCCGGGTGCTGCGGGCGGCCACGGCCGCGGTCCGGGCGGCTCCGGAGACCGGGGGGGCGCGGGGTGAACACCGACGCGCCCACCGTCGGGCTCGTCCTGCGGGTACTCCTCTACGGGACCGGGGCCGTCGCCGCCGGGCTGTGCCTCGGGTACGGCCTGTGGCGGTTCCTCGGGCTGGCCCTGGTGGCGGCCTGGCGGGCCTTCGGGCCGCGGACGCCCGGGGACGCCGATCAGCGGGTCGTCCCGTACCCCGGCGGCGAGCCGGCCCGGCGCGCGTACTGGGCCTCCCAGATGTGGCAGGACTCGGGGTACGCCGCGCTGTTCGCCTCGCGCACCGTCCGCTACCTGCTGACCCGGCACTGGCTCGGCAGGGTGGTGCGGGACCGGATGCTCCAGGGCCGCAGCGGCCGGACCGGCGAGCGGCCCGACAACGGCCTGGGCCGGCTGCTGCACCGCCTGCTCGCCCCCGGTACGGCGCTGGCCGCCGTGCTGTCCGCGGTGCTCGCCTCGGCGCTGCTGCTCTGCACGGCGCTGGTCTTCGCCGCCCAGCTCGCCCTGGTCGCGGTCGCGGCCCTCGCCGCCGTCGCCGCCGGGCGGGGTGCGGAGCGGCTGTGGAAGCTGGTCCGGGGCGTACGCATGAAGTGCCCCTACCCGCGCTGCTACCGGCCGTTCGCGCTGGCCGTGCACCTGTGCCCGGGCTGCGGGGCGGCCCACCGCGAGCTGCGGCCCGGCGGCTTCGGCGCCTGGCGGCACGTGTGCCGCTGCGGCCGGGCACTGCCGACCACCGCGCTGACCGGGCGGCGGGGGCTCACCGCGCACTGTCCGCACTGCGACCGGCCGCTGCCCCCGGCCGTCGGCACCACCCGGGTGGTGCACCTGCCGCTGGTCGGCGGCACCTCCGCCGGGAAGACCATGCTGATGGCGGCGGTCCTGGAGGGCCTGCGGTCCTGGTCGCACCAGTCCTCGCTGAAGGTGGAGTTCGCCTCCCCGGACGACCTGCGCGAGGCCAACGCGCTGGGCAGGCAGCTGAGGGACTCGGGGTGGACACTGAAGACCCAGGGCGGCCAGCCGCGCGCCCTGATGCTGCTGGTGGGTCGCGGCCTGCGGCGCAGGCTGCTCTACCTGTACGACCCCATGGGCGAGTCCTTGCACGACGCGGGCGACACCCGTCTCCAGGGCTACCTCGCGCACGCCGACGGGATCCTGTTCGTCGCCGACGTGCTCGCCTCGCCCGCCGTACGCCGCACGCTGCGCGCGGGCGACCCCGGGCTGGCGGCGGCCGCCCGGCCGGCCGCCCTCGGGCCCGTGGACACGTACGCGGTGCTGGCCGGGGAGCTGCAGGGGCTCAGCGGGCGCCGGGGGCGCCTCGCGGTGGCGGCGGTGGTGACCAAGCGGGACACCCTGGACCGGCTGACCTCCCTGCCGCGGCCCGCGGAACCCGTCGACGCCTGGCTGGACGGCATCGGCCTCGACGACCTGGTGCGCAGCTTCCGCCACGATTTCGCGGCGGCCCGCTACTGGGCGGTGAGCGCCCGCGCGGCGACGGGGGCGGGAGCGCTGGACTCCGAGCGGCTGCGGGCGGCGGAGCCGGTGCTGTGGCTGCTGTCCCGCAGCGGGCTGCGCGTCGGGGGGCTGACGGCGGGCGGGCTGCCCGGCGCCCCGCCGCCGGCGGCGGACCGGACCGCGTCGGAAGGGAGCAAGACTCCATGATCACACCGCAGATCGCGCGGGGCCGGTGGCTGATGCTGGCCCTGTTCGTGGTGGCGTTCGTGGTGACGGCCGCCGCCGCGGTGGCCGCGCTGGTGCGGTTCGTGCCGCAATGGACCGGGAGTTGAAGGAGACATGCGGTGAGTGACATCCCCGGCGGGCCGATGGCGAACAGGCCCGTCCACTTCATCTGGCTGCTCGACTGCTCGTACTCGATGCAGGGCGAGAAGATCGGTCAGCTCAACTACGCGATCAGAGAGGCCGTTCCGGCCATGCGGTCGGTCGCGCAGGACAATCCGGCGGCCCAACTGCTGCTGCGCACGATGACGTTCTCCACGACGGCGCGCTGGCACCACCAGGACCCGGTGCCGGTGGAGCAGTTCACCTGGCAGGACGTGCAGGTGGACGGCATGACCAATCTGGGTGACGCGCTCCACCTCGTCTCGCGCGAGCTGGACACGCCGCCGATGCCGCAGCGGGCGCTGAAGCCGGTGCTGGCGCTGGTCTCCGACGGGGTGCCGACGGACGACTGGAAGGCCGGGCTGCGGGCGGTGGACGCGACCCCGTGGGGCCGCAAGGCGGTGCGGGTGGCCATCGCGATCGGCGCGGACGCGGACCGTACGGTGCTCCAGGAGTTCCTGGGCAATCCCGAGCTCCAGCCGCTGGACGCGAACAGCCCCAAGCAACTGGCGGCGGCGATCCGCTGGGCCTCGACGGCGGCGGTGAAGGCGGCTTCCCAGCCGATGGCGGGCACCGCGGACACGATCGTGAAGCAGCCGCCGTACGCTCCGCCCGCGCTCGCCGACGACGATGACGACGTGTGGTGAGCGGGCCCTTGCCGACCGACGGATCCGTGACGCCGCTGTGGGAATCGCTGTACGGCAGCGTCCAGGGCGTGAACAAGACGCGCAACCAGGACCGCTACGAGGTGGAGGGCCTGGGCACGGCCGGAGCTCCGCTGATCATGGCGGTGGCCGACGGCCACGGCTCGGCGGTGCACGCGCGCAGCCATCTGGGGTCCCGGTTCGCCGTGGACCTCTTCGTCCAGGAGGCGCGGCTGTTCGCCTCGCTCGCCCAGCCCCGGGGCGAGGTGCGGCCGCCGAGCCTGGCCTGGCTGATGCGGTACGCCGAGTACGCCTTCCCGCGCCAGCTGGTCAGCGCCTGGCGGGAGAAGGTGCTGGGGAACTGGGAGCGCAGCAGGGCGCCCGGGGAGCCGCCGGTGCCCGACGAGGAGAAGCTGCTGCTGTACGGGAGCACGTTGATCGGCGCCGTGCTGACGCCCCGGGTCTTCGCGGCCTGGCAGCTCGGCGACGGCGAGCTGACGCTGGTCGGCGAGGGCGGGCGGGTGAGCGTGCCGCTCGCGCCGAAGGAGGCCGATCTGGGCGACGAGACGGAATCGCTGTGCACCCCGGAGGCGTGGCTGCGGGTGCGGACGCACTGGGCGCCGGTGACGGCGCCCTCGCGGGCGCCCCGGCTGGTCGCGCTGTCCACGGACGGGCTGTCCAAGAGCTTCGCCTCCGACAAGGGGTTCCGGCAGTTCATGGCCGGGCTGGACGAGCGGCTGTCGGCGGAGGGCGGTGAGTCCGTCCGGGCCGTGCTGCCGGAGTGGCTGGCCAAGGCGTCGCAGCACTCGGGGGACGACACCACGCTGGTGGCGGCCTGGCACGCGGGGGACGAGCCGGCGCCGGGGGCGGACGCGGTGAGCGGCGCGGAGCCCGTGAGCCCCGTAGACATGGAAGACCTGCGAGACCCGTACAGGAGCGATGAATGAGCGGCATGCTCGACAGCGGCACCCGGCTGACGGCCGACAGCGGTACGAGTGTGGAGGTAGCCGACCTGCTCGGCGCGGGCGGGCAGGGGGAGGTGTACCGGGTCCGGACCCCCGCCGGGGAGCGGGCGCTGAAGTGGTACTACCCGACGTGCGCGACCCCGGCGCAGGAGGACATCGTGCGCCAGCTGGTGGACCGGGACTTCGACGACGACCGCTTCCTGTGGCCGCGGGACTTCGTGTCCGACGGGCGCGGCGGCCTCGGGTACCTGATGGACATCCGGCCGGACCGGTTCAAGGGCCTCCCGGCCCTGTTCCGGCGCCAGTTGAAGACGTCCATCCGGGCGCTGCTGACCGCCTGCCTCTACACCGTCGAGGCGTACCAGGCGCTGCACTCGCGGGGGATCGCCTACCGGGACATCTCCTGGGGCAACATCTTCTTCGACCCGGCCAGCGGTGAGGTGCTGGTCTGCGACAACGACAACGCGGTGGTGGAGGGCGACAGCACCGGAATCTCGGGGACGATGGAGTTCATGGCACCCGAGCTGGTGCGCGGGGACCCGGGGGTCTCCCCCGGCACCCAGAGCGACCTGCACTCCCTGTCGGTGCTGCTGTTCATGCTCCTGATGAACCATCACCCGCTCAAGGGCCGGCTGGAGCTGGCGATCCGCTGCCTGGACGAGGCCGCCGAGCGCAAGCTGTACGGGAAGCAGCCGCTGTTCGTCTTCGATCCGGTGGACCGCTCGAACGCGCCGGACCCCGTGGAGCACGCGACGGTCCTGGCCACGTGGGCGGTGGCGCCGCCCTCCCTGCGCGACCTGTTCGTCAAGAACTTCACGACGGGACTGCGCGATCCGGCGGCCCGGGTGCGCGAATCTCAGTGGCGGGACACCCTGCGGGCGGTGCTCGACGCGGTGGTGGACTGCGCCCACTGCGGCAAGCAGAACATGACCGAGCCGCTGTCCGCTGTCCCGGGCAACTGCTGGGCCTGCAACGCCGCACTGGTGCTGCCGCCCCGGCTGGTGCTGACCACTCCCCCGCCGCGCACCGAGCACCACATCCTGCTGCACCGCACCTCCCGGGTGCAGGCGCACCACCTGGCTCCGGAGCCGGCCCGGCACGACTACGGGGACGCCACGCTGGTGGCGCAGCTGACCGAGCATCCGCAGCGGCCGGGGAAGTTCGGGCTGGCCAACCGGTCCGGAAGCTCGTGGACGGGCACCAGGGCGGACGGCACCACGCAGGAGATCGCGCCGGGCCAGACCGTGCCCCTGCGCTCGGGCCTGGAGCTGGACTTCGGCGGGGCACGGGCCGTCGTACGGGCGAAGTGAGACGCGCGGCCCCGGCCCTGGAGGCCGGCCCACCAGCCGGGTGGCCTCCTGGCCGGGGCCGGGGCCGGGGCCGGGGCCGGGGCCGGGGCCCGCGAGGCGTGGCCGGCGGCCGTCGCCGGCGTCAGTCGTCCGGGCCGGCCAGCACCACGCTGCTGACCTCGTGCACCCGCCCCCGGTTGACCCGGTCGCCCACCGTCACCCGCCAGGCGCCGGGGCCGGGCAGGGTCAGCTCGGTGCCGTAGCGGCCGTCGCCCCGGTTGCGCAGCGGGCGCGGCGGGGTCCTCGTACCGGTCTCCGCGTCCTCGGCGACGGCGGTCAGGGTCAGACGGTCGTCGTCGGCGGTGGCCTCGACGGGGCAGCTGCGGCCGTCGGCGATCTCCGGGACGTCCACGGACAACTCCCGTGCGCCGTCGAGGAAGCGGCGGGGGTCGCGGGCGGTGAGGACGGCCTCCAGCTGGTTCAGGAGCGCGGGTTCGTTCTGCAGGGCGCCGTGCTTCTGGGCGAAGAAGCGCACCGTCGAGTCGTCGGCGAGCTGGGCGGGGAAGCAGGAGAAGCGCGGCACGGTCCCGTCCCCGCGATGGTCGGTGCCGTCCAGGTGGTGGGCGCTGCGCAGGCCCTCGGGGGTGTGCAGGGCGGTCTGCCGGGTGGGCTGCCGGTAGCCGCCGAAGACGTGGAGGCCGTAGCCGCCGGGCGGGGCGCCGTCGAGTTCGGTGTGCAGGCGCAGGGCGTCGGCGACGAGGGTGTCGTCCGCGCCCGTGAGCGGTACGGCGGCGAGGCCGGCGCGGTGGCCGTCGGGGCCGGTGACGCAGGGCCAGGTGGGCAGGAGCTGGTGCAGCGAGGGCATGGAGCGGGCGAGCCGGGTGAGCGGGGCGGAGAGCCGGCCCAGCCGGGGGGCGATTCCGTGGTGGAGGGAGTCGAGGGCGTTGACCGACCCCCGGTAGGGGGTGCCGATGGTGACGAGGGTGCGTGCCAGGGGGCCGCCGCCCAGTACGTCCAGGTAGTAGCGGGCGATCAGCCCGCCCATCGAGTGCGCGACGAACACCGCGCGGGCGTCCGGATCGCCGCTGCGCTCGCGCCACGCGGCCAGCGCGGGTTCGACCCGGGCCGCGAGCTGCCGCGCCGAGTGGCGGACCGAGAGCCTCCAGTCGTACGGGAAGGGCAGTAACTGGCCGGTCCCGGTGGACAGGCCGAGCCGGCGGCCGAGGAAGCCCAGCAGGGTGCCGTAGCCGTCGATGGCGCAGACCCCGGGCAGGACGTGCAGACCCTGGATGAGACCGGTCGCCCCGACCCCGTCGTGGGGGTCCTCGTCACCGGTGCCGGGCGGCAGGGCGAGCGCGTCGAGTGCGCGCAGCCGGCCGAACGCGTGCCGGCCGAGCACGGCCGTGGTGTGGTTCCACAGCTCCTGCCCGTCGCGGGCCAGGACGCTGCCCATGATGCCCGGCAGGACCACCACGAGGTCCCTCACCGGAGTCGCCGCGGTTTCCGGAGTTGCCGCCACCGAGCCCCCTCGCCGGTCGCTTCGCCTTACTATTTCCGCCTGTTGACGATGACGTCCATGCTACGGCGGCGGTGGGGTCCGGTGGGGGCGGCGACGGGAGAACGCGGGGCATGGGCGACGAGGGGCGCGACGGCGGGGACTTCGACGGCCGTTTCGTCACGGTGGGGATCGGCGGCTACCGGGACAGCGCCTGGTCGCCGCTGAGCCATGTGCCGGGCAGCGTGGAGCGGCTGCGCGGGCTGCTCGGTTCCCTCGGGTACGCGCAGGATCTGCCCGAGCTCGCGGAGGGCGGCAACTGGGCGCACATCACCCGGAGGCTGAAGGCCTGGCGCACCGGCGGGGAGCGGCTCGTCCTGTACTGGACCGGGCACGGCTGCGTCGACGCCGGCGAGCACTTCCTGGTGACCGGGGACACGCCCGCCGCACGGCTCGACGATTTCAACGCGGTGTCCGCGAGAGCGCTGGCCCGGTTCCTGGTCCACCAGGAGTTCCGCGAGGTACTGGTGCTGATCGACTGCTGTGCGAGCGGGGCCGCCGCGTCCCGGGTGGCCACCGAGATCGGGCAGGTGATCGACCACAGCAGCAGTGCGGGCCCCGAGCGCCGCTTCGCGGTGATCGCCTCGGCCTGCGGCTACGACAGCGCCGAGGACGGGGTGTTCGCCGAGACCCTGGAACAGGTGGTGCGCCGCGGCCCCGAGGACCGGCGGTGGACCGAGCACGACGCGGTGATCCGCTCGGACGAGCTGGCCGACGTGATGGCGCGGGTGATGGACGGCCGCGACGGGCGCACGGCGTACGTCGCCAGGGGCGCGCCCGTGCCCGCGCTGCGCAATCCGCTGCATCCGCGGACGGGCGCCATCCCCGACGAGGACGTGGAGACGAAGCGGCTGCGCCGGCAGCGCACGGCGGACATCGACCAGCACCTGGTGCTGTCCGCGCGGGGCATCGAGGTCGGTGAGACCGGCTGGTACTTCTGCGGCCGCGACCGGCTGATCCGGCGGCTGATCCATTGGCTGGACACGGCCGGGCGCGGGCTCTTCGTGGTGACCGGCTCGCCGGGCACCGGGAAGTCGGCGCTGCTCGGCCGGATCGCCACCCTCTCCGATCTGGACCTGCGGGCGGTCGCCGAGGCCGAGGGCGTGCTCAACGACACCCCCAACGCGGCGCTGCCGTCGCTCGGTTCGATCGACATCGCGCTCTCGTGCCGCAACAAGACGCTGGACGACTGCCTGCTCGCGCTCCTCGACGCGCTGCGGCTGCCCGTGCCCGCCGACGGCCGGCTGCGCGCCGCTCAGATCGTGCAGCAGGTGGGCGAGCTGGGGCGGCCCGTCGCCGTGGTCCTGGACGGGCTGGACGAGGCCAAGCCCGCGGAGGCCGTGCCGATCGCCGCGGACCTGCTGCGCCCGCTCGCCGACCTGCCCGGGGTCCGCGTGCTGGTGGGCACCCGCCCGCACCGGGCGGGCGACCGGGAGCACGCCTACCGAAGGGGGCCGCTGCTCCAGGCCCTCTCCGCCGACGAGACGGCGGTCCTCGACGACGAGCCGGGCACCGACGCGGACCTGACCGCGTACGCGCTGCGCCGGCTGCTGGGCGCGGAGGGGTCGCCGCTGCGCGGGCGCGAGCCGGAGGCCCGGGAGTGGGCGCGCCGCGTGGCGGAGGCGAGCGGCGGGATCTTCCTCTACGCGCGGGTGGCGAGCCGGGCGGTCCTCACCGCGGTCGCCGACGGCCGCGAGCCGTGGGACGGAGCCCTGGACCGGTTGCTGTCCGGCGGTCTCACGGCCGTCCTGGACGAGGAGTTCGCCCGCGTCGCCGATCCCCGGCGGGTCCGTGACCTGCTGCGACCGCTGGCCTGGGCGGAGGGCGCCGGGCTGCCCCGGCGGGATCTCTGGCCGGTCCTGGCGACCGCGCTCGCGGAGGGCGGGCGGGTGTACACGGACGCGGACGTCGGCTGGGCCCTGACCCACGCGGGGTTCCACCTCGTGGAGTCGGGCGAGTCCGGGCACACGGTCTACCGGCTCTACCACCAGGCGCTCATCGACCACTTCCGGGCCCTCTCGCCGGGGGACGCCCAGACGCGGATCACGCATGCGCTGCTCGCGACGGTGGGCGGGCCGGGACCGGCCGCGTGGGCGGGCGCGCACCCCTATCTGCCCCGGCACATGCCCTCGCACGCGCTGGCCGGGGGGCTGCTCCCGGAAGTGATGCGCGATCCGGGTTTTCTCGGCACCGCCGATCCGGCCCGCATGGAAGCGGCGGTCCGTGCCCTGCCGGAACGCTTCTCCGAACCGGTCGCCCGGTTGTACCTGCGGGTCGCGCACCGGCTCGTACGGCTCGATCCGCGGGCACGGCTGCGCCTGCTCCGGATGACGGCCCTGTCCGAGGAGCCGTGGCTGCTCGACCGGTTCGGGGGCCGGATGGCCGTACCGGCGCAGGTGGAGGCGTCGTCGACGGCGGCGGACGACTTCAGCATCGCGCTGCGCGGGCACGCGGGACCCGTCACGGCCCTGGCGGTGTGCCGTGAGGCGGACGGGCGGGAGCTGCTCGCCTCGGCGGGCGGCGACACGACGGTCCGGGTCTGGGATCCGGACACGGGTGAGACCCGGCGGGTGCTGACGGGGGCCGGAACGGTGACGGCGCTGGCGGGGCTGACGGACGCCCGGGGCCGCCGTCTCCTCGCCGCGGCGGCCGGGCCGGAGATCCTGGTGTGGGACCTGGCGGACGGGGAGCGGGTCGCGGTGCTGCGCGGGCACAGCGACACGGTCCTCGCACTGGCGGGACTCGACGGGAGCGGCCCGCCCCTGCTGGTGTCGGCGGGCAAGGACCGGGCGTTGCGGCTCTGGGACCTGGAGCGCGGGACGGGCACGGTGCTGTCCGGGCATCTGGGGCCGGTGGCCGCGCTGGCCGCGGCCGTGCTACCGGACGGCCGCCGTCTGGTGCTGTCCGGTGGTGCGGACTGCACGGTCCGCCGCTGGGAGGCGGACACCCGGGAGCCGGTCCCGGTGCTGGTCGGTCACACCGGTCCGGTGTACGCCCTGGCCTGCTTCGACTCGGCGGACGGCCGCAAGCTCGCGGCGTCGGGCGGTGACGACGGCACGGTCCGGGTGTGGGACCTGGAGCGGGGCACCACGTCATGGGTCGTGCCGGGCGGTGTGGGCGGCGTACGCGCGGTGGTGCCGTTCGTGTCGGAGGGCCGTACGCTGCTGGCCGTGGCGGGCCGGGCCTCCCGGATCAGGATCGTGGACCCCGCCACGGGACGGCCCGTACGGCAGCTGAACACGCGGATGGCGCCGGCCTCCGACCGGGAAGCGTTGGACACCGCCGTCGGTCAGCAGCTGAGCCTCGTCAGCAGCGGCCCCGTGTACGCGACCCCGGTCCCCCTGCGCAACGAGACCTACGCCATGGTGGCGCTCGCCACCGGCCGGGGCGACCGGCTGCTCGCCTCCGCGGGGTGGGACGGCACCCTGCGGCTCTGGGACGCGGACAGCGGCGGCAAGCCCGGGCAGCCGGACTACGACCTGGGCCGCGCACGCCGGATCGTCGTCCTCGGCCCGGCGACGGGCCCGGAGTGGTCGCTGGTCGTGGCGGGGGTGCGGGGCGGCGCTTGGCTGACGAACCGCAGCTCCACACGGCGTCTGGAGTCCTGGCCGCAGGGGGCGCGGGTCACGGGCCTCGCCGCGATCACCCTGCCGAACGGACGGGCGGTCGTGGCGCTCGGCCAGGACGACCACCACGCCCGGCTGGTGGACGCGCGGACGGGAGAGCAGCTGCACGACGCGGACGCGTCCGAATTCGGCTGGTACAGGGGCGACCTCCGCTCGCTGAGGGCTGCCACCGATCCCGGGCGGGCCGCCGTGCTCGTGGTGAACCTCCACAGGCACGGTTCGCAGACACTGGTCTGGCGGCAGGACGGATCGATGCTGTCGTTCGTCGACCCCGCGGGCGGCGAACGTTCCGAACTGGTCCCGTTCTTCGGCCCGGACGGCAGGCTGCAGTTCGTGCGGGTCGGCCGGGCCGGGGGCATCGGGCTCCACACCGATACGCCCGACTCGCGCCCCCGGAAGCCGGCGGGGCTGCGCGTCGGCCCCCTCCCGGACCACCTGCCTCCCCTGGCGTTGCTCACCGGAAGCGGGAAACGGGACACACGGCTCGGCGTCGTGCACGAGACGGGCGGGCGCACCCTCCTGCGGATCCACGGGCTCGGGACCTTCCGCTCGAAGACCGCCGAGCTCGGACTGCCGGGTCCCCTCACCCACTGGGCCACGCTGCACCACGAGGGCCAGGACCTGATCGTGGGCGCCGGCGAGGACGAGTTCCTGCGGGTGTGGAACCCGGTGCGCCTCGACCGGCCGCCGCTGGTGATCCCCCTGACCGGCCCCGCCCAGGACCTCACCACGGCCGCGCCCGGCCTGGTCTGCGTCCTGGTCGACGAGCACTGGACCCTGTTGCGCCTGACGCGCCTGGACGCGCTCTGCGCGCCCTGAACCAGCCGCTTCAGACGCCGACCGCGGCCTCCGCGTTGACGATGAGCACGTCGAGGAGGGACAGCAGGGCCGCGCGGACGTCCGTACGGGAGCGGGCGTCCAGCATCAGGACGGGGGTGTTCGGGTCGCGCAGGTGCAGTGCGGCCGCGATCTCCTCGGCGGTGTACGGCTGTTCGCCGTGGAAGCAGTTCGCGCCGACCACGAACGGCAGGCCGCGGCTCTCGAAGAAGTCCACGGCCGGGAAGCTGCGGTCGAGGCGCCGCGTGTCGACCAGCACGATCGCCCCGAGGGCCCCGGCCAGCAGGTCGTCCCACATGAACCAGAAGCGCTCCTGGCCCGGTGTGCCGAACAGGTAGAGGACGACTCCGGCGTCGGTGAGGGTGATCCGGCCGAAGTCCATGGCGACGGTGGTGACCGCCTTGGACTCGATGCCGTCGAGGTCGTCGACGCCGACGCCCGCGGCCGTCAGCCGTTCCTCCGTGCGCAGCGGCTCGATCTCGGAGATCGTCTCCACCAAGGTGGTCTTGCCCACGCCGAATCCACCGGCGATGAGGATCTTGACCGGGGCGGAATCCCGGGGGGCGGGCATGTCATATCCGGGCAAGGCTGTCCCTGATTCTCATGAGCAGGTCGACGTCGGTGGTCTCGGTCGCCGCCAGCGGCGCCCGGTGGTGGATCAGCCCGCGATCGGCGAGCTCGCCGAGGAGCAGCGTCATCGGGGTGAGGCGCATGTGCATCCGCGCCGCTGTCTCGGCGACCGCGAGACCGCCCGGCGCCGCGCACATGGCGAGGATCTCCTGCCACTCGCTGGGCAGCCCGGCCCGGGCGGCCTCGGGCACCGCCGCCGTGATCGTGGTGTCCATGGTCAGGACGGTGTGCGCGGCGGCCGTACGCCCGTCGGTGAGGGCGTACAGCCGCGTGCGGCGGCGGTTCGCCGGCTGGGGCTCGTCCTGCGGCATTACGCGGTCGGCACCTGGCCGCGCTCGGGGGTGCCCAGCCATTCGCCGAGCGCCTGGGCGGTCCTCACGGCCTCGCCGCCGAGCTCGCCGAGGCGCGCCTTGCGGCTGGTCACCACGATGAGCGTGCTGCCGTCGCCGCATCCGACGATGCAGAGGTACCTGTCGTCCATCTCGACCAGCTGGCGGATGACGCGGCCCCCGTCGATCTCCCGGGATATCGCCTTCATCGTGGCCGCGATGCCGGAGGCCGCGGCCGCCATGCGCTCGGCCTGGGGCTCGTCGAGCATGTAGGCGCTGAGCTTGATGCCGTCGTTGGACAGGAGCACCGCTCCCTGGATGCCGGCGATCCTGTTCAGGTTGTTGTCCAGGACGCTGTAGATCGCGTCGTTGGATGTCGCAGTGTTCGGTGAGGTAGTCATGGCCGATCCCGTCGGAGCTCTTCTTCCACTGTCTGGGTTCCGTGTTCGTAGTCCGCCCAGGCGTCGGCGACCTCTTCGGGTGTCGCCGCGTCCTGCCGGACGGTCGTTTCCGCGGCGCGGGGCTCGCGCAGCTGCTGTGCGATGTGGGTCTGCGGTACGCGTTCGGGCAGGGCGGGCCGGGCCCCGGGCACGGTGGCCGGGGCCTTCGTGTGCGCCTGCGCCTGCGCCTTCGTGTGGGCCTTCGGCTGCGTGTGGGCCTTCGCCTGCGCCTTCGTGGTGCGGCTCGGCAGTCCGGCGGCCGTGCGTACGACGGGCTCGGACGGCCGTTCCCCGGACGGGCGGGGCGCGGGGGCGGCGTCGGCGGGTGCCGGGGCGGCCGGTCCGGGCTCGCGGACGGGTACGGGGTCGGGAGCGGGTACGGGCTCGGGAGCGGGTACGGCCTCGCGCCGCGGCGCCGCCGTGGTGGTGGGCACCAGCAGTGCCGCCGGCAGGATCACCACGGCGGAGGTCCCTCCGTACACCGAGCGGCGCAGGGTGACACTGGCCCGCAGCTGGTCGGCGAGGTGACCGACCACGAAGAGGCCGAGCCGGTGCGCGTTCTGCGCCAGGACGGAGTACGGCGGGGCCTCGTGCAGGCGCCCGTTCATCTCCTCGTACCGCTCGGGGGACACCCGCGGCCCGCGGTCCTCGATCTCGACGGACAGCCCGTCCGTGACGAGTTCCGCGCGGATGACCACCTTGGAGCGCGGCGGGGAGAACCGGGTGGCGTTGTCGAGGAGCTCCGCGAGCAGGTGGCTGACCTGGCTGATCGCGCCGGGTTCCACGCTGGTCTCGTCCAGGGCCTGCCGCTCGATGCGGCGGAAGTCCTCGACCTCCGCGGCGGCTTCGCGCAGCACGTCGGCGATGCGCATGGGCTCGGTGTGCGGGTCGGGAACCTCGCCGCCCGCCAGGATGAGGAGGTTCTCGATCTGTCGCCGCATGCCCACCGTCAGCTGGTCGGAGCGCATCAGCTGGGCCAGCAGCGCCTCGTCGTGGCCGAAGGTGTCCTGGAGCTCCTCGGTGAGGCTCAGCTGGCGGCTGACCAGGTTCCCGGTGCGCGAGGCGATGCCCGTGGCGAACAGGCCGAACCCGTGCCGTTCGTCGGCGAGCTGCCTGTGCCCGTCGACGGACACGGCGACGGCGCGGGCGAACGCGTCGCTGACGCGTCCGACCTCGTCCCCGTCACCGCGCACCGTCGGCAGGACGGATTCGTCGACCGGCAGCCCGCGCTGGAGCCGGGCGACGACCTCGGGGAGGGTCTCCTCGGCGACGGCCACCGTGCGGGCGTGGAGGTCGTGCAGACGGCGCAGGACGGACCGCGTGGTGAGCACGACGACGAGCACGACGACCAGCAGCCCCCCGGAGCTTCCGCCGATGAGCCAGGCGACCTCGGTGTCCAGTTCCGCGGCCTTGGCCTCGCCGCTCGTGAGCACCTTCCTCGCGCGGTCGACGTTGAGCGAGGCCATCTGCACGGAGAAGTTCTCGTGCGCGGAGCGCCAGAGGGCCGTTTCCGCGGGCAGCTTGATGCCGGACCCGGTGTCGGTGTGCTTGGAGACGACGGCGTTCTCGATGCGGATCTTCGTCTGCCAGTCCGAGGAGGCGGTGATCCGGTCGTAGAACCGCTTGTCGACCTCGGGGAGGTAGGGCACGACCCAGGTCTCGTACAGGTGCCGGTGGGCGCCCAGGGCGCTGATGAACTGGTCGAACGCGGCGGTGTCCAGCTGCCGGGACGGCCCGGCGAGGGAGAGGATCGTGTCCTCGCGCGCCACCATCTCGGTGGCGGTGAGCATGGCCACGACGGGCCGGCTCTCCTGGACGATCTCGGCGTCGTCGGCGTGGCTGAACTCGCGCTGGTAGGCCTGGATGACCGAGCCGATCACCCCGGTGTAGTAGGCGAGCGTGCCGTCGGGGGCGCCGGTACGGGCGTCCGCGCGCTGACGGAACGCCGCCAGGCCCTCCAGTTTCTGCTCCACCTCCTGGAAGGAGGCGTTCGTGCCGGACGCCACCCGGCGGAATTCGGCCGCGCCCCGGTCGGTGGCCTCCCGCCGGATCCGCAGCTCCTCCTCGGCCCCGGCGGTGCCGGCCCACAGCGAGGCGGTCATGGTCCGCTCGGCCTGCATGTCGACCATGAGCGTGTACAGCGGGGCGCCGACCTGCTCGGCGGCCGCGACGTCGGCCCGCAGGTGCTCCGCCTGCGCGAGCAACCGTTGGGCGGTCACCGCCACTTGGGTGCCCATCGCCACGGTGGGGACCACGGCCAGCCAGATGAGCAGGGTGCGCAGGCGCACCCTGCGGCGTCGGCGGACCGTCGGCTGCCCGCGTACGCCTTCGGGTTCTATGACAGACATCGGACCTCGGGAACGTGGCGGCAGGGGCGGCCGGCAGCCGAAACGGAATCAACCGCTCCGACTGTGGCGGGATGTGAGGGTGCCGATCATAACCAGCCACCACGAGGAAACAGATAGGTGTCTTCCGAGCCCAAAGCGTGCTATCGGCGGCGGATCACCACCCGTGAGAGATCCGATCGGAACCCAACCGCGACATCTCCGACACCAAGCCGGGCCCCTGCGGCCGCCGTCCGGCCGCAGGGGCCGGGTCCGAGCCCGAAATATCCTCCGATTTCAGCTCTCTGTCGACCCGTCAGCGGCCGCTCAGGACCGCCCCCACCAGGACCGTCCCTGACCCCCGCGGATGTCGGTCACCTTCGCGACGCCGCCGGGCCCCGAGGGTCCGCTGTGGGGCTGGAGGTCCTTCAGCCGGGCGCGCCAGGGTCCGTCCGCCCTCTCCAGCTGCACGATGACCGGGCCCTCGGGCAGGGGCACGGTCTCGCGCCGCTTGCCGATCTCGTTGACGGCGTTCTCTTCCGTCGGGAGCTCGGCGGGGTCGTCGTGGTCCGCCAGTTCGTAGAGGTTGACGATGAGGTTGTCGTCGCCGCGGTAGCGCAGGTGGAGGTCGGCGGTGCCGCCGGTGTGCAGCAGGACGTCGGGGCCGCCGCCCTCGATCTCCTCCTCGGTCAGCCGCGTCGCGGCGGCCAGCGGCAGTACCCGCAGCTGCCAGGGCCCTTCCGCCTTCA
Organism: Streptomyces sp. NPDC053432; assembly: GCF_055585365.1. NCBI lineage: Bacteria > Bacillati > Actinomycetota > Actinomycetes > Kitasatosporales > Streptomycetaceae > Streptomyces > Streptomyces sp. NPDC053432. Next base: position 56,039 of record NZ_JBVJKF010000006.1, read on the forward strand.
GTTGCAGCCGCAGCCGCCCGCTCGACGGGACCTGCGTGAGCACCCGGCCCCGGAAGTTCTCCTCGCAGCTGTTGACGAGGGTGTCGCCCTCCTTGTTGAACCGGGTGAGGGGCCACAGCCCGGTGTACCCGTCACCGCGGACGGCGAGCTCGACGACGACGGGACCTGGCGGCAGCCCGTTGACGGTGATGACGTCGTTGTCCCGCCCGCTCTGCGCGTACGCCTCGAAGACGGGCCCGAACACCCAGTCCGACGGGGCCGGGGCCGGGGCCGACGGCTGCGGCTGGACCGGGGCCGCCGGCTGCGCATGGACCGGGGCCGGAGCCGACGGCTGCGCCTGGACCGGAGCCGGGGCGGAGAACGGGACCGGTGGCTGGACCTGACCCGGGACCGGAGCCGGGGGCGGGAGATGGGCCGGGGCCTGGAACGGAACCGGCGGCTGGACCTGACCGGAACCCGCAGCCTGGGGCGGCACATGGGCCGGGGCCTGGAACGGAACCGGCGCCTGGCCCTGCGCCTGGGCCGGCGGCTGGACCTGACCGGAACCCGCAGCCGGGGGCTGCACATGAGCCGGGGCCGGGAACGGGGCCTGGGGGGCCGGGAACGGGGCCTGGGCCGGGAACGGCACGGAGGCCTGGCCCTGTGCCGACACCGGAGCCGGAGGCTGGACCCCACCGGGAACCGGAGCCGGGGGCGGCACATGGGCAGGAGCCGGGGCCGGGGCCTGGAACGGCACCGCGGCCTGGCCCGGCGTCGGGGCCTGGAACGGAACCGGCGCCTGGCCCTGCGCCGGGGCCGGAGCCTGGAACGGTACCGCGGTCTGGGCCTGCGCCGGCGTCGGCGGCTGCGGCTGGAACGGGAGCGGGACCGGCGGGGACGGGGGCGCGTCCGCGACGTCCACGCCGTGGTCCGTCACCAGGCCCGCCAGGCCGTTCACATACCCCTGACCCACCGCGCGGAACTTCCAGCCGCCCGCCCGCCGGTACAGCTCCGCCAGCACCATCGCCGTCTCACCGCCGGCGTCGGTCACCTCGTACTCCGCGACCGACGTCCCGTCCGGCGCGAACGCCTCCACCGCCGGCCCGCGCACGTCCCGCATCGTCCCGCGCTCCGTCGACCCGACGACGACGACACGGACGACCTCCTCCTCGACCGCCGGGAGGGCGGCCTCCAGCCACGCCGTGCCGTTCTCGTCCCCGAGCAGCCGCACGGCCCCCGACGGATGGACCGGCGCACCGTGGAACACGATGTCCGCGTCCCCCCGGACCCTGCCCTGCTCCGTCAGCAGCAGCGCCACCGCGTCCAGCCCGTTCCGCACGGCGATCCGCAGCGGCACGCTCGGCACGAACGCGTTGTCCCCCTTGATCATGACCCCTCCCCTGAATCGATCACTCAAGGGATCTTCGGTCCTCCGGGCGGGCAGGACAAGGCGCGCAGCGCGAGAGCCCCGGAGACCATCGGTGTCCGGGGCCCAAGGCGGCCGTCAGCCCTCGTTCGGCTTCAGCCGCAGGGAGATCGAGTTGATGCAGTAGCGCTGGTCCGTGGGGGTCGGGTAGCCCTCGCCCTCGAAGACGTGGCCCAGGTGGGAGCCGCACTTCGCGCAGCGGACCTCCGTACGGACCATGCCGTGGGAGGTGTCGGCGAGGAGTTCGACGGCCTCGCTGTCCTTCGGGTCGAAGAACGACGGCCAGCCGCAGTGCGATTCGAACTTCTCCGAGGAACGGAACAGTTCGGCACCGCAGCCGCGACAGGAGTAGACGCCCTCCGTCTTGGTGTCGGTGTACTCACCGCGGAAGGCCGGCTCGGTGCCCGCGAGGCGGAGCACCTGGTACTCGGACGGGGTCAGCTCGGCCTGCCACTGCTCGTCCGTCTTCTGGACCTCGTACGACATGGCGTTCCCGCTCCCTCAGCTCGACAGGCGGGCGAGGATCTGCGGTCCCAGATCCGTGACGTCACCCGCGCCCATCGTGAGAACGAGATCGCCGGGCTTGGCCATTCCCGCGATGACGTCGGCGACGGCTTCCTTGGAGTGCTCGGCGGTGACGTCGGCGCCGGCGGCGCGGGCGGCGGCGATGATGATCTCGCTGGTGACGCCCGGGATCGGGTCCTCGCGGGCCGGGTAGATGTCCAGGACCACGGAGGCGTCGGCCAGGGAGAGGGACTGGCCCATCTCCTTGCCCAGTTCCTGGGTGCGGGAGAAGAGGTGGGGCTGGAAGACGACCAGGATGCGGGAGTCCCCGGCGGCGCCGCGGATGGCCTCCAGGTCGGCGGTCATCTCCGTCGGGTGGTGCGCGTACGAGTCGATGACCTGCACGCCGGCCGCCTCGCCCTTGAGCTGGAGGCGGCGCTTGACGCCGGTGTACTTGCCGAGCGCGGAGGCCAGGTTGTGCGCGGGGACGCCGAGGGCGACACCGGCGGCGAGGGCCGCGACGGCGTTGTGCGCGTAGTGGCGGCCCGGCACGGAGACGGTGAAGGTGAGCATGCGGCCGTCGATGACGACGGTGACCTCGCTGGTCAGGCCGCGCGGGGTGATCTTGGTGATGCGTACGTCGGCGTCGGGCTCCTCGCCGTACGTGACGACGGTGAGGCCCTCGCGGCCGGCGACGCGGCGGGCGATCTCGGCGGCGCCCTCCTGGCCGTGGGCGACGACGAGGGTGCCGCCGGGCACGATCTTGCCGACGAAGGTCTCGAAGGACTCGTGGATCTCGTCCATCGACGCGTAGTTCGCGTGGTGGTCGAGCTCCGCGTTGAGGATGATCGCGACCTGCGGGGCGTACTTGTGGAAGCTGCGGTCGCTCTCGTCCGCCTCGGCGACGAAGATGTCGCCCTCGCCGTGGTGGGCGTTGGAGCCGGGGGCGTCCAGGTCGCCGCCGATGGCGTACGAGGGGTCCAGGCCGAGGGCGGACAGGGAGACGGCCAGCATCGAGGTGGTGGTGGTCTTGCCGTGGGTGCCGGCGACCGCGATCGGCCGCAGCCCGTCCATCAGGCCGGCGAGGGCGTCGGAGCGGTGCACGACGGGGATGCCGAGCTCAGCGGCGCGGGCCAGCTCCGGGTTGTCGGCACGGATGGCGCTGGAGACGACCACGCAGGTGGAGTCCTCGGCGAGGTGACCGGCGGCGTGTCCGATGTGGACCGTGGCCCCGTGGGCGCGCAGCGCCTGGGCGGTCTCGGAGTCCCGTGAGTCGCTGCCGGCCACCTCGGCGCCGCGCTGGGCGAGGATCTTCGCGATGCCGGACATGCCGGCGCCGCCGATGCCGATGAAGTGGGGCCGTTCCATCGCGGTCGGCAGGCCGGGCTTCATTCAGGTCGCTCCAGGATCGAGTGCTCGGTGTGGTGCTGTGCGGTTGCTGCGGTGGTTCTGCGGGCTGGGCCCTGCGGACCCCAGCCTATTCGTTGTGGGCGAAGAGCTTGAGCACCGGAACGCCCACCTTGTGACGGGCCCGGGACGCCCAGTCCCGGTGGAAGAACTCCTCCACGAAGTGCGGGGCGGTCAGGACGATCACCTCGTCGGCGCCGGTCTCCTCCACCACCGACTTCAGTTTGTCGAGCGGGTGGCGCTCGATGATCTGTCCGATGACGTTGGCGCCCTTCTTTCTCAGGGCCTCCATCGAGTACGCCAGCGCCTGCTCGGCTGGGCCCCGCGCGGCGTCGCCCTCGGGTTCGTCGCCCTCGTGGATGGCCTCGGGAAGCTCACCGAGCGCTACGTCGTCGATGGCGCGCAGCAGTCGGTCCTGGTCGCCACGGGGTTGCATGAGGACGACGAAGGAGACCGAGTCGTCCCCGTGCAGGGTGGTGACGAAGTCCACGTCCACCGCGGTCAGGGGCTGCTCGATCATCAATACGCTCGTGAACACGGACGCCCTCTCCTTCATGGGCCGAGGCCCGCCGGCCGGCCCCCTGCGGAAACCATCCTGCCCCGCTCCCTCGCGGGGCCATACGCAGATATACGTGCCCAGGAATGTGCCCTGCGGAAGCTAAGTGGAACGAGAAATTCCGCCTTTGTTCAGATCCGACGGTAACGCGTGAACAGGAACCCGGCCTCCTCCAGTACGCAGGCGGGCGCGAGCCGGTGCGGAACCGTGACGGAAGGCCCTCCGGCGATGCGCTGAGCATCACCGGCGGTGAGCAACGGGGAGATCGTCAGGCACAGCTCGTCGAGGACGTCGGCGGCCACGAACTGGCCCAGGAGCCTCGGTCCGCCCTCCGTGAGCTGGCGGCGCAGGCCCCGCGCGGCGAGCTCCCGTACGACGCGGGCCGCGTCCACACGGGCGCCCTCGCCCGCCACCACGACCTCCGCCCCGCTCGCGGCCGCCTCGGCCACCCGCCCGGCGGGCGCGGCGGCGCCGGTGAGCACCAGGGTGGGCACCAGCGGGGAGGTGAACAGCGGCAGCGTGAAGTCCAGGTCCATGCTCGCGGTGACCACCGCGACGACCGGGGCGGGGCCCTGTCCGGCGGCCGCGCGGCGGGCCGCGAAGGCCTCCCGGGCCCGGGCCGGGCGGTAGCCCTCCTGGCGAACCGTTTCCGCTCCGACGACCACCACGTCGGCCAGGGCCCGCAGGGTGCCGAAGATCCGCATGTCGGTCTCGCCGGAGATGGGCTGTGAGCGGCCGTCGTGCTGGCCTGCCCCGTCCAGGGTGGAGACCATGTTCGCCCGCAGCCAGTGCTCTCCCGGGCCGAGCGCGGGGTACGCGTAGGCCTCCGCGAGCTCGTCGAGGGACCACTCCCTGTCGGCCGGGACCTCCGGGGAGGCGGGTGTCTGATCGGTCACAGGGAGCAGGCGTCGCATCGGTGCAGTCTGACACGCCCCGTAGAGTTAAGGGCTGTGCCGACATCACTCTCCGCCCCCGGTTCCGCCTCCCGGCCCCCGATAGCCGACGCGGGCCCGCAGGCACTGTGCGCCCGCGAGCCGCACGTACCCGCCGAACGGCTGGTGGCCGAGATGGTCCCGCCGCCGCGTTTCGACTCGGTGCGCTTCGACACGTACGTCCCGGACCCGACCCAGCCGAGCCAGGCCGAGGCCGTCACCGTGCTCAGCGGCTTCGCCGCGGGGCTGGGCGGGGCGCACGCGAGCGGCGCCGCGAAGAAGCGCTGGTTCTCCAGGGCCCCGAAGAACACGGCGGCCGCCCCGCGCGGGGTCTACCTCGACGGCGGCTACGGCGTCGGCAAGACCCACCTGCTGGCCTCCCTGTGGCACGCCACCCCGGCCGAGCCGGCACTCAAGGCCTTCGGCACCTTCGTGGAGCTGACGAACCTGGTCGGCGCGCTCGGCTTCCAGCAGACCGTGCAGACCCTGGGCGGGCACCGGCTGCTGTGCATCGACGAATTCGAGCTGGACGACCCGGGCGACACCGTCCTGGTGTCCTCGCTCCTCAGCCGCCTCGTCGAGCAGGGCGTGGCGCTGGCGGCGACCTCCAACACCCTGCCCGGCAAGCTCGGCGAGGGCCGGTTCGCCGCCGCCGACTTCCTGCGGGAGATCCAGGGCCTGTCGGCGCACTTCCGGCCGCTGCGCATCGACGGCCAGGACTACCGCCACCGCGGCCTGCCCGAGGCCCCGGCGCCGTTCTCCGACGAGCAGGTCGCCAAGGCCGCGTACGCGACCCCGGGCGCGAGCCTCGACGACTTCCCGCACCTCCTGGAGCACCTGGCGAGGGTCCACCCGAGCCGCTACGGCGCGCTGACCGACGGGATCACGGCGGTCTGCCTGACCGACGTGGGCGCGGTGCCGGACCAGTCGACGGCGCTGCGGCTGGTGGTCCTGGCGGACCGGCTGTACGACCGTGAGATACCCGTGCTCGCCTCGGGTGTCGCCTTCGACCGCCTGTTCAGTGAAGAGATGCTGAACGGCGGCTACCGCAAGAAGTACTTCCGCGCCATCTCGCGGCTCACCGCGCTGGCACGCGACGCAAAGCCCCTGGTGTCCCAGTAGGTTGGTGGCCGCCGGGTCCTTCGGGGTCCCCGGCCGTTCCCACTTCTGCGAAGGGATCCACCATGGCCACCACACGCCACGCGCACACCGTTTGGGAAGGGAACCTGCTGGAGGGCAAGGGTCAGGTCACCCTCGACTCCTCCGGGCAGGGCTCGTTCGACGTCTCCTGGCCCTCCCGTGCCGAGGCCGCGAACGGCAAGACCAGCCCGGAAGAGCTGATCGCCGCCGCCCACTCCAGCTGCTTCTCGATGGCGCTGTCGCACGGCCTCGCGGGCAAGGGCACCCCGCCCACCAAGCTGGAGACCAAGGCCGACGTCACCTTCCAGCCCGGCGAGGGCATCACGGGCATCCACCTCACGGTGGAGGGCGAGGTCCCGGGCATCGACAACGACGCCTTCGTCGCCGCGGCCGAGGACGCCAAGAAGAACTGCCCGGTCAGCCAGGCCCTGACCGGTACGACGATCACCCTGAGCGCGAAGCTCGCCTGACGCCGTTCCCGGCACCTCGCGGCCGCCACCGGGGCACCGGATCCGGCGGCGGCCGCGGCTGCGCCGGGACGCCGTCGGCAGCCCACCCGGGTGACCGGGCGGGCCGGTGGCTCGCGGCGGCGGGCCGCCCGGCGGGACGCGTGGTAGGACGACCCGGTCACATGTCCTGCGCCACCGCCGGGAGTTGCCGATGTCCGTCACCCGACGCAGTCTGCTCGCCGCCGGCGGGATCGCCTTCAGCGGCGCCCTCGGAGCCCTGTTCACCGGCGACGCCGGGACCGCCCGGGCGCGCGAGCGGGGGTACGGGCCGCTGCTGCCCGACCCGCGCGGGCTCCTCGACCTGCCGGCCGGGTTCTCCTACCGGGTGCTCTCGCGCGCCGGGGACCCGCTGCGCTCCGGCGAGGGCGCCGTCCCCGCCCACTGCGACGGCATGGCCGCCTTCGGCGCCGGGGGCGGGCGCGTGCGGCTGGTGCGCAACCACGAGAACCGGGCCGGCGCCGCGCTGCGGGTGCCCGCCGTCCCGGGGATGACGTACGACCCCCAGGGGCTCGGCGGCTGCACGGTCCTGGAACTCGGCCCGGACGGGCGGGTCACGGCCGAGCGGGTCGCGCTGGCCGGCACGGCCGTCAACTGCGCGGGCGGCCGCACCCCCTGGAACACCTGGCTGAGCTGCGAGGAGACCGAGGACCGGGCGGGCGCCTCCGGTTACACCCGGGACCACGGCTACGTCTTCGAGGTGGACCCCGCCGACCCGCTGCGCTCGGGCGCCGTTCCGCTGACCGCGCTGGGGCGGTTCGCGCACGAGGCCGTCGCCGTGGACCCGTACCGGGGGGCGGTCTACCTGACCGAGGACGCCTTCGTGCGGCCGTTCGGGCTGTTCTACCGCTTCCTGCCGGAGCGGCCGCTCGGCGGACTCGGCTCGCTGCGGGCCGGGGGCCTGCTGGAGGCCATGCGGGTGCCCGGCCTGCCGGACCTGTCGGTGGTGGAGGAGCCCGGGGCGGAGTTCCCGGTGGAATGGGTGCCGGTTCCGGATCCCTCGGCGGCCGGTACCCCGGTCCGCCACCAGGACTTCGGGCCGGGCGGGATCACGCACGCGCAGAAGCTGGAGGGCTGCTACTGGGGCGGCGGGCCCCTCGGCGGGGTCCACTTCGTCTCCAGCTTCGCCCGCAGCGGGGAGGGCTCGGCGGCCGACCACCACGGCCAGGTGTGGTTCCACGACCCGGTGCGCGGCACGGTCCGGCTGGAGGTGCGCTTCGGGCCGGCCTCGGACGTGGCGCTGCCCGGGGACTCCCCGGACAACATCTGCCTGGCTCCGGACGGCGGCCTGATGGTGTGCGAGGACGGCGGCGGGGACCAGTACGTCTTCGGTGTGACGCGGAGCGGCGAGGTCTACCCGGTGGCCCGCAACGCGGAGGACGCCGGACAGCCCGGAGGCCCCGCGGAGTACGGGGAGTTCGCCGGGGTCACCTTCTCGCCCGGCCTGCGGACGATGTACGTCAACCAGTACGCGCCCGGGACGACGTTCGCGGTGACCGGGCCCTGGCGGCACTGACCCCGCGACCCCGGCCGCCGTCTGCCGGAAGGGTGACTTCGGCGGGCGGGAGTGCCGCAGACGGCCACTCACCACATAGTCATATATTTTGCCTGCGTGACCATTTCTGTGCGCAAAGCGGCGGTCGCGGCCGCCCTCGGTGCCGCCCTCGGCGCCTGCCTCTCGGGGTGCGGGGGCTCCACCGGTACGGCCGGCACCGGTTCCCAGGCCCGCATGGGCACCCCCGCGGCGTCCGCGCCGGCCGCCGGCCCCTCGGGGGCCGCCTCGGCGGCCGCCTCCTCCCCGGCCTCCCCGCCGGCCGGAGCCCCCGCCAAGGCCCCGGTGCTGGCGCCCGGCCCGAACGGTCTGACCCCGGTGTTCGAGCGTGCGAAGCAGCACACCGAGAAGACCGTCGCCCTGACCTTCGACGCCGACATGACCTCCGATCAGGGTCCGCGCGCCGACGCCGGCGAGCACTTCGACAACCCCCAGCTGATCTCCACGCTGCGCGCCCTCAAGGTGCCCTCGACGATCTTCATGACGGGCCGCTGGGCCGAGGAGTACCCGGACCAGGCGAAGTCCATCGGCACCGACCCGAACTTCGAGATCGCGAACCACTCCTACAGCCACCACGCCTTCAAGTCCCCCTGCTACGGGCTGCCGGCGCTCGACGAGGCCGCCGCCCGGGCCGACGTGGACCGGGCCTTCGAGGCGTTCCGCAAGGCGGGCGCGGTCAACACCGTCCCCTACTTCCGCTTCCCGGGCGGCTGCTACGACGACGCCGCGCTGCGCGCCCTGTCCACGGCGAGGGTCACGGCGGTCCAGTGGGACGTGGTGAGCGGGGACGCCTTCGCGAAGGACCCCGCGGCGGTGGCCGAACAGGTGCTCGCCGGGGTGAAGCCGGGCTCGGTGGTGGTCATGCACTGCACGCGCAGCGCGGCCCCCGTCACGGAAGAGGCCATCCAGAAGATCGTCCCGGAGCTGCGCAAGCGGGGCTACCGCTTCGTGAAGGTCTCCGAGCTGATCGGGAAGTAGGCCCGCCGGGACACTGGTAGGAAACTTTCCTTCCTGTTAGTGTCCGCGGCGGCGGCTTGGCGCGGTGCCGGTTCCCCCCTCGGCATGACGCGCTCAGTGAGAGCTCTGACCCGGCCGCCAGGCGCCGCCTCCTGCCCGCCCGCGGGCCGGGGCGCGGCGTCCCGCACCGGTGTCCAGCTCTCGCCGCCCCCAAGGCCAGGGAGTCCAGGTATGCACCTGAAGACCTTCCGCACCAAACTCCGCACCCTCCTGCTCGTCGGCGCCGCCGTCCTCGCGCTCGCCGGCGGCCTCCTCGTCTCCTGGCCCGAACGGGCCGGGGCGGCCGGAGCCTCCGGGTCCGCCGCCGACCCCCTCATATCGCGCGGGAAGCCCGCGACCGCCTCCTCCACCGAGAGTTCGTCGCTGGGCGCCAAGAACGCCTTCGACGGCAGCGCCACCACCCGCTGGGCCAGCGCCGAGGGCAAGGACCCGCAGTGGATCCGGGTCGACCTCGGCGCCTCCGCCACCGTCTCCCGGGTACGGCTGAGCTGGGAGGCCGCCTACGCCAAGGCCTACCGCGTCGAGATCTCCGCCGACGGCGCCGCCTGGAGCACGCTCGCCACCGAGTCCGCGGGCAACGGCGGCACCGACGACTGGACCGGCCTGTCCGGCAAGGGCCGCTACCTGCGCGTGTACGGGACCGCGCGCGGCACCTCGTACGGCTACTCGCTCTTCGAGGCCGAGGTGTACGGCACCGTCCCCGGCGGGCCGCAGCCCGGCGTCGCCTTCACGGTGGTCGCGGCCGGCGACATCGCCGCGCAGTGCACGGCCTCCGACAGCGGCTGCGCGCACCCGAAGACCGCCGCGCTCGCCCAGCGGCTGGACCCGAAGTTCTACCTGACGATGGGTGACAACCAGTACGACGACGCCCGGCTCTCCGACTACCGCGCCTACTACGACAAGAGCTGGGGCGCGTTCAAGGACCGGACCCGGCCGGTCCCCGGCAACCACGAGACGTACGACCCGGCCGGCTCCCTCGCCGGGTACAAGGCGTACTTCGGGAGCATCGCCTTCCCCCAGGGCAAGAGCTGGTACAGCTACGACGAGGGCAACTGGCACTTCATCGCCCTCGACTCCAACTCCTTCGACCGGGCCGCCCAGATCGACTGGCTCAAGGCCGACCTCGCCGCCAACGGCAAGAAGTGCGTCGCCGCCTACTGGCACCACCCGCTGTTCTCCTCCGGCGGGCACGGCAACGACCCGGTCTCCAAGCCGGTGTGGAAGATCCTGTACGGCGCGAAGGCCGACTTGGTCCTGAACGGGCACGACCACCACTACGAGCGGTTCGCCCCGCAGGACCCCGAGGGCCGGGCGACCGCCGACGGGATCGTGGAGATCGTCGGCGGGATGGGGGGCGCCGAGCCCTACCCGATCGAACAGGTCCAGCCCAACAGCCAGAAGCGGATCAGCGGACCGTACGGCGTCCTGAAGCTGGACTTCACCGACAGCGGCTACGGATGGAGTTACGTCGGGACCGACGGACAGGTCAAGGACACCGGCCCCACCTACAGCTGCCACTGATGTACCTGGCCGCCAACGGCCGCCCGGACGCGCCGCCCCGCACCCCAGGGGCCGGGCGGCGCGTCCCCGCCGCCGTCCTCGCGCTCGGCACGGTCAGCCTCGTCACCGACGTCTCCTCGGAGATGGTCACGGCGGTCCTGCCGCTCTACCTCGTCCTCGGCCTCGGCCTGTCCCCCCTCCAGTTCGGCTTCCTGGACGGCATGCTGGGCGGCGCGACCGCCCTGGTACGGCTGCTCGGCGGGCGGCTCGCCGACCGCGGCGGCCACCACAAGCGGGTCGCCGGGGCCGGCTACCTGCTGTCCTCGCTGTCCCGGCTCGGCCTGCTCCTCGCGGGCGGTGCCACCGCCGGCATCGCGGCCGCGCTCGCCGCCGACCGGCTGGGCAAGGGCATCCGCACCGCGCCGCGGGACGCCATGATCTCGCTCAGCGGGCCCCCGGAGTCGCTGGGCCGTTCCTTCGGCGTGCACCGCGCCATGGACACCACCGGCGCCCTGCTCGGCCCGCTCGCCGCCTTCGCCGTGCTGTGGGCCACCGCCGACGCCTACGACGCGGTGTTCGCCGTCGGCTTCTGCACGGGCCTGCTCGGGGTGCTCCTGCTCGCCGTGTACGTCCCGTCCGTGCCCCGGGCCGCCGCCCCCCGCAGGCCCGCCCCCAGCCGCACCGCGCTGCGCGACCCCGCCTTCCGCCGCATCCTGTACGCCGCGGCCCTGCTGGGCGCCACCACCATCGGCGACGCCTTCCTCTACCTCCTGCTCCTGCGCGGACTCGACCTGTCGCCCGCCCTGTTCACGCTCCTGCCGCTCGGCGCGGCCGCCGTCTACCTGCTGCTCGCCGTCCCCGCGGGCCGGATCGCCGACCGGACCGGGCGGGCGGCGGCCTACCTGCTCGGGCACCTCGCCCTCCTCGGCGCGTACGGCCTGCTGCTCGCCCCCGTCGCCTGGCCGACCGTGGTGGGCGTACTGGCCCTCCTGGGCGTCTTCTACGCCGCCACCGACGGGGTCCTGATGGCGCTCGCCGCGCCCGTGCTGCCCGCCCACGGCCGCGCGGGCGGGCTCGCCGTGCTGCAGACCGGGCAGGCACTGGCCCGGCTGCTCGGCGCCGCCGGATTCGGGGCGGCGTGGACCTTCTGGGGGCCGCGGCCCGCGCTCTGGGCCGCCGCCCTCGCACTGGCCGGGGCCCTCGCGGCCGCCCGGCGCGTCCTGCCCGCCCGCACCGCCGCCGCCCCCGCCACCGCCGCCGCCGCTCCTGCCCCAGTCACCGCCCCCGCCACTGCCGCCGCCCCCGTCCCTCCCGTGGAGCCGTCATGATCCTCCGCCCGCGGCGGCTGCGCGTCGCCCTCGTCCTCACCGCCGTACTCCTCCTCGCGGGCGGCTCGCTCGGTTACGTGCTGCACGCCGGACACCGCGCCGCACCGCTCCGGCAGGCCGGTGCCGAGGCCTCGTTCGGCATCGCGGAGCCCGGCCTGTACTTCCGCGACGCGGCCACCGGGCGGGTCGCGCGGCAGGCCGGCGACGGCCCGGGGCGCGTGGCTGGCGGGCCCTCCTGCGACCGCTTCCACGCCGCCGGGGACCACGCCCTGTGCCTGCGCGGGCTGCCCGGCGCCCCCGCCCGGACGGAGGCCCTCGTACTCGACCGGCGGCTGCGGGAGGTCCGCAGGGTGACCGTTCCCGGCGTCCCCAACCGGGCCCGCGTCTCCGCCTCGGGGCAGCTCCTCGCCTGGACGACCTTCGCGGCCGGCGACTCGTACGCCGCCTCCGGCTTCTCCACCCGGACGTCGATCCTGGACCTGCGCACCGGCTACCTCGTCAAGTCCATGGAACAGATCCCGCTCACCCTCGGCGGGGCCCGCCACCACAGCCCCGACGTCAACTACTGGGGCGTCAGCTTCGCCCCCGACGACAACCGCTTCTACGCCACCGTCTCCACCGGCGGCCGCACCCACCTCGTCGAGGGCGACCTGCGCGAGTGGTCGGCGAAGGCACTGCGCGAGAACGTCGAATGCCCCTCCCTGTCACCGGACGGCACCCGCGTCGCCTTCAAGAAGAAGGTCTCCGACGATCCCCGGGACCCCTGGCGGCTGTACGTCCTGGACCTGGCGGCCATGACGGAGCGTCCGCTGGCCGAGCCGCACGGCGTCGACGACCAGGCGGCCTGGCTGGACGACGCGACCGTCGCCTACGCGCTGCCGGGGGCCGACGGCCGCGCGAGCGACATCCGGTCGGTCCCGGCGGACGGAACCGGGGCGTCCCGGCTGCTCGTACCGAACGGCTCGTCACCGGTCGCCGTGCCCTGATCACCCGCGCCGGGCGGCGAGGAGGCAGGCCGCCGCACCCGCGGCGCCCGCCAGCAGCAGCGCTCCCGCCAGGGCCCCCACCGGAGGCCGCGCCGAGCCCGTGACCAGCGCGGAGACCGCCACGCGGGCCGGGGAGCCGGCCAGCACCCAGGCCAGCAGCGAGCCGAGGGCCCCCGCCAGCACGGCGTAGCCGCGCCGCCGGATCAGCGGTCGGCTGCACAGGGCCCCGACGGCAGCCCCGGTCAGCGCGCAGGCGGCCACCGCCGCGGCCCCCGCGAGGGCAGCCCGCACGGCGCCGGCTCCCGCCGGGGCGCCGAGCAGCAGCGCCACGGCGCCTCCCGCGGCCCCGGCGAGCAGCGATCCGGTGAGGGCGACGGCCAGGGCAGCGGCGTGGACCCGTACGGGACCGGCCGCGGCGGCCGCGCAGTCACGGGCCGCGTCGGGCTCGTTGGTGACGCAGATCCGAACCAGCCAGGCCGCCGCCGGGACCAGCCCGGCGGCGGCGAAGCCGAGGGAGTCCAGCACGGGATCGCCCGGCCGGATCCCCGCGGCCACGAAGGCCGCGTACACGACCAGCGGGGCGATCCACCGCTGGGAGCGCAGCAGCAGCGCCCCCTGGTAGCGGAGCAGCGCGGTCACTTCGGTTCCTCCACGGCGCGGATGTGCCAGGACGGCCGGGCGGTCAGCAGGGTGCGCAGCACCTCGTCGGAGCGGCCGGCCTCCACGGTGAGCAGGACCCCGCCGTCGGGAGCGGCCGTGCCGGCCAGGCCGGGGGGCAGCTGCTGGCCGGGCGGCGCGGCGGCGTGGATCCGTACGAGGGGACCGGCCGCGCCGGACACCGGGGTCAGGGCGCCGCCCCGGATGCGGTGGTGCGCGTCGGCGGCGCCCGCGAGCCGCCGCGGGTCGTGGTCGACGAAGACCACGGTGGCTCCGGCGGCGGTGCGTTCGACGACGGCCCGGTCCAGCTCGGCCCGGGCCGGGGCGTCGAGCCCGGTCCAGGCCTCGTCGAGCACGAGCAGGCCCGGCTCGGCGAGCAGGGCCTGGGCCACGGCCACCTTCTGGCTGGTGCCCTTGGACAGTTCGGCCATCGGGGTGCGGGCGTGCCCGGCCGCCCCGAACCGCTCCAGCCACTGCCCCGCCCGCCGGGCCGCCCCGGCCCGCGACAGCCCGTGCACCCGCCCGAGGTGGATCAGGTAGGCCTCGGCGGACAGCGGCAGGGCCGCGGGGAAACGCTCGGGTACGTAGGCCGTGCGGCGCGGGCGCCCGCTGATGCGGCCCTCGCTCGGGGTGTCGATCCCCGCGACGAGGCGCAGCAGGGTGGACTTGCCGCCCCCGTTGCCGCCTTCGATGCGTACGAGGGCGCCGGGCGGCAGCTCCATCGAGACCCCGCGCAGCACCCAGGGGCGGCGGGGTCCGTAGCGGCGGCCGACGGAGGTGAGGTCCATGCCGCCGATCTTCGCCGTGACCGGGCACCCTCGGCATCATCCTGGAGGGGGAGCCTGGCATCCTTGGCCGGATGAGCAGCCAGCACGCGCACGACGCCTCCCAGGTACCCGCGGTCGGGGCGGACAGCCCGTTCCGGCAGGAGCACGCCCTGCGCGACGAGGCCCCGCAGTTCGTCCTCCCGCTGGTGGTCCGGATCGAGAAGACCGTACCGCCGGGCCGGACGGACGCCCTGGAGACGGCGGCCCGCGCGGTGCTCGTGCTGCTCTCCGACGAGCGGGCGCACGGCGAGGGCGAGTGGGCCGAGGCGGTGCGGGACTGGCAGGACGCGCGGATCCGCAAGGTGGTCCGGCGGGCTCGCGGGGCGGAGTGGCGCAAGGCGGAGACCCTGCCGGGCGTCACCGTGCACGGCGACACGTCCGAGGTACGGGTCTTCCCGCCGGTGCCGCTCGACGGCTGGCCCAAGGAACTGGCGAAGCTCCAGGTGTCCGGCACGGACCTCGACGACCCCGAACCGGTCGGCCCGGACACCGAGCCGGGACTGCCCGTGCTGTGGCTGAATCCCGACCTCGCCATGTCGGCGGGCAAGGCGATGGCGCAGGCCGGGCACGGGGCGCAGCTGGCCTGGTGGGAGCTGACCGGCGCGGAGCGCGGGCTGTGGCGGGCCGGCGGCTTCCGCCTGGCCGTGCGCACGGCCCCGCGCGAGCGGTGGGCGGAGCTGAGCGGGAGCGGGCTGCCCGTGGTCCGGGACGCCGGATTCACCGAGATCGCACCCGGCTCCTGCACCGTGGTCGCGGACCACCCGGCGCTGCGGGCACGGCTCTAGCCTCCCGGGCCGCAACCTCAAATGTTGCTCTGAACGTCCCCTCCGGCGGATTGGCCCGGCTTCGGCGGGGCCATCACACGGATGTCATCGGCACACGGCCGGACGAAGGGGGCGGGGGACATGAAGCCCATGGAACGACTGGGAGTGGGGATCGGCTGGCGGCCGGAGATCGCGGACGCCGTCGAGCGGCTGTCCGGCCTCGACTGGGTCGAGGTGGTGGCCGAGAACATCTGCCCGGGCCATCTGCCCGACTCCCTGGTGCGGCTGCGCGAGCGCGGGGTCCGTCTCGTGCCGCACGGGGTCTCGCTCGGCATCGGCGGCGCGGACCGCCCCGACCCGGAGAAGCTCGCGGCGCTCGGCGAGCGGGCGGTGGCGCTGGGGGCGCCGCTCGTCACCGAGCACATCGCGTTCGTACGGACCTCCTCGCCCGCCCTGGAGGCCGGCCACCTGCTGCCGGTGCCGCGCACGCGCGACGCGCTGGACGTGCTGTGCGAGAACGTGCGGATCGCGCAGGACGCCCTGCCGGTGCCGCTGGCGCTGGAGAACATCGCCGCGCTGGTCTCCTGGCCGGACGAGGAGCTGACGGAGGGGCAGTTCCTGACCGAGCTGGTCGAGCGGACCGGCGTACGGCTGCTCATCGACGTCGCCAACCTGCACACCAACCGGGTCAACCGGGGCGAGGACCCGGCCGCCGTGCTGGACGCGATCCCGCTGGAGGCGCTGGCGTACGTGCACGTGGCGGGCGGCGTGGAGAAGAACGGCGTGTGGCACGACACCCACGCGCACCCGGTGCCGCCCGTGGTGCTCGACGTGCTGGCCGGGCTGTGCTCACGCGTGGACCCGCCGGGGGTGCTGCTGGAACGGGACGACGACTTCCCGCCGGAGGCGGAGCTCGCGGCCGAACTGACGGCGGTCCGCGCCGTGCTGGAGGCAGCGCCGGCTCCGGCGGCCGCGGGGGCCGCGGCGGGGCCGGCGGCGCACCGGGGCGCCTCCCCGGACGTCACCGGGGCGGTCCGGACCCGGGTGGGGCTCGGGCAGGCCGCACTGCTGTCCGCGCTGGTGGCCGGGACGCCCGTGCCCGAGGGCTTCGACCGGCGGCGGGTCCGGGTGCAGGCCCGGGCGCTGGCCGCCAAGCGGGCCGACGTGGTGGCCAGGGTGGCGCCCGAACTGCGGGAGGTCCTCGGCGGCGCCGAGCCGTACCGCGAGGCCTTCCTCGCGTACGCCAAGGGCCGCCCGATGACCGGCGGCTACCGCCGCGACGCGCTCGACTTCGCCGAGCACCTGCTGATCCGGGACCTCCCGGCCGATGCGGCGGCGAGGCGGCGGCTCACCGCCTGGTGGCGGGAGCGGGCCGGGGTGCGGCCGCCCGGCCGTGTCGTGCGCTGGGCCCGGACGCTCGTGGGGAGGGCGGCATGAGCTTCACGAACGTGCTGGCCGTCGTGGTCTGGGTGGGGGTCCTGGCCTCCTCCCTCTTTCTCGTGAGCGGGCTGCGCGGCCCCCGGCCCCGGTCCGGCGGCTCCCCGGCCGCCCCGCTCGACCTGTCCGAGGCCGCGTTCCTGGTGGGCGGGCCGGGCGGCGTAGTGGACGCCGCGCTCGCCGCCATGCTCTCGGACGGGCGGCTGGTGGCCGGCGGTCCCGGCATCGTCCAGGTACGGCCCGGGGCGCGGGGCGGCGATCCCGCCGAGCGCGCCGTCCTCCGGGCCCACCAGGCGGCGCCCTCGGGGTGGCTGTACCAGGTGCGGTACGCGGCCATGTGCGACCCGGCCGTACAGGAGATCGGGGACGCCCTCGCGGCCCGCGGGCTGCTCAACCCGCCCGGCCACGCCCCGTCCCGGCGGCGCTGGGGCGTGGTCCAGGCCGTCGTGTGCGCGGTCCTCGTCCCGGTGTCGATCCCGCTGACCATCGTGGGCATGGTCGTGCTGTCGGACTCGGTGCCGTTCATCCTGGTGGTGCTGCCCGCGCTGGCGGGCGGGATCGTCATGGGCGTGATCGGCGCGCGCCGGGCCAGGAGCCGGCTCACCCCGGCGGGGGCGCGGGCGCTGTTCACGGTGCGCCGCGCGTACCAGCACGACCAGAGCCCGTACGTGCGGATCTCGCTGTCCGGGCTGCGCGGTCTGCGGGACCCGCACCTGCGCCGGCAGCTGGTACCCGCGGCCCGGAGCACCCGGCTGGCGGCGGCCCAGTCCAGGAGCCGTACGCACGGCTCGCCGGGCTCGCACCGCTCGCACCACTCGCACGGCTCCGACTCCTCCTCCGAGGCCCTCGTGCCGATCGTCTGGTGCGCGGGCGGTGACGGCGGGAGCGGTTCGAGCTGCGGGACCGGAGCGAGCTGCGGCTCGGGGTCGGGCTGCGGTTCCTCGGGCAGCAGTTGCGGCGGCAGCGGCTCCAGCTGTTCCAGCTGTTCCAGCAGCAGCTCCAGTTGCGGCAGTTCGAGTTCGAGCTGCAGCAGCTCCAGCTGCGGCAGCTCGTCCAGCTCCAGCTGTTCCAGCAGCTCCTGACGGCCCATCACGGTCCCATTACAAGCTGTTCGCACCCCCTGACCAGGCACATCATCTGCTTGTAGAAAGCGGACATGTTCTGGGTCCTGTTCCTGCTGGCGGCTTGGGCCGGGGTGCTCGTGTCGTGCGCCCGTCTCCTGAGGGCCGCCACCCGGGCGGCGGAGCCCGCGCCGGGCTCCGCCGCCCCGCACCACCACCACGGCGGCCTGAGCCTGTACGAGGCCGCCTACCTCGCCGGCGGCCCCCTGCGGGTCGCCGACCTGACACTGCTCTCGATGCAGCGCGAGCGGCGGCTGCTGCTCGCCCACACGGGCTGGGCGACGGTCGTCGATCCCGTAGGACGCGATCCGCACGAGCGGTCGGTACTGGGGGCGTTCGGCCCGGACGGTCAGTCGCCCGTGCCGGCGCTGCGGTACACGGTGGCGGAGGACGACGCCGTACGGGACCTCGCGGACCGGCTGGGCGAGGCGGGGCTCGCGCTGAGCGAGGGCGTACGGAGCGGCATCGGCGCGGGGGTACGGGCCGTCCAGGGGGCCACCCTGCTGGTGCTCGCGATGGCGGCGGCCGCGCTCGCCGTCCCACCCGCGGGGACGTCGGCCACGATCGTCCTGGTGTGGTTCCTGCTGCCGCTGATCCTGTCCCTGAGCTGTCTCGGGATAGCCCGCTTCGACGGGCACCTGCACTCGTCCTGGGCCTCCCCCGCCGGGCAGCGGCTGCTCCTCGCGCTGGAGGAGGAGCACGACGAGGAGGAGGGCGGGGAGGAGTCACTGGCCGTGGTGGCCGTACGGGGCGTACGCGCGGTCGGCGACCCCCGGCTCCGGGCGGCCCTGGGGTACGGCAACCGGGGGCCGATCCCGGGGCAACGGGACCAATGAGGCCGACACCGGCCGCCGATCCTTTACACGGGCACCGCCCGACCGTTTAGTCGGCTCATCGGACGACCCGAAGGGCCGACCCCTCATGCCCACGCCCCCGCCCCGCCCCACCATCGCCGCCGCCTTCGCCCTGGCCCTCCTCGTCACCGCCTGTCCGGCTGCCGGAGCCACCGGCGTCGGGCACACGGCCCGCCGGGCCGCCGCCGTCGAGGTCCCGGCGGGCGGAGGCCCGGCCCCCGGTGAAGCCGCCCCTCCCGGCCACCCCGCCGCGGGCGATCCCGCGGAAGCCGCGGGAGCCGAACTCGTGGCCCGCCGCGCCGCCGCCGCTGCGGCCCGCGGCTGGCCCCCTCCGCCCGTACACCCCGCCGGAGGCGAGGCCGCCGGGGCCACCCGCCCCGCCGGAGCCGGGCCGCTGGTGTTCGGCGGCTGCCCCGCCTCCGAGGGCCTGCCCGGCGGCGTGCGGTGCGCCGGGCTGCGCGTGCCGCTCGACTACGCGCGCCCCGACGGGCCGCAGATCGTCCTCACCGTCAGCCGGGTCCCGGCGACCGGGGAGGGCGGGGCGCGCAGGCAGGGGGCGCTCGTCAGCAATCCCGGCGGGCCCGGGGCGTCCGGAACGGCCTTCCCGCTCGCCGCCGGGCTCCCCGAGTGGCGGCGGGTCGCCGCCGCCTACGACTTCGTCGGGTACGCCCCGCGCGGCGTCGGCCGCTCCGCCCCGCTGTCCTGCCAGGACCCCGCCGCCCGCAGCGGCCCGACCCAGGTCCCCGCCGTGCCCTCCCCCGCGTACAAGCGGCAGCGCGTCGCCGCCGCCCGGGCCTACGCCGAGGGCTGCGCACGGCGCGCCGGCGCCTCCCTGCCGTACTACACGACGCTGAACAACGCCCGCGACCTGGACGTGCTGCGCGCCGCCCTCGGCGAGCGCCGGCTGACCTTCATGGGCGGCTCCTACGGCACCTACCTCGGCGCCGTCTACGCCACCCTCCACCCGGACCGCGTGCGCCGCATGGTGTTCGACTCGGCGGTCGATCCCGATCCGGCCGGCATCTGGTACCGCTCACAGCTCGGCCAGGCCGCCGCCTTCGAGCGCCGCTGGTACGACTTCCGCTCCTGGGCCGCCCGCCACCACTCCGTGTACCGCCTCGGCAGCACCCCGGCGGCCGTGCAGGCCTCCTACGAGCGCGTCCGGGAGGCGCTGGCCCGTACGCCCGCCGCCGGCCGGGTCGGTACCGGCGAGCTCCGGGCCGCCTACCTGCGGGCCGCGTACTACGACGACGTGTGGCCGGACCGGGCGGCGGCGCTCGCGGCGTTCCTGCGGGGCGATCCGGCGGAACTGGTACGGCAGGCCGCGCCCGACCCGGCGCGGGCGGCGGAGGCCGAGAACGCGACGGCCGTCTACACGGCGGTGCTGTGCAACGACGCTCCCTGGCCCGGGGAGTGGGCCGTCTGGGACCGGGACGGCACCGCGCAGGCCCGTACGGCCCCGTTCGGGACCTGGGCCAACACCTTCCTGAACCTGCCCTGCGCCTACTGGCCCGTGCGCGAGCGGCAGCGGCCGGTGCCGGTCGGGGAGCGGCCGGGGCCGGCGGCGCTCCCCCGCACCCTGATCGTGGCGGCGGAGCGCGACGGGGCGACCCCGTACCGGGGCGCGCTGGAGCTCCAGCGGCGGCTCGGCGGTCAGGCCGCGCTGGTCACGGAGAAGGGGTCCGGCTCGCACGGCGTGGCCGGCGGACGCAACGACTGCGTGGACCGGCACGTGGAGCGGTATCTGCTGACGGGTGACACCTCGGGTTGGCGTGTCACGTGTGCGCCGCATCCGGAGCCCGCACCGGTGTCGCTGGACGACCGGACGGCGAGCACCCGCGGGGCCACCCCCGGGGCACTGCTGTCGCCAGTCGTCTGAACTTCCGGGCGGGATCTCCGGCTGCGTCGTTTCGGGGGCAGGGCCTCCCGATCCACCGGAGGAACTCACCGAACGGTGTGGTCGTCCTCCGGTCCTTCCCCCCAGGGGAGGTATCAGGCGAGCCCGGCCACCAGGTCGGCGACGGACTTGCGGCGCCCGGTGTAGAAGGGCACCTCTTCACGGACGTGCATACGGGCCTCGGAGGCGCGCAGGTGGCGCATCAGGTCGACGATCCGGTACAGCTCGTCGGCCTCGAAGGCCAGCAGCCACTCGTAGTCGCCGAGCGAGAAGGAGGCGACGGTGTTGGCGCGCACGTCCGGGAAGCCGCGGGCCATCTTGCCGTGGTCGGCGAGCATGCGGCGGCGGTCCTCGTCGGGCAGCAGGTACCAGTCGTAGCTGCGTACGAAGGGGTACACGCTGACGTACTCGCGCGCGACCTCGTCGGCCAGGAAGGCCGGGATGTGGGACTTGTTGAACTCGGCCGGGCGGTGCAGGGCCATGTTCGACCACACCGGCTCCAGCGCGCGGCCCAGCTTGGTGCGGCGGAACAGGTTGTAGGCGGTCTGCAGCTCGTCCGCCGTCTCGGCGTGCCACCAGATCATGACGTCGGCGTCGGCGCGCAGGCCGGAGACGTCGTAGGCGCCGCGGACGGTGATGTCCTTGGCCGCCAGCTGGTCGAAGAGCTCCTGGACCTCGTCGGCGTAACCGCTGCGGTCCTCCGGAAGAACGTCCTTCAGCTTGAAGACGGACCACAGGGTGTAGCGGATGACCTCGTTGAGGTCCTTCGCCTTCTTCCCCGCGTTGGGAATCTTCTCTGGTGCAGTCATGTGCCTATTGTCCCGTGTGCTGATCAGTGGTCCGTGCCAGGGGTGCGGAACGCGCCCGGAACGATCCGGTCACCGCGTCCGCGGCCTTGCCGGCACTGGCGATGCAGGCCGGAACGCCCACTCCGTCGTACACCGCCCCGCACACCGCGAGGCCGGGCAGGGACGCGACCGCGCCGCGGATCCGCCCGACGCGGGAGAGGTGGCCGACCGGGTACTGGGGCAGGCCGCCGTCCCAGCGGGTGACGGTGGAGGCCACCGGCCGGGCGGCGAGGCCCACGGCCTCGCCGAGGTCGGCCAGGGAGACCTGGACGAGTTCTCCGTCCTCCCGTTCCAGATCGGCCTCGTCGCCGTACCGGCCGACCGAGGTGCGCAGCAGGAAGAGCTCCGGATCGGCTCCCGACCAGGCCCACTTGTTGCTGGAGAAGGTGGAGGCCTTGATGGTCCGGCCGTCGACGGGCGGTACGAGGAACCCGCTGGCGCCGCCCGCGGTGACGGACGCCGGCAGGTCGGAGCGGCGGAAGGCCAGCGTGACCAGGGCCATGGAGGCGTACTCGATCCCGCGCAGCTCGGCCGCGGCGGCCGGCGCGAGGCCGTCGAGCAGCCGGGCGGCGGGCCCCGCGGGGGTGGCCAGGACCACGCCGTCGGCGTCGATGACCTCGACGGCCTCGCCGCCGGCGACGACCCGCCAGCCCTCGGCCGTCCGCGTGACCTCGCGCACGGGGGTTCCGGTGACCAGGCGGGCTCCGGCGGCCCGGCAGGCCTCGGCCACGGCGAGCGGGAGCCGTCCGACGCCGCCCTCGATCCCGGCGAAGAAGGCACCGGTGGCGGCCGCGCCGGTGACGGTGGTCCGCTCCGCGGCCGCGCGGCTCGCCGCCCCGGCCTGCAGGGCGCGGACGCTCCCGGTGAGCGTGGGGTGGGTGCGTACGGCCTCGTAGAGGGCGGGCACGGCGGCGCGCATCGAGATGCGGTACGCGTCGCCCGCGTAGACCCCGCCGAGCAGGGGCTCGACGAGCCGGTCGACGACCTCGCGTCCCATTCGGGCCGCCACGTACTCGCCGACGGCGACGTCCTCGCCGACCTCGGTGGGCGGCAGGTCCCGGTCGGCCCGGATCCGGGCCAGTCCCTCGGGGGAGAGCACTCCGGAGGCGGCGAGCGGTTCGAGGTCGCCGGGGACGCCCATGACGTGCCCGCGCGGCATCGGCCGCAGTTCGCCCCGGGTCCAGAGGTGGGCGGTGGCGGTGGCGGGCGGCTGGAGGGCTTCGCCGAGGCCGACGGCGCGGGCGAGTTCCAGGGCCTCGGGGCGGCGGGCGAGCAGGGACTCGGCGCCGAGGTCGACGGGGGCCCCGGCGAGCTCACCGGCGTACAGCTTGCCGCCGAGCCGGTCCCCGGCCTCCAGCAGCGTGACGCGGACGCCTTCGGCGAGCAGCCGGTGGGCTGCCGCGAGGCCCGCGATGCCGCCGCCGATGACGACGACGTGCCGGCCGTGGCCGGGGCGATCCGTACGCATGTCCGCTTCGTGCATGGACACATCGTCTCAGACCGATCTCCGAGGCCGGACCGTGACCGCATCGGGACCGGCCCGGAACCGCGGAAGCGAAACCCGGGACGGGACGGCGCACGTCGAAACGGCAACACCAGCCGATCCTCGGGGGTTTCGACGATGCGCGCACCACTCGGACACCGTTCCGCGGCCACCCTGGCCGCCCTCTCGCTCGCGGGGGCGCTGGCCCTCACCGGCTGCGCCGGCGGCTCGGACGGCGCCGCCGCCGACAAGGCGGCCGTCGCACCCCGGGAGGGCGCGGCCCAGGCCCCGGCCCCGGCGTCCCAGGGCAAGGGGGGCGCGGGCGCGGCGGCGCCCCGGGCCGCGGACGGCAAGGAACAGCAGCCGCCGGCCGCGGTCCGCCCGAACGTCATCCGAACGGCGACGCTCGGCATCGAGACGGCGGACCCGCAGAAGACCCTCGCGACGGCCCGCACGGCGGCCGAGGGCGCGGGCGGCTACGTCGGAGCCGAGTCCACCCGGCGCGGCGGGGACGGCCGGATGACCTCCACGCTGACCCTGCGGGTCCCGGGCGACCGGTACGACGCGGTGCTCGGCGCGATGGAGGGCAGCGGAAAGCTCCTGCACCGCAAGGTCGACGCACAGGACGTGACCGAGAAGGTGGCCGACATCGGCAGCCGGGTGGCCTCGCAGCAGGCCAGTGTGGCGCGGGTGCGGGAGATGATGGGCAAGGCCTCGGCACTGGGCGACGTCGTGATGCTGGAGGGCGAGCTGAGCCGGCGCCAGTCCGACCTGGAGTCCCTGCTGGCGCAGCAGACGGCGCTGAAGGACCAGACCTCGATGGGCACGATCACCCTGGAGGTCTCGGAGCCGGCCGCGAAGCCGGCGGCGCGGCAGAAGGAGGAGGAGCCGACCTTCCTGGGCGCCCTGCACGGCGGCTGGGACGTCTTCACACGGCTCGTGCGCTACCTGCTGGTGGCGGTCGGCGCGCTGCTGCCGTTCGCGGCGGTGGCGGCGGTGGCGGGGCTCGGGTGGCGGCTGTACCGGCGGCTGCGGCCGGCGGCGCCGAAGGCCGCCCCGGCCCCGGAGAGGGTCCCGGCCCAGGCGGCCCGCACGGCGGGGACTTCGGAAACGGGGGCCCGGGTGCAGGACTGAACGCACGTTCGCCCGTAGCGTGTTCACCATCTGGCGGGCGGCTGCGAAGGGGCGATGGGGACCATGGCGACGAGGGAACGACTGGTGGTGGTCGGCGGGGACGCGGCGGGGATGTCCGCCGCGTCGCAGGCCCGCCGGCTCAGGGGCCCGGCGGAGCTGGAGATCGTCGCCTTCGAGCGCGGGCACTTCACCTCGTACTCCGCGTGCGGGATCCCGTACTGGATCGGCGGTCAGGTGGCCGGGCCGGACGAGCTGATCGCCCGTACGCCCGAGGAACACCGGGCCCGGGACATCGACCTGCGCACCCGCACGGAGGTCGTGGAGCTCGACCTGGCCGGGCAGCGGGTGCGCGCCCGCGATCTGGACACCGGATCCGAATCCTGGACGGGATACGACGAGCTCGTCCTGGCGACGGGCGCCCGGCCCGTCCGCCCCTCGCTCCCGGGCATCGGCGCGCACGGGGTCCACGGCATCCAGACCCTGGACGACGGGCAGCGCCTGATGGCCACTCTGAATCGGCAGGAGGGGTCGGAGCGCACGCGGGGCCGCCGGGCCGTCGTCGTGGGCGCCGGATACATCGGCGTGGAGATGGCGGAGGCGCTGATCGGGCGGGGCTTCGAGGTCACCGTCCTGAACCGGGGCGAGCAGCCGATGTCCACCCTGGACCCGGACATGGGTGGCCTGGTGCACGGCGCGATGAACCGTATGGGGATCCGTACGGTCTCGCGCGCCGAGGTGACGAAGATCCTCACCGACGAGGAGGGGGCCGCCCGGGCGGTGGCCACGGCGGGGGGCGAGGAGTACCCGGCGGACGTGGTCGTCCTCGGCATCGGCGTCGAGCCGCGCACGGCCCTCGCCCGTGACGCCGGGCTCCCGCTGGGCCCCTCGGGCGGCATCCTCACGGACCTCTCGATGCGGGTCCGGGGCCACGGGAACATCTGGTCGGGCGGTGACTGCGTGGAGGTCCTGGACCTGGTCGCGGGCCGCACCCGGCACATCCCGCTGGGCACGCACGCCAACAAGCACGGCCAGGTGATCGGCTCGAACGTGGGCGGCGGCTACGCGACGTTCCCGGGTGTCGTCGGCACGGCGGTGAGCAAGGTCTGCGACCTGGAGATCGCCCGTACGGGGCTGCGCGAGAAGGACGCCCGGGAGGCGGGGCTGCGCTTCGTGACGGCGACGATCCGCTCGACGAACACGGCGGGGTACTACCCGGGCGCGGAGGAGATGACGGTGAAGATGCTGGCGGAGCGGCGCACCGGCCGCCTCCTGGGCGTGCAGATCGTCGGCGGCGCCGGTTCCGCGAAGCGGGTGGACATCGCGGCGGTCGCCCTGACGGCGGGCATGACGGTGGAGCAGATGGTCTCCCTGGACCTGGGCTACGCCCCGCCGTTCTCCCCGGTCTGGGACCCGATCCTGGTGGCGGCCAGAAAGGCCGTCGCCGCGGTCCGCGCGGCGGGCGGCTAGGGCGGCCCGACGCGGGCGGGCCCTGCGGGGCTGGATTGCCCGGAGGGCAGATTCCAGCCCGCGCGGCGTTTGAGCGCACGGGCGCGCAGCGCCCGGAACGGGTCCGGGCGGAGCCCGGGAACCGGAGAAAGGGCGGGGCGGGGAGGGGCTCCGCGCAGCGGCGGACCGGAGGGGCTAGCGCTGCGTCTTCGTGTGGACGTAGTCCACCAGGCGGGTCAGCGCGTCCGGGTCCGTCGTCGGGAGGACGCCGTGGCCAAGGTTGAAGACGTGGCCCTCCAGGCCGGAGGCCGCCGCCAGGACCTCGTCCGTCTTCGCCCGCACGGCCTCCTCGGTGGAGAAGAGGACCGCCGGGTCCAGGTTGCCCTGGAGCGCCTTGCCCGGGCCGACCCGGCGCGCGGCCTCGTCCAGTGCGACGCGGTAGTCGACGCCCACCACGTCCGCGCCCGCCTCGCCCATCAGGCCGAGCAGCTCGCCCGTGCCCACGCCGAAGTGGATCCGCGGGACGCCGTACGAGGCCACGGACTCCAGCACCTTCGCCGACGCCGGCATCACCGAGCGCCGGTAGTCCGCCGGGGCCAGCGCGCCGACCCAGGAGTCGAAGAGCTGGACAGCGGAGGCGCCGGCCTCGATCTGGACCTTCAGGAAGGCGGAGGTGATCTCCGCGAGCCGGTCCAGCAGGTCCGCCCACAGCTGCGGGTCCCCGTACATCAGGGCCTTGGTGTGCTCGTGGTTCTTCGACGGGCCGCCCTCGACGAGGTAGCTCGCGAGGGTGAAAGGCGCGCCGGCGAAACCGATCAACGGCGTGGAGCCCAGTTCACCCGTGAGCATGCCGATCGCCTCGGTGACGTACGTGACGTCCTCCGGGGTGAGGTCGCGCAGCTGTGCGAGGTCCTCGCGGCGGCGGATCGGCTGGGCGACGACCGGGCCGATGCCCGGCTTGATGTCCAGGTCGACGCCGATGGCCTTCAGCGGGACCACGATGTCGGAGAAGAAGATCGCCGCGTCGACGTCGTGCCGCCGCACCGGCTGCAGGGTGATCTCGGTGACCAGGTCCGGGCGCATGCAGGACTCCAGCATGGCCGTGCCTTCGCGCACCTTGCGGTACTCGGGGAGCGAGCGCCCGGCCTGCCTCATGAACCACACCGGGGTGTGCGGCACCGGCTCGCGCCGGCACGCCTTCAGGAAGGCGGAGTCGTACGTCTTGCTCGGCTGGCGCTGGGGCGTCTCGTTGGCACTCACGACCCAAATCTTCGCACGTATGAAGAAGTGCCCGGCCCGGCGCGGGTGTGGCTGCGCCGTACGGGCGCCCGTTCCGCCTAGTCTTCCCGGCATGGCTGCGGCTCAGGGACGATTTTCAGATGGCGCTGACGGTACGGACAGCGCGAAGGAGAGCTCGGTCCCGCTCCCGTTCCGGCGGGCGGTCGACGGCTTGAAGAAGGCGCGGCTGCGCACGGGGATCGAGATCGACCCCACGAAACCGCCGCAGAGACTGGCGCCGTACGCCTACGCGCTGGAAGCGGCGGTCGTGGACGGCGAGGACGATCTGGCCGACGGCCGGCTCATCCTGCTCCACGATCCGGCCGGGCACGAGGCCTGGCAGGGGACCTTCCGGCTGGTGACGCTCGTACGGGCGGAGCTGGAGCCGGAGATGGCCGCGGACCCGCTCCTGCCCGAGGTGTGCTGGTCCTGGCTGACGGGGGCGCTGGAGGCGCGCGGCCTGGCGTACGGGGAGGCGAGCGGCACGGTGACCATGGCGGGCTCGCACTACTTCGGCGGGCTCGCGGAGCGGCGGCCGGCGACGCAGATCGAGATCAGGGCCTCGTGGACGCCCCGCGAGGGGGTGGGCGGGGTGCCGGACACCCCGGCGCACCTGTCGGCGTGGTGCGAGCTGCTCTGCCAGGTCGCGGGGCTGCCGCCGGTGGGTCCGACGGACACGGTCACGGGTGTGGTCTCCCTGCCACAGCGCCGGGGTCCGCACCACCCGTAGCCGCGGGGCCGTACGGACGCGCGAGGAGCGCCGTACGGACGTACGGAAAGCCTGGGAACAACTGGTCGAGGCCCGCAACGGGGTGTCGGAACGCGGCATCCGTTGCGGGCTTCTGATCACCCTATGATCGATCGTGCGTCCGAATTGCCCGAATTGTTACTCACCAAATCGTGATCATTCCCTAAAGCCGGGCGGGTGACGTGCCGAAGGAGTCAGTGACCATCCGCACGGTTCGCACCGGCTTCCTTCCCCGAGCCGGCCGTCCCGCCACTCCCCCAGGAGGCCTAGGTGTCCGTTCTTCTCGAGCAGCCCGCAAGCCTGGTCGCCTACCGCCCGAACAAGCCGACGGCCATGGTCGTCGTGGCCGACCCGCGCGTGCGTTCCACCGTGACCCGTCATCTGTGGGCCCTCGGAGTACGTGACGTGATCGAGGCGTCGTCCATCGCGGAGGCCCGCCCCCGCGTCGGCAGCCCGCGCGACATCTGCGTGGCCGACGTCCACCTGCCCGACGGTTCCGGTCTCACCCTGCTCTCCGAGACCCGCGCCGCCGGCTGGCCCAACGGCCTGGCCCTGTCCGCCGCCGACGACATCGGCGCCGTCCGCAACGCCCTCGCGGGCGGAGTGAAGGGCTACGTCGTCACCGGTACGCGGACCAACATCGGGCTCCCCACCCGGCCCGGCGCCGCCCCCATCGGTGCCGCCGCCGCCCGCATGCACCGCCGCCCCCCGGGTGCCCCGAGCCACCCGGGCGGCTACCGCGAGCTCTCCGGCCGTGAGGTCGAGGTCCTGCGCCTCGTCGCGGAGGGCCAGTCCAACAAGGCCATCGGCGTCTCGATGGGCCTGTCCGCCCTGACCGTCAAGTCCCACCTGGCCCGCATCGCCCGCAAGCTGGGCACCGGCGACCGCGCCGGCATGGTCGCCGTCGCCCTGCGGACCGGGATCATCCACTGAGCGCGGGCGGCCGGGACCCCCGGATAGACGGCCGGGAACCCCCCGGCAGCCTCCCCGCACACCGATCGCGCCCGTCGACGGAACGTTCCGGCGACGGGCGCGGCGCATCCACGGATACCCTTGAGCGGTGACCGACGCCCAAGAGACCGCAGCAGACCTGCGCACCACCACCGGGGGCGGCCCCCCGGACGAAGTCGTCAGTTCGTCCGATGGGCCGCCGATTCCTTTGCTGGAGCCCCGTGAGGGCATTCCTCCGGTGGTCGCCGACGCCGACGCCCTCGCCGCCGTGGTCGCGGCCTTCGCCGCGGGCACCGGCCCCGTCGCCGTCGACGCCGAGCGCGCTTCCGGATACCGCTACGGCCAGCGCGCCTACCTGGTGCAGCTGCGCCGCGAGGGCGCGGGCTCCGCGCTGATCGACCCGGTGGGCTGCCCCGACCTGTCCGTGCTGGGCGATGCCCTGTCCGGTACCGAGTGGATCCTGCACGCCGCCACCCAGGACCTGCCGTGCCTGCGCGAAATAGGCATGCGGCCGACCTCCCTCTTCGACACGGAGCTGGCGGGCCGGCTGGCCGGCTTCCCCCGGGTCGGACTGGGCGCGATGGTCGAGAGCGTGCTCGGCTACGCGCTGGAGAAGGGGCACTCCGCCGTCGACTGGTCCACCCGCCCGCTCCCGGAGCCGTGGCTGCGCTACGCCGCGCTGGACGTGGAGCTGCTGGTGGACCTGCGGGACGCGCTGGAGAAGGAGCTGGACCGCCAGGGCAAGCTGGAGTGGGCCCGCCAGGAGTTCGACGCGATCGCCTCGGCCCCGCCCGCCCCGCCGCGCAGGGACCCGTGGCGGCGCACCTCGGGCATGCACAAGGTGCGCCGGCGCCGGCAGATGGCGGTCGTACGGGAGCTGTGGGAGTCCCGGGACCGGATCGCGCAGCGGCGTGACGTGTCGCCGGGCAAGGTGCTGGGCGACGCCGCGATCGTGGAGGCCGCGCTGGCGCTGCCGGTGAACGCGCAGGCGCTGTCGGCGCTTCCGGGCTACGGCCAGCGGATGGGCCGGCGCCAGCTGGAGCAGTGGATGGCGGCGGTGGACCGGGCGAAGGCACTGCCCGAGAACGAGCTGCCGCAGCCGGGCGCGAGCCCGGCCGGACCCCCGCCGCCGCGCTCCTGGGCGGACAAGGACCCGGCCGCCGCGGCCCGGCTGGCAGCGGCCCGCACCGCCGTGTCGGCCCTCGCGGAGGGACTGAACCTGCCGCAGGAGAACCTGATCACCCCGGACACGGTCCGCCGGCTG
Source organism: Streptomyces sp. NPDC053432 (assembly GCF_055585365.1). Lineage (NCBI taxonomy): Bacteria > Bacillati > Actinomycetota > Actinomycetes > Kitasatosporales > Streptomycetaceae > Streptomyces > Streptomyces sp. NPDC053432. Next base: position 85,581 of record NZ_JBVJKF010000006.1, read on the forward strand.
TGCTGGGAGCCGCCGCAGCGCGTCGACGCGGACACGGTGGCCGCGGCCCTGGCGGGCTACGGCGCCCGCCCGTGGCAGATCGAGCAGGTCACCCCGGCCCTGGTCACGGCCCTGGCCGCGACCGCCTGACCCGGGCCGCGCCGAAGCCACGCCGGACCGACGGGGCCTCACTCCAGCGAAGTGAGGCCCCCGTCCTCGTCCCGGTGGAAGCTCCCGCCCTTCTCGCCGAACACCTTGCCGTTCTTGAGCCATTGCTCGGACATGCCGTGGAGGTGACTCGCCGCCCGCTCCCAGACGATCTGGTGGCCCGCGCAGGCGAGCCGGAACATCAGCTTCTTCTTCCCTGGGATCAACCGGTACAGCTCGGGCACCGAGAAGTACAGCAGTCCCAGGTCCGACGCCGTGTTCACGATGGAGTCGTGCTCCCCGTACACGAGGCACACGGGCACCGTCTGGCCGAGGACGTTGTGCAGCGGGACGGTCCGGGAGTTCCACCCCCACCAGAACGAGTTGCGCACCCTGACGAACCCCGTCGGTGCTCCGGGCGTCGGACCGCCCCACGTGGCACCGAGCGCGTCGACGTCCTGGATCGCCTTCCACACCTCGTCGAGCACACCGTTCTCACGCTGGTCCGGGCACTTCAGGTCCCTGGCCCACGACGCCGCGAGCCCGTTCTTCGAGGTGACGGACATCGGGTAGCCGAAGGCCGCCGCCGGGGTACCCACCGGCATGTCCACCGGCGCGCCGAAGTCGGTGTTCTCCTTGCTCGCCCTTCCGTGGGGCGGGAAGATCGGCGCCGCCAGAAAGAGGCTCTTGACCTTGTCGGCGTGCTGGATCGTGTACGGCCCGAGCTGCTGCGCGGCCGCGGACCAGCCGATCAGGTCGATCTTGGCCGTGGGGTCGCCGATCTCCTTGCGGATGAACTCGACGACCGTGTCGACCTCGTCCCAGTCGCTCTTGGAGTTGTTCAGCTGGAAGGCGTACTGCGCGGGGGCGTCCGGGGCCGGCAGGTCGGCCGGGGGGATCGGGTTGGGGCAGAGCAGCGGGCGCTGCGCGGGGCTGACGTTGAGCGGCTGGTCCATCACGGCGGGATGGGTCGACAGCCCTGACCCCTGGAGCTCCATCACGAAGACGTCGTAGCCCGCCCTGGCCAGCTGCTCGGCCCAGCTGTAGCTCTTGTTCGGGGGGTCGAAGCCCGCCAGGGCCGGGACGCTCCGGCCGTGCAGCATCAGGACTGGCTTTCGCGGGCCGGTCACGGGCCTGCGCTCCCGTACGAAGAGCTTGACCATGTCCCCGGTATTGGCCGGGATGGTCGACCTGTGGTCGACGTAGTGGTCCTTGAAGGTTGTCTGGGCCGCCATCGATGGCTCCGTTTCCGCCGGTGGGCCCCGGGCGGTCGCCCGGGCCGACCCAGCCTTCGCCCGGGCCCGGGCCCGATGCCACCGACGTGACCGGCCGGCCCCGGCCGGCGACCCGTACGAGTGTCCCCCCGCATGCCGATCGGCCGGGCGCACCACGGGGGCGCGAGGGGGCTCACGGAGTGCCGGGCGAGTGCCGGGCGGTGTGACGTTCGCCGCTGTTCGGGGAGGGGGTGTGCACAAGGGTTACCCGCAAGTAGCATGGGCCGGGTGAGCGGGCGCTCAGTGACGTACGCCGAGCATGCCCCCGCGCAGCAGCGCCATCCCGTACCTGGAGGAGAGCCAACGTGCCTCGTACCGTCAGGGACGTCGTCTTCGTCGACGGCGTCCGCACCCCGTTCGGCAAGGCGGGCCCGAAGGGCATCTACCACGAGACCCGCGCCGACGACCTCGTCGTGAAGGCGATCCGGGAGCTGCTGCGCCGCAACCCGGACCTGGACCCCAAGAAGATCGACGAGGTCGCCATCGCCGCGACCACGCAGATCGGCGACCAGGGCCTGACGCTGGGCCGCACGGCCGGCATCCTCGCGGGCCTGCCGCAGTCCGTCCCGGGCTACTCCATCGACCGCATGTGCGCCGGCGCGCTGACCGCCGTGACCGCCGTCGCGGGCGGCGTGGCCTTCGGTGCGTACGACGTCGCCCTCGCCGGCGGTGTCGAGCACATGGGCCGCCACCCCATGGGCGAGGGCGTCGACCCGAACCCGCGCTTCGTCTCCGAGAAGCTGGTCGACGAGTCCGCCCTGTTCATGGGCATGACCGCCGAGAACCTGCACGACCGGTACCCGACGATCACCAAGCTCCGCGCCGACGAGTACGCCGTGCGCTCGCAGGAGAAGGCCGCCAAGGCGTACGCCGACGGCAAGATCCAGCAGGACCTGGTCCCGATCTCGGTGCGCAACACCAACGAGGCCGCGGGCGAGACGGGCTGGGGCCTGGTCACCACCGACGAGCCGATGCGCCCGGGCACCACGCTGGAGAACCTGGCGAACCTGAAGACCCCGTTCCGTACGCACGGCCGGGTCACCGCGGGCAACGCCGCCGGTCTCAACGACGGTGCCACCGCCGCGATCATCGCCTCCGAGGACTTCGCCCGGGAGAACAACCTCCCGGTCAAGATGCGCCTGGTCTCGTACTCCTTCGCGGGTGTCGAGCCGGAGGTCATGGGCTACGGCCCGATCCCGGCGACCGAGAAGGCCCTGGCCCAGGCCGGCCTGACGATCGACGACATCGGTCTCTTCGAGATCAACGAGGCCTTCGCGGTCCAGGTGCTCGCGTTCCTGGAGCACTACGGCATCGCCGACGACGACGCCCGCGTGAACCAGTACGGCGGCGCCATCGCCTTCGGCCACCCGCTCGCCTCCTCCGGCGTCCGTCTGATGACGCAGCTGGCCCGCCAGTTCGAGGAGCAGCCGCACGTCCGCTACGGCCTGACCACCATGTGCGTCGGCTTCGGCATGGGCGCCACGGTCATCTGGGAGAACCCGAACTTCAACGCCGAGGGAGACTCCAAGTGAGCACCACCGCTGAGCTCCTGAAGGGCGCGGCCGAGCTGTTCCCGGACGAGGTCGTCACGTCCGCGCACGTCCGTCACCTGGACCTGCCGTTCGGCGCCGGGCGCTTCGCGCTCATCACGCTGGACAACGGCTTCGACCACACCAAGCCGACCACCTTCGGTCCGCAGTCGCTCGCCAACCTCAACGCGGCGATCGACCAGGTCGAGCAGGAGGCCCTCGCGGGCTCCATCGTCGGTGCGGGCATCACCGGCAAGCCGTTCATCTTCGCGGTCGGCGCCGACCTCAAGGGCGTCGAGCTGCTGAAGAAGCACGACGAGGCGCTCGCCATCGGCAAGGGCGGCCACGACGTCTTCAAGCGCCTGTCCGCGCTGGGCGTCCCGACCTTCGCGTACTACAACGGCGCGGCGATGGGCGGCGGTGTCGAGGTCGGTCTGCACTGCACCTACCGCACCGTCTCCAAGGCCATCCCGGCCTTCTCGCTGCCCGAGGTCTTCCTCGGTCTGGTCCCGGGCTGGGGCGGCTGCGCCCTCCTCCCGAACCTGATCGGTGCGGAGCGCGCGGTCTCGGTCATCATCGAGAACTCGCTGAACCAGAACCGCCAGCTGAAGGGCAAGCAGGTCTTCGAGCTCGGCATCGCCGACGCGATCTTCGAGGGCGCCGACTTCCTGGAGCAGTCGCTGCTGTGGACCGCGAAGGTCCTGAAGGGCGACACCGAGGTCGTCCGCGCGGAGATCGACCGCGGCGAGGCCTGGGACGCGGCCGTCGCCAAGGGCCGCTTCATCGCGGACTCCAAGGTGCACGGCGCCGCTCCGGCCGCCTACCGCGCGCTGGAGATCATCGCCGCGGCCAAGGACGGCGACCTCCAGGCCGGCTTCGACGCCGAGGACCAGGCCCTGGCCGACCTCATCATGGGCGGCGAGCTGCGCTCGGGCATCTACGCCTTCAACCTGGTCCAGAAGCGCGCCAAGCGCCCGGCCGGCGCCCCGGACAAGTCCCTGGCCCGTCCGGTCACCAAGGTCGGCGTCGTCGGCGCGGGCCTGATGGCCTCGCAGCTGGCGCTGCTGTTCCTGCGCCGCCTGGAGGTGCCGGTGGTCCTCACCGACATCGACCAGGAGCGCGTGGACAAGGGTGTGGGCTACGTCCACGCCGAGATCCAGAAGCTGCTCGGCAAGGGCCGCATCAACCAGGACAAGGCCAACCGCCTGACCGCCCTGGTGACGGGTGTCCTGGACAAGGCCGAGGGCTTCGCGGACGCGGACTTCATCATCGAGGCCGTGTTCGAGGAGATGTCCGTCAAGCAGAAGGTGTTCGCGGAGGTCGAGGCGGTCGCCCCGGCGCACGCGATCCTCGCCACCAACACCTCCTCGCTGTCGGTGTCGGAGATGGCCTCGAAGCTCCAGCACCCGGAGCGCGTGGTCGGCTTCCACTTCTTCAACCCGGTCGCGATCCTCCCGCTGCTGGAGATCGTCCGCGGTGAGCAGACCGACGACGCCTCGCTGGCCACGGCCTTCGGTGTCGCCAAGAAGCTGAAGAAGACCGCGGTGCTGACGAAGGACGCCCCGGCGTTCGTCGTGAACCGCATCCTGACCCGCTTCATGGGCGAGATCCAGAACGTCATCGACGAGGGCACCCCGGTCGTGACGGCGGAGAAGGCCATCGAGCCGCTCGGCCTGCCGATGTCCCCGCTGGTGCTGCTGGAGCTCGTGGGCCCGGCGATCGGCCTGCACGTCTCGGAGACCCTGAACCGCGCCTTCCCGGAGCGCTTCACCGTCTCCCCGAACCTGGCGGCCGTCGTCAAGGCCGGCAAGCGCGGCTTCTACGTCTACGACTCCGGCAAGCCGGAGCTGGACCCCGGGGTCGCCGCCCTCCTGGTGCAGGGCGACTCCGTCCTGACGGAGGAGCAGGTCCGCATCCGCGTCCTGGACGCGGTGGCGCAGGAGATCGGCCTGATGCTGGAGGAGGGTGTCGTGGCCGAGGCCCAGGACATCGACCTCTGCCTCATCACGGGCGCCGGCTGGCCCTTCCACCTGGGCGGCATCACGCCGTACCTGGACCGTGAGGGCGTCTCGGAGCGCGTGAACGGCAAGAAGTTCCTGGCCCCGGGCGTGGCGAGCGTCCCGGCGTAACACCGGACCCATCACTGCCACTGCTCCCGTACTGGGCCTTCGGGCCGGGTGCGGGAGCAGTTGTGTCCGGGGTGTCGTCCTTATTCGTCTGAAACATCACAGACGGGACGGAAGTTACGGGGTCGACCTCGGGAGCGGGCTCTCGGTAGACTTCCGGGGCTTCCGGCAGACGGCGGCGGCGGATATCGACAGGGGCAGGAAAGCACACTCCATGAACTCAGTACTCCCTCCGCTCGTGCCGAATGCCGCGGCCATCGACCGGCGCGCGCTCGTTTCGGGAACCGACACGGCCGGCCTGGTGCCCGTGGAGTACAAGTTCCGCCCCGCCGATGGCGACGCCCGCCACCTCATCGTCGTCTTCTCCGGTTTGGGCGCGCCCAAGGGCTACCATTTCGCCGGCAAATCGCTGGAGGGGCAGCGCGCGAACATCCTCTGGATCCGCGACCACTTCGACGAGCACTACAGCTATTACATGTGCCGGAACATGTCGTTCGACATCGAGTTCTCGGTGCTCTCGCTCATCGACCGCACGCTGGCCGGCCTGAACCTGACCCGCGGCGACGTCAGTCTGTTCGGAGTCTCCAAGGGCGGCAGCGCAGCGCTGTACTACGGACTGAAGTACGGGTTCCGGAACATCGTCTCCGTGGTGCCGCAGTTCCTCATCGGCGACTACGTGAGCGACCCCAGGAGGGCGACCACCGGCCGGTACATGCTGGGTGCCGACATGCCGCAGCAGAACGTGGACGCGCTCAACCACGCCATTCCCGACATGCTGAAGGCATACGGCGCCCAGGGCCACAACGTCTACCTCATCACGTCGGAGGCGGACGAACAGTACCCGGTGGAGATCGCACCTCATCTGAACCTCTTCTGGAACTGCCAGAATTTCAACGTGATCCGCACGAAGTCCGATATGGTCCGTGCGCACGGCGAGGTCTCGGGATACAACATGCCGCTGATGAACGGCATTCTCTCGGCCCTCACCGAAGGCGGTGAACCCCGGCTCGGATTCCTGGAGAACGGATTCACCCCCGACCCGGGGGCGCGGCGGCACGCCATGCTGGAGCGGCGCCAATCGGACACGCTGCTGGCGGTGCTGAAGAAGCAGGACATCCGCGCCAACTACCTCCAGCTCAGCGGCGACGCGTTCATTCCCGGTGAATCGGCCTACGGCGAGGTCCAGACCCTCAAACACCTGGTCGTCGAAGGCGGCGGAAAGAGCTGGGAATTCCCGCTCGCTGTCACGCCCGCCGAACACACCTACAGCTTCTACTTCGACCAGTACGCCAGCGACTACGCCGACGGCGGCTTCGCACCGGAGCACCCCAACGGCATCCCGATGACCGGCATACCCAACGGCAGGTTCGACCTGTCCATCCGCCTGACCAGCCCGTCCGAGGGCATCGACCGGCGGACCCCGCTGGTCGCCAAGCGGCCCTTCGACCTGCGCCGCCCCTTCCGCGGGACCGAGATCTGCCTGACCGGCGACGCCACGAGCGTCAAGCTGGTGCGGCGCCCGATCATCGGGCACGTATCGCCGGAGACCGCGTTCTCGCTGGACAAGACCTGGCAGAAGGGGCGCCTCCTGCACGTCGAGGGTGTGTTCTTCGTCCACGGCCTGAGCGCCGCCCAGCACAGCCACGCCTCGTACTACCTCGTGCTGCGCAATCCCCAGGGCACCTACTCGTACCGGCTGGGCATGTCCGGCAAGCCCGCGGTGGTACGCAAGCACGTGCGGCGAGGCGACTACAACAGCTACGACTACGGCTACTTCGCGACCTCGGGCTACAAGGGCATCGAGGCCAAGAGCGCGGAGCCGGGAGACTACGAGGTCTTCATCTCGATGAGCCGTGACGGGGCCCTGTTCTCCGCACCGGCGGGCACGGTCCGCCTGGACTGACCTGTCCTCGCGCGCAGCGTGCGGGGGGAGCCCGGGCCCGGACTCCCCCTGCACGTCGCTTGTCCCCGTGCGCTATCCGCCGAAGATCCCGATCCCGTTGGAGACCGGCCGCTCGGTGACGTCGTCGTCCGCACCACCCCTGGGGCGGTTGCGGAGTTCGCCGTTCACGATCATGGTGGTGGACCCGCCCCCGTCCAGGTTGATCGCGTCGACGACGCCCAGGGAGGCCAGGAACCGGGCCGCTTCGGCGAGGGTGGCGCCGGCACTCACGCCGACCTCCCTGCCGTCGATGGTGACGAGCAGCAGGGTGCCGTCCGCCTTCACGCCCGCCACGGTACGCGGGTTGGGCTTGCCCCCCGCCGCGTTCGGCGCGACGGTGACGGCGCCGTCCTTGAGCAGTCGGTGGCTGCCGCCGACAGCCGTGTCGACCGGCCCCGTGACGGCCAGGCCCGCGCTGTCCGTTATCTCCTCCGGCACCTCGATCCGGCTGCCCTTGAGCACGTGGCCCTGCAGCCACCCCGCAGCCGCGCCGATGCCGTAGAGGGTGCTGCCGCCGGCCGGAATCCGGCCGCCCGCCGGGACCCTCACCTCGCGGACCGTGCCGTCGGCGGCCAGCACCGCCTCCGCGCTGCGCGGCGGGCCGGGCGGGGTCCGGCCCGACCACTGCTCGGTGAACTGCACGATTTCGTCGGCGTCGGTGCACAGCCCCGAGTACGGCGCGTCCATGGGCTCCTCGGTCGTGGCGATCCGGTCGCCGCCGACGCCACCGCAGCCCAACACACGGCCGGGAACGCGGTTGACTCCGTCCAGTTCACGCTGCGCGGTGTCCTGCGCGACCAGCCTGCCGAAGGTCTGGGTCTCCTCGACGCGCGCCACCAGCCGCCCCTGGTCGTAACCGAGGATCAGGGCCGCCCGGCCGTTGCTCGCCTCGCTGAGGACCTTCCCGTTCTCGGCGTAGAGCCCCAGCGGATCGCCCTCGAAGCCGGCGTGGTGCCGTCCCGTCGCGATGTCGAAGAAGGAGCCGTTGACTGCCGCGCGGGCCCCGGACTGCTTGGCCAGGTCCTTCACGGTCGCGGTCCCGGCGAGCTCCTTGCCGTGGATGCCGCCCACGCGGGCCTTGGCATCGGGACGCACGCTGAGGATCTTGACGGCCGAGGGTCCCCTGCTGCCGAATTCCTGCGAGGTCTCGCGGTACTCGACGCCCGCCGGCAGGTGGAAGTCAGGGGGCGTGGGCGCCGGGCGGTTGTCGTCCGGCGCGGAGGAGGTGCAGGAGGTCGCGGCCAGGGCCAGGCAGAGCAGGACCGCGAGAGTGCCGCGCCTGGCCGTGGCGGACCGGCGGAGCTCCGGGGCCGGGGTTCTCGTCATCCCTTGCGTACTTCCCACTAGAACTCGCCGAAGCCGTGTGCGCCGAGGTACAGCTGCGCCCGCTGGTCGCCGACGACGTTGGCGTCCATCGTGTCGATGACCTCGAAGGCGCGTTCGCAGTTGGAGGTGTCGCGCAGGACGAAGAACGCCTCCGCACGGCGCCGGTACTCGGGTTCGACCTGGAAGTTCCGTTCCACGATCGCGATGATCTCGTCGACCGCGTGGTCGACGGTGCGGCAGGCGGGGCCGAAGCCGTCCCGGGCCAGGTCGAAGTAGCCCCGCTTGTAGTGCTTGCTGTAGAAGGACTCGTCGTCGAAGTTCGTGTAGACGATGGGCTTGCCCATGTAGGCCACGTCGAAGAAGACCGAGGAATAGTCGGTGACCAGCATCGAGCACTCGCGCATCGCGAGCTGCACGTCGCGACCCGTCGTCGACACGGTGATCGACGGGTGGTCGATCTTGAAGTGGCTCAGGTACGGGCGGATCTCGTAGTGCGGCATGAACTCCAGCTCGACGCCGTGGAACTGCAGGGCGCTCAGCAGTCTCTCGTTGCGCAGCAACGCGGAGAAGAACCGGTAGTACTCGGACGCCGGGAACGGGATCTCCGGCTTGGCGGCCTTGTTGTACGAGGGGGCCACGATGTCCCGGCGCCAGGTGGGCATGACCAGGATCCGCCTGAGGCCGTGCACCGGCTCCAGGGCGTCGAACCGGGGCAGTCCGGTCGCCGCGACCCGGTCGTAGCCGTAGCCGCAGTGCTCGGCGTAGTACGACCGCTCGCTGCGTCCCGTGGTGAGCACCATGTCGACGTTGGTGGCCTGGCCGTGGATCGAGGCGACGACGTCGTTGTAGACGACGCCGTGCTGGAGGAACACCCGCTTGTAGCGCAGCAGGTCGCCGTAGCCCCGCAGGAAGGCCCTCTTGAGGAGGCCGGGGAAGCCCAGGTAGGCCTCCAGGTCGTAGGCGTTGATCAGCCGCTCGGCGTGGAGCAGGTAGGCGCGGTGCCTCCACGACAGCCGGTCTATGACCTGCCCGTACCGGGCGACCTTGTCCCAGTCCGGGGAGTCGCGGTTGATCGAGTAGTACACCTTCGTCCTGGGCCGGTTCTGCCGGATCCACTTGAACAGGTGGTAGCTGTTGTCCTGGGCGGTGTCCTCGCGCTCACCGATGATCCAGATACCCCGGTTGTGCAGGTAGGGGTAGGTGAGCCAGTACATCAGGCGGGTGCGCCAACCGGGGCGGCCGGGCAGCGAGTTGCGCAGCTCCCAGCGGAAGCGCCGCAGCTTGTCCCGCCGCCGGGCCGCGAAGCCGCGCACCCAGCGGACGGCGACCTGCTCGTCGTCGTCGATGGAAAGGACGAAGCGCTGCCGGCCCGAGGTGTGCACGCCCTTGAAACGGTGCAGCATCTGCCGGGCCGCCAGGGGGAGGTCGTGGTGGTACTCCCCGTTGTGCACCCTCATGACCAGCGTCAGCTCGCTGTTGGCCAGCGGGTCGAACGCCGCCGGCCGGGCCGTGGCCCGCCAGCCCGAGAACCAGTCCTGGTTCTTGCGGGTACGCCAGCGGTCACGGCGGTAGACCTGCTCCACGGGGAGCGTCACCTCGCGCTCGCCGTCGGAGAGCACCAGTTCGATCCGGTTCGTGAACTTCGCCTTGATGTCCACGCCGGAGAAGACGAGGAGCCCCTCGAAGCGGAACTCGTCGTCGGCCCACTCGAAGGTCTCCAGGACGGCGTTGGCCCGTGGTACGCGCAGCAGGCTCGACTGCACCGGGTCGCTGGCCAGCCTCCGGTAGATGCCCTCCCGGTCCAGGAACAGCGTGGGCAGGTACTCCTGCGCCGCGAGCGGGTCCGCGAAGAGGTCGAGGTTGCCCGTGATGATCGCGTGGTGCTGGATCTTGGACTGCGGGTGGGAGGCGTACTGGAGGATCACCTCGTCGGGGATCCGGCCGTAGACCGATTGCAGCAGGGGGAGGACCGCGGCGAGCTCCGGCCTGCTCATGATGCGGTACATGTTGCGCACGTAGGGCTGGAGCGTGCGGACGACGAAGCGCTGGGCGAGGACGACGACCCGGGGCGGGGCGCCCTCGACCGAGGCGAGGACGTAGGAGGCCAGGCGGACCCGCTCCACGGCCTTGACGGGGTCGTTCCACGGGCGGTCGAAGAGGGAGTTCTGGTTCTGCTCGTCGCGCGCGAAGAAGCGGGCGCCCGGTGCGATGGTCACCGACCGCGAGTACAGCACGGCCGGCACGGTGAACCAGTCGTCCTCGGGGCCGGGGCCGTCGCCGCAGCGGAAGCCGTGTTCCCGTATGAAGGAGGTCTTGAAGAGCTTGGCACCGAGCTGGGTGGAGAACACCAGGTACGGGGCGTCCCCCAGCCTGCGGACGGGTTCCTTGCTGCTGAAGTAGCGCTGCCACGGCTCGTCCGCACTCCGCCACGGGCCGGGGAAGTTGTCGCTCTGGCCGACGACGACGTCGGCGCCCTTGACCCGGCGGGCGGCCGAGAGCAGCCGGCCCACGGAGTCCTCGCCGAGGATGTCCCGGGCGCGCGCGAACATCGCGTAGGGCGCGGCGACGTACTGCAGCCCGTTGCCGAACGCGGCGCGCAGGCCGAGGCGGTTCTGGGTGACGACGCCCGCGTTGGGGTAGTGGGCGGCGAAGGCCGCCAGCTGCTGCGCGGTGCTGTCGCTCGAACCGTCGTCGACGAAGACCACCTGGGTGCGGGGGAAGCTGGCCTGCGCGACGAGCGAGGAGAGGAACTCGCGCAGGTGGTACTCGTCGTTGTGGCAGTGGACCACGATCGCGGCGGCGTACTGGTCGGGCGGGCTGACGGGGGCGGCCGGGGCGGCGTCCTGCCACCACAGCCAGGGCGTTCCCCGCTCCGAGGCCTTGACCCGCAGTTCCTCGGTCTCCGGGCGAAGGCCGAGATTGCCGCTGACGGTCTCGTAGGCCTCGAAGACGCCGGTCTCGCAGAAGTGGCGCAGGCTGGCGACATCGACACCGCTGATGTTCAGGGCGGTGGAGGCGCGTTCGCCGTCGTGCCGGAGCTGGACGAAGAAGTTCCAGTGGTCCGCGCGGTCGGCCTTGTCCAGGGCGGACTTCAGGTCGACCGTGGTGTGGTAGTGGATCCAGTCCGCGTCGATCTCCACCCCCGAGACGGGGAAGCGGTGGTCCGTCTTGGTGCTGCGGCGGCGCAGCACCGCGATCAGCTCGATCTTGTCTTCGGGGTCGAAGCGGCTGAACTGGTTGCGTATCGCACCGGCGATGTGGAGCTCGCCGTCGACCAACTCGATCGAGACGGCCTGGTTGTACATGCGGGAGTCGGCCAGTTTGTGGCCGGTCAGTTCCAGCTCGGTGACCTCGAGGAACTTCTCCGCGTCGGGGTAGCCGAGCAGCGATCCCGACCAGAACACGCGGCCGTCCCGCTCCACGATGTCGGAGCTGATGACACTGCGGCGCTTCATGTAGTCGGAGGCCGACACGGCGATGTCGATCCGGCCGTGCATCAGGCCGAAGGCGCGGATCCGCTCCATGGGGCCGCACAGCTCGAACGTACCGGGGTCGAGGTTGTACAGGTACGGGGCGACGGCCTGGACGAACCCGTCGTGGTAGGCGTGGTCTCCGGTGCGGAGTTCGGGGGTGTACAGCCGCAGGTCGTGCGAGAGGAACTTGGCGCCCTTGCGGGCGAGCAGGTCGGGGCGCCCGACGCTGTACAGGAAGCTGTCCGTGTACTGGTGGACCATGACGCGGTCGCGGATGCTGCGCAGCTCGTGGCGCCGGTTGGTGATCGACGGCTGGTCGGACTCCCGCTCCCACAGCCACCGGTAGACGGGGGTGGCGAGGATGGTGAACGACGTGGCACGGAAGTTCGCGACGGTGGAGAAGTAGGTGTCCTCGAAATAGACGCCCTCCGGGAAGCGGATGCCGTGGTTGTCGAGGAAGTCCCGGCGGTACAGCTTGCCGGTGGCTATCGGGTCGTCGATCAGCTCGGGCATGGCGCCGAGTCCCGCGACGGTCTGGTCGGCCGGGTACAGCTGGGGCTGCCAGACGGTGATCTCGTCCGTGGCCTGGTTGATGCGGAGCACACGGCCCGCGGTGACCTCCGAGCCCGTGGCGAGGGCGGAGGAGAGCAGCGTCTCCACGGCCTTCAGCGGCAGCTCGTCGTCCGCGTCGAGAAACATCACGAAATGGCCGGACGCGGCATCGATGCCGTTGTTGCGGGGTGCACCGCAGCCGCCGCTGTTCTGCGGCCTCTCGATGACGCGGACCCGGCCGTCCTGCGAGGCGAACTGGCGGGCGACGGCCACGGTGCTGTCGGTGGACCGGTCGTCGACGACGAGGACCTCGACGCCGCGATGGGTTTGGGCCAGTGCCGACTGGAGTGCCCGGGCGAGTGTGGCGCTCGCGTTGAAGGCTGGGATGACGATGGTGACGCAGTACTGCGAAGTGTCGACCGGGAAGCTCATCTGGGGTGGCGCTCCGGTCCGGCGTAGTCGGGCCGCGGCACCGCCTGTGACGGGATCTTGGTCAACTGCATGGTGTCGGTGACGCCGCCCGTGTACTCGTCCGGGTAAGGGTGCGGGTACGGCTGGAAGCCCGGGTCCTCGTACGGATCCGGGGCGGGGAACCGCCGATCGGCCTCCGCGGCCTCCAAGTAGTCCCCCTCGGCGCGGCGGCGGTGGCGTCCCGCGTGCAGGTGGGGGGCGATGGAGCCGGCGCGCGTCGGGGTGCTGCCGGGGTCGAGGCGTTCCATCGTGCGCGTGAAGTCCCGGGTGGACAGCCAGAACTTGAACATGATCACGAGCTCGAAGCCGCCCATCAGCACGGCCGACACCGCCGTGGTCCACAGCACGTGGCCGATGACGGGGCCGACGATGAAGATGAACATCTGGAACTCGATGCCGCTGATGAGGTGTGGCCGGATACGGCTCTGCACCAGGGCGTGGCGGACCCGCGCATACCAGGGGAAGCGCTCGCGGAACTGCTGGTGCAGGTCGATGACTTCGGCCTGTTCGGCCTCGGCGCTCCGGCGCTTGAGCTCGTCCGCCTGGCCCAGGGGGTTCTCGCGCAGCAGGTCCTCGATGAAGACGACCTTGCGGTCCTCCTCTTCCAGGCCCTGCTCCTCCTGGCGGGCGAGGGTTACGGCCTCGATCTTGTTCCGCATGGACATGCGCATCTTGTAGATCTGGAGGGCGTCGACGTAGCGCAGCATGTCGAGGAAGATCACGACGAGAGCCGCGAGCAGGAATATCTCTTCGTCGGCACGCAGGAACTGCCCGCCCATGAGGGCCAGCGCGCAGAAGAGCACGCGTATGCGGTCGAACACGTAGTCGAGCCAGCCGCCGAAAACGGTTCCGTTGCCCTTGAGTCGGGCGAGCTTGCCGTCGATGCAGTCGAGGATGAAGCTGACGTGGTAAAGGGCGGCCCCGATACACAGGGACGTCCAGTCGCCCTGGAGGAAGAACCAGGCCGACCCGAAGCCCATGTAGAGGGCGGCCCATGTCACCCGGTTCGGCGTCACGAAGTTCCACCGGGCGAGCACGCAGACGAGGCGGGTCGCCACGGGGTCGACCAGAAGGACCGTCCACCAAGCATCCCGCTTCTTGCACGTGAGCTTTTGAACGGCCTTCAGTGACAGCTTGGACATAACCCCTCAGTCGTCAAAGCGAACCCGATGACGGCCCCTTCGCCGCCCTGACGCCGAACGTTCACATATGGTTTAAGTAAAAGGCGCCTCGTGACCATAACAAGCGAGATCCGGTCACAGCCAGTACTCAAAGTGTCAAAGAGCGCCACCAAACGTCTATTACTGGACACTCCAAGCAGTGAACTCCAGGCCATTGGACACCAGTTGTTGGCGTGTGACACGGAGTTTTCCGTCCATACCGACTGTGGCGATCACCACACGGCCTCTGCTGTCGAACGCCGCAGCGGGTGGCACCAGCGAAGGCTCCCCCGTCTGGGACCACCACACACCCGTGTCCGGCCTACCGTCCGGGTGGGCTCCGATGGCCGTGACCGCCCCGGCGCCGCCGCGCACGAGCACGGTGCAGCCCCACCCCTGGATGTCGGCACCCACCACCCCGGCCACCGGACCGACCCCGTCCGGCCCGCCCAGACCGATGGGCGCCTGCGCGCCCGGCCACCAGACGCAGACCTCGTTGGTCCCCGCGTAGCGGAAGCGCACCAGGCCGGACTCGGGGGCCGCCGACAGGCTGCCCGGGTACGGGTTCACCGGGATCTGGCGGTTCTCCGTCCACTCGGACCTCGTGTCCCGCCGGTACCAGTGCACGGCGGCCTGGAGGTCGCGGGCCCTCGCCACCATGTGCACGCCGCCCTCCGGCGCCGCGAAGGCCGTCAGCTCGTCGGCCACCCTCAGGCCGCTCAGGGTCTCCCAGCCGGACAGGCCGCCCGATGGCGCCTGCCTCCGTGTACTGACGCTGTGCCCGAAGTTGCGCACGAAGAGGTGCAGGGTCCCCTTGGCGTCGAAGGCGGCGGCGGGGAATCCGACCTCGCGGGCCTTCCGCCAGCCCGCGGCGTTGGGATTGCCCATCTCGAGCCACGTCCCGACGGGCCGGCCCGTCTGGTACTGGGTGGCGCAGACCACTGCGACGTCGACCCCGCCCTCCTTGCGCTTGGTCCGGCTCAGGCCGATCAGATGGGCGTAGCCCTGGGGACCCCGCAGCACGGTCAGGCCGGGCATCAGCTCCGGACCGTCGAGCAGCTCGGGCCCCCGCCAGCCCTCCGCCTCAGTGGCCCCCTCGGTCCAGCGGACGACGCCGGCGGCCGTGGGCAGGAAGGCGGTCAGCCGTCCGTCCGTGCCTGCCGACAGCCACTGGGTGGGAAGGGGGTAGCGGGTGCACGCCTGGGACGGCAGGCCGGCCTGTGCGCCGGCCCTGCGGCAGTCGACGAAGACCGGCGTCCCGACGTCCAGCTGGTAGCGGCGGGCGGCCCTGAGGGCACTGCGGGCCACCTGGCCGCGCACCACCGGCTCGGTCACGATCGGGACCTGGCGCTCGAGGTCGACGTCGTCGTGCACGGGATCCGGATCGAGGGTCCGCACCCGCAGCGGCCCGATCTCGTGCAGTGCGTCGAGGATCTGGCCGGTGAGGTCGCCCGCCTCGGCGTCGAGGAAGAACGGTTCTCCGGGGAAGGTGCACCCGCGCCGCCGCGCCTGCGCGACGGCCTCTTCCATCGCGCGGTACTCGGCGTCACCGTGGTCGAAGCAGATGATCTCGATCACGGAGCCGGGCGGTTCGGAGTGGATGAGGGGAACGGCATCCGCCGGCCCGGCCACGACGATGGCCACCGGGGCCGTCCGGCCCGGCTGCGGGCCGGTACCGGTCAGCGGCTCACGGGACGCCTCGCCCCGTCGCGAACGACGTCTGGCTGCTCGGGCCATGGCTTCCTCTCCTCCTCCTTGACACCTCTCGGACTCCGGGATTTCCGCTTCACGACAGACCAGGAGGACGATAAGCGCTCTCCCGTTGGACTCGGAAATCTGCTTATAGTGCAGCGGCATCCGGACGATCACCCCACCTGCGTCCGCCCAGGCCTCCCAAGGATTCGAGCAGTATGACCCAAGACACCGCCGCACCCAGTCGCCGCCGGACCGACGACGGCGGAGCACGCCCTCGCAAGCGGCGCGTGCTGAGAATCGTGCTCCTCGTGCTCGTCCTGCTGCTCCTGGGCACGGCCGGCGCCGGCTGGTGGGCGTACAGCCACCTCGACGGCAACATCTCCAGCGTCGACCTGGACAAGGCGATCGGCGACAACCGTCCCCAGAAGGTGGTAGCCGGCGCGCAGAACGTCCTGGTGCTCGGCTCCGACTCCCGGGCCGGGGCCAACGGTGAGCTCGATCACGGCGACGTCAGCGGCGCCCGCTCGGACACCACGATGCTGATCCACATACCCGAGGGCCGCTCCAAGGCGACCGCGATAAGCATCCCCCGCGACACCCTGGTGACCCGGCCCGAGTGCAAGGACGAGGACGGCAAGGCACTGCCGTCCCAGAAGCGCGTGATGTTCAACAGCATCTTCCCGGTGGGCGGCCCGGCCTGCGTGGTCAACACCGTGGAGCAGATGTCCGGGGTCCGCGTGGACCACTTCGTCGTGGTCGACTTCGCCGGCTTCAAGGGCCTGGTGGACGCGCTCGGCGGCGTGACCGTCAAGCTGGACAAGCCGATCAGCGGCGCCAAGGGCGGGCTCAAGCTGGACGCGGGCGAGCACCGGCTGAACGGCACCGACTCCCTCAAGTTCGTCCGTACCCGCTACGGCTACGGCGACGGCAGCGACCTCGGCCGTATCAGCCTCCAGCAGACCTTCATGATGGCGATGCTGAAGGAGATCAAGAACCAGGACGCCTTCGGCAACCCGGCCCGCCTCTACAAGCTCGCCGACGCCGGCACGAAGTCCCTGACCACCGACTCCGATCTCGCCTCCCTCACCGCGCTGGCCGACTTCGCCAAGAGCATGAAGGGCGTGGACCCGGACACCATGGAGACGATCATGCTGCCGGTCGCCTACGACAAGGTGGACAAGAACCGCGTGGTCGTCGCCGAGCCGCAGGCCACCCAGCTGTGGGAGGCCCTGCGCAACGACCAGAAGATCCCGGCCTCCGCGAAGGACTCCCCCGCCAAGGGCACCGGCTGACGGCCGTACCCCGCGCACACGAGAGCCGGCCGTACGGACGACCCGTACGGCCGGCTCTCGCGCGTGGGGCGCGCCCGGCCCGCCCCTCTCTAGAACTTCGCTTCCTGGCCGACCTTGCCGAGGCGGCTGTGGCTGCGTCCGTACAGGAAGTACACGACGATGCCGATCACCATCCACACGCCGAAGCGGATCCACGTCTCGGCCGGCAGGTTGAGCATCAGCCAGAGCGAGGCCAGGATGGACAGGATCGGGATCACCGGCACCCAGGGGCAGCGGAACGACCGGTGCAGGTCGGGCCTGGTCCGGCGCAGGATGATCACGCCGAGGGCGACGAGCACGAAGGCGAACAGCGTGCCGATGTTCACCAGTTCCGCGAGCTTCTCCAGGCTGGTGAAGCCGGCTACCACGGCGATGATCACGCCGAGCAGGATCGTCGCCCGGTAAGGCGTGCGGTACTTGGGGTGGGTGACGGAGAAGGTGCGCGGCAGCAGTCCGTCACGGCTCATCGCGAAGAACACACGCGTCTGGCCGAGCAGCAGGATCATGCTGACGGTGATCAGGCCGACGGCCGCACCGAGGCTGATCGCACCGGAGAAGAAGGGCTGGTTCACCGACTTGAAGGCTTCGGCCAGCGGGGCGGTCGGTGACATCTCCGAGTACTTCTGCATGCCGGTGACCACGATCGTCACGGCGACGTAGAGCAAGGTGCAGATGAACAGCGAGCCGAGGATGCCTCGCGGCATGTCCCGCTGGGGGTTCCTCGTCTCCTCGGCGGCGGTCGCCACGACGTCGAAGCCGATGAAGGCGAAGAAGATGAGCGAGGCCGCCGTGAAGATGCCCATCACACCGAAGTTGGTCGGTGCGTAGCCGAACAGCAGCTGGACCAGCGGCGCATGGAGGTCGCCGCCCGCCTCCTGCGGCTGGGCCGGCGGGATGAACGGCGAGTAGTTGTCGGCCTTGATGAAGAACAGCCCCGCGATGATGACGAGCAGCACCACGGTGACCTTGATGGCGACCACGATCGCGGTGATGCGGGCCGAGAGCTTCGTCCCGACGACCAGGATCGCGGTCAGCGCCAGGATCAGCAGGAAGGCCAGCAGGTCGAAGCTGCCTCCCGCGTCCGGGCCGGACAGCGCGGTGGGCAGGTCCCAGCCCAGGTTGGTGTGCATGAGGTGGCGCACGTAGCCGGACCAGCCGACCGCCACCACCGCGGTGCCCAGCGCGAATTCGAGCACCAGGTCCCAGCCGATGATCCATGCGGGCAGCTCGCCGATCGAGGCGTACGAGAAGGTGTACGCCGAACCGGCCACCGGCACGGTGGACGCGAACTCGGCGTAGCAGAGCGCCGCGAGGGCGCAGACGATACCGGCCGCCACGAACGAGAGGGACGTGGCCGGGCCGGCGTTGTTGCGGGCCGCGATGCCCGTGAGGACGAAGATGCCGGTGCCGATGATGACACCCACACCGAACACCGTCAGGTCCCAGGCGGAGAGCGACTTGCGGAGCGCGTGTTCCGGCTCCTCCGTGTCACGGATGGACTGCTCCACCGTCTTGGTGCGGAAGGGGCTGTTGATATCCCTGCTCACCGACACACCTCCGAACAGGTGTCGACGCACGCGAACGGGCCGGGAGGCCCACTCTTCAAGAGTGATCTCCCGGCCCGTGACGTGCAACCGCGCGGCGATCTAGGGGCCGCCGTCCGGCCTAGTCGACGGCGGCGGCCGGCTCGCTGTCGAAGCGGCCGTCCAGCTTGGCCACCAGGCCGGTGACCTGGCGCGCGATGTCCGGGGCGGTCAGCCCGATCTCGGCCATGACCTCCTTGCGGGTCGCGTGGTCGAGGAACCGCTGCGGGATGCCGAAGTCGCGCAGGGGTACGTCGACGCCCGCGTCCCGCAGGGCCTGTGCGACGGCCGAGCCCACGCCGCCGGCGCGGCCGTTGTCCTCGACGGTGACGACCACGCGGTGGCGGTCCGCCAGGGGCGCCAGCGCCTCGTCCACCGGCTTGACCCAACGGGGGTCGACCACGGTGCAGGAGATGCCCTGCTTGTCGAGGAGGTCAGCGACTTCCAGGCACATCGGGGCGAGCGCACCGACCGAGACGAGCAGTACGTCCGGACTGGTGACCTCGGGCGCCGGGGCGCGCAGTACGTCCATGCCGCCGATCCGGCCGACGGCCGGGACGGCCGGGCCGACGACGCCCTTGGAGAAGCGCACCACGGTCGGCGCGTCCTTCACCAGGACGGCTTCGTTGAGCTGGGCGCGCAGCTGCTCGGCGTCGCGCGGGGCGGCGAGCCGCAGGCCCGGGACGACCTGGAGGATGGACATGTCCCACATGCCGTTGTGGGAGGCGCCGTCGGTGCCGGTGACACCGGCGCGGTCCAGCACGAAGGTGACCCCGCACTTGTGCAGGGCCACGTCCATCAGGACCTGGTCGAAGGCGCGGTTGAGGAAGGTGGCGTACACCGCGAAGACCGGGTGGGCGCCGCCGGTCGCCAGGCCCGCCGCCGAAGTGGCGCCGTGCTGCTCGGCGATGCCGACGTCGAAGATGCGGTCGGGGTAGGCGTCCGCGAACTTCTTCAGGCCGACGGGCTGGAGCATGGCCGCGGTGATGGCGACGATGTCCTTGCGCTCCTTGCCGAGCCGGACCATCTCGTCGGCGAAGACGGAGGTCCAGCTGGCGGCATCGGTGCTGACGGGCAGACCGGTGTCCGGGTGGATGGGGCCGATGCCGTGGAAACGGTCCGCCTCGTCCTGCTCGGCGTGGGTGTAGCCGCGGCCCTTCTGCGTGAGGCAGTGCACGATGACCGGACCGCTGAAGCGCTTGGCGCGCTGCAGGGCGGACTCCAGGGCCTCGATGTCGTGGCCGTCGATGGGGCCGATGTACTTCAGGCCCAGGTCCTCGAACATGCCCTGCGGGGCGATGAAGTCCTTGAGGCCCTTCTTGGCGCCGTGCAGGGTCTCGTAGAGGGGCTTGCCGACGACCGGGGTGCGCTCCAGCAGGTCCTTGCCGCGGGCGAGGAAACGCTCGTAGCCGTCCGTGGTGCGCAGGGTCGCCAGGTGGTTCGCGAGGCCGCCGATGGTGGGGCCGTACGAGCGCTCGTTGTCGTTGACCACGATGACGAGCGGGCGGTCCTTGGCGGCGGCGATGTTGTTCAGCGCCTCCCAGGCCATGCCGCCGGTGAGCGCGCCGTCGCCGATGACGGCGGCGACGTGGTGGTCCTCGCGGCCGAGTACCTCGTTGGCCTTGGCGATGCCGTCGGCCCAGCCCAGCACGGTGGAGGCGTGCGAGTTCTCGATCACGTCGTGGTCGGACTCGGCGCGCGAGGGGTAGCCGGAGAGGCCGCCCTTGGCGCGCAGGCTGCCGAAGTCCTGGCGGCCCGTGAGCAGCTTGTGGACGTAGGCCTGGTGGCCGGTGTCGAAGAGGACCTTGTCCTTGGGCGAGTCGAAGACCCGGTGCAGGGCGATCGTCAGTTCGACCACACCGAGGTTGGGGCCGAGGTGCCCGCCGGTCTTGGAGACGGCGTCGACGAGGAAGGACCTGATCTCGGCGGCGAGCTGTTCGAGCTCCTCCTGGCTGAGCCGGTCCAGATCGCGCGGTCCCTTGATGCGGGTCAGCAGCACCCGTGCCTCCTTGCAGTTGCTTGCTGGTCTGTCGAGTCTAATGTTCCGCTCGCGGATGCGGTCATCGGGCCGTCCCGCCCGAGTCACGCCTTTGTCATACATGGACGCACCTGCGTGAAGTCATACCTCACATACGGGCGTATACCCGCACAGACGTACGTACATATGTACGCACAGATGCCCGGCGCCACACGTGGTGGCACCGGGCATGTGCTGTCGGGCGCGTCGGCGGGGTGACCGTCAGGCGCGTCCGGCCGTCTTCTGCGTCTTGCGGGTGACCGAGTCGATGACCACGGTCGCCAGCAGCACCGCACCGGTGATCATGTACTGGATCGGAGTGGCGATGCCCTCCAGGGCCAGACCGTACTGGATCGAGATGATGACCATCACGCCGAGGAGGGCGTTCCAGGTCCGGCCCCGGCCGCCGAAGAGGCTGGTGCCGCCGATGACGGCCGCGGCGATGACGTTCATCAGCAGGTCGCCGGCGCCGGCGCTCTGGTTGGCCGCCGCGATCTTGGAGGCCCAGAAGAGACCGCCGATGGCAGCGAAGGTGCTGGAGATCGCGAAGACCGTGATCCGGATCCGGGTGACGTTGATGCCCGCGCGACGGGAGGCCTCGACGCTGCCACCGAGCGCAAAAACGTTTCGCCCGAAGGTCGTCCGGCGCAGCACGAAGTCCGTGACGACCAGGGCCAGCAGGAACAGCACCACCGCGAGCGGCAGGCCCTTGTACTGGTTGAACACCACGGCGGGGCCGAAGGTGAACACCGCGAGCATGCCGGTGCGCAGCAGGATCTCGGCGAGCGGCCGGGAGGGCATCCCGGCGGCGTCGCGTCGCCTCGCGTCGAGGAAGGCCGCGATGAAGTAGCCGGCCACGGCGAGCGCGGCCAGCCCGTAGGCGACGGCCACGTCCGAGAAGAAGTACGTGGTCAGCTGGCCGACCACGCCGTCGGAGTCGATGTTGATCGTGCCGTTGCTGCCGAGGATCTGCAGCATCGCGCCCAGCCAGAAGAGCAGGCCCGACAGGGTGACGGCGAAGGCCGGAGCTCCGACCTTGGCGAAGAAGAAGCCGTGGATGCAGCCGATCAGGGCACCGCCGGCGATGGCGGCCAGGATCGCCAGCCACTCGTTCACGCCGTGGGTGACGGCGAGGACCGCGACGATCGCGCCCGAGACGCCGCTGACGGAACCGACCGAGAGGTCGATCTCGCCGAGCAGGAGCACGAAGATGATGCCGATGGCGATCATGCCGGTGGCGGTCATCGTGATCGCGATGTTGCTGAGGTTCTCGGGGGAGAGGAAGTTCGAGTTCAGGCTCTGGAAGATGGACCAGATGATGATCAGACCGATCACGACCGGGAGGGAGCCCAGGTCGCCGGCCTTCATCCTGCGCTTGAACTCGCCGACGTACCCGGCGAGACCCTCTTCCCTGACGAGCAGACGGGGGTCCACGGCCGGGATCGCGTCGTGAGCGGCCGCCGGGTTGACCGGGTCGATGTGCTGGTGCCCGTCGACGGGGCCCTTGCCCAGTGGATCGGTGGCGGGGTTCTGGGTGCTCACTTGCCGGCCTCCCCGGTGCGGGCCGCCCGGCGGGTCACGGCGTTGTCCGTGGCTCCGGTGATGGCGGAGATGATCTCTTCCTGCGAGGTTTCGGCGACCTTGAAGACGCCGTTGTTGCGGCCCAGCCGCAGAACCGCCACCTTGTCGGCGACGGCCTTCACATCGGCCATGTTGTGGCTGATGAGGATGACGGCGTGGCCGCGCTCGCGCAGCCGCTCCACCAGGTCGAGCACCTGTGCGGTCTGCTCGACGCCGAGGGCGGCGGTCGGCTCGTCGAGGATGACGAGCTTCGGCTCGCCCAGCATGGAGCGGGCGATCGCCACGGTCTGGCGCTGACCGCCGGAGAGCGAGGCGATGGGGATCCGGACACTGGGGATCCGGATGGACAGGGTGGTCAGGAGCTCGCGGGCGCGGCGCTCCATCTCCACCTCGTCGAGGACACCGCGGCGCTTGAGCTCGCGGCCGAGGAAGAGGTTGCCGACGACGTCGATGTTGTCGCACAGCGCCAGGTCCTGGTAGACCGTCGCGATTCCCAGGTTCTGGGCGTCGTGCGGCTTGCCTATGGAGACCGGGCGGCCTTCCCACTCGATGACGCCGTCGTCGATGGGGTGCACGCCGGCGATCGTCTTGACCAGCGTGGACTTGCCGGCGCCGTTGTCGCCGACCAGGGCGACCACCTCACCGGAGTGGATCTCGAGTTCTACGTCGGTCAGGGCCTGAACGGCGCCGAACCGCTTCGAGACCCCTCGCAACGCCAGCACGGGCGCAGCGGACACATGAACCATCTCCTTCGCCGCCTGACCGGCGGGGATGTCGTGCAAAAGAGCAGGAGCGGGGCGAATGGGGGAACGAGGGGATGTCCGGCGCCCCGCGCATGGCGGGGGAGAAGGCGCGGAGCGCCGGACACGTGGGGGGCCGGCCTCCCGCAGGGGAGGCGGCGGGGGCCTTACTTCAGGCCGAGGGAGGCGCAGGCGGCCGCGTACTTGTCGGTGCAGATCTCGTCGACCGTGTAGACGCCGTCCTTGACGACGGTGTCCTTGATGTTGTTCTTGGTGAGCGAGACGACCGGGATCAGCACGGACGCGATGCCCTTGGCGGACGGGCTGTCGACCGTGGAGGTACCGCCGGCCTTCTCGCCCTTGGCGAGGGCGACGGCCATCTTCGCGGCGGCCTCGGCCTCGGGGGCGTACGGCTTGTAGACGCTCATGAACTGCTCGCCCGCGACGATCCGCTGCACACCGGCGAGTTCGGCGTCCTGACCGGTGACCGGGGGCAGGGGGGAGAGGTTGGCCGCCTTGAGGGCGGTGATGATGCCTCCGGCCATGCCGTCGTTGGCGGAGTAGACGCCGATGACCTTGTCCTTGCCGAGCGCCGAGAGGGCACCCGCCATGTTGGTGTTGGCGTTCTCCGGCTTCCACTCGACGGTGTCGTACTCCTTGCCGATGTTCACCTTGCCGTCGAGGACGGAGTGCGCGCCCTTCTTGAACAGCGCGGCGTTCGGGTCGGTGACGGAACCATTCATCATGACGATCTGGCCGTCCTTGGCCTTGTCGCCCAGCGCCTCCAGGAGCGCCTTGCCCTGGACCTTGCCGACCTCTTCGTTGTCGAACGAGGTGTACGCGTCGATCGGGCCCTCGGCCAGGCGGTCGTAGGCGACGACCGGGATACCGGCGTCCTTGGCCTTCTTGACCGAGCCGGCGATGGCCTTGGAGTCCACGGCGTCGATGATCAGGACGTTCACCTTGTTGGTGATCATCGTGTCGACCTGGGAGTTCTGCGTGGTCGCGTCCTGCTTGGCGTTCGCGTAGACGACCGTTCCCTTGCCGCCGGTCAGCTCCTTGACCTGCTTCTCGATCAGCGGCTTGTCGAACTTCTCGTAGCGCGCGGTCTGGTTCTCGGGCAGAAGCAGGCCGACCTTGATCGCGTCACCGGCCGCGGCGCCGGAGGACTCCTTGGTCCCGCCTCCGGCCTCCTTGGCGCTGCCACAGGCGGCGAGCGAGACGGCCATGGCACCGGCGGCGACGGCAACCGCGGTTCTGCGCATACGCGTGTTCATTACTTGAACCTCCCTGACGAGGCCGCAACCCTGCGGCCGAGGTGGATGTGAGTCAACCCCGGCCGCGTTTTGCCGTCAAGGAGTGAATCCTTAACGAGATGACAACGGTGCCATCCGTTATCTACCTGAAGGCAAGACGGCGGGAGCTCGCACTCCACTTCCATGGTCCGACAAAAGTGTCGAATCGCCCATCTCGCTGAGGACGAGGGCCAGCGCGCCCAGCACCTCCGCGCGGCCGCCCAGGGAGCCCGTGAGCACGGACAATTGCCGTGCGGCGCTCGGAATCGCGTACCTCCCCACTGATTCACGGATGGGGGCCAGGACGAGTTCACCGGCGTCCGCCAGCGATCCGCCCAGCACCACCCGGCTCGGGTTCAGGAGGTTGCACAGGCTGGCCACGCCGCTGCCGATGTGGCGGCCCACGTCCGTGATCACCCGGCGGCAGCCCGGGTCCCCGCCGCGGGCCAGCTCGACCACCCGCTCCATCGTCAACTCCGGCCCGTGCGTGCCCTGGAGGAGCGGCAGCACGTACCGCGCCGCGGCGAACGTCTCCAGGCAGCCGCGGTTCCCGCAGCGGCAGACCGGGCCCGATTCGTCCAGCGTGATGTGCCCGATCTCGCCCGCGGTGCCCCCCGGTCCGCGGTAGATCTGCCCGTTGATCACCAGGCCGGAGCCCACGCCGCTGGCCACCTTGATGTAGGCGAGGTCCTTCACTCCCCGGCCACTCCCCCATACGAGTTCACCGAGGGCCCCGAGGTTCGCGTCGTTGTCCACGTAGACCGGCACCCCTAGCCGGCGCGCGAGCTCCTCGCGGGGGTTGATGCCCGCCCAGCCGGGCAGGATCGCGGTCGATCCCAGGGTCCCGGACTCCACGTCGATCGGGCCGGGGACGCCGAGTCCCACGCCGATGACCTTCTCCAGGCCGACACCTATGTCCGCGACCAGCCGCCCGACCAGCGATTCCGCCAGGTCGAAGCCCTGCGTCCAGGAGGCGTCGACGTCCAGCGGCTCCGCCTTCTCGGCCAGCACCTGGTGCGCGAGGTTGCCGACCGCCACCCGCAGGTGGGTGTGGCCGAAGTCGACGCCGATGACGATGCCCGCGTCGCCGCTCAGCGAGACGCTGCGCGCCCGCCGGCCGCCGGCCGAGGTGTCCGTGACCTCGACGGTCCCGCCGTCCTTGAGTTCCCGGACGATGTTGGAGACCGTGGCCGCCGACAGTCCGGTGGTGCGGGCGATCTCCGCCTGGGTCAGCGAACCCGAGAGCCGCACCGCCCGCACGACCCGTTCGAGATTCGCGCGATGCAGTGAGGACTGCGATCCGGGAGTCTGCACGACTCATCCACTCCTGCCCATAAGCGACGGCCAGCGTCGCCCCCCGGCCGGAACCGTCGCGGCTTCACGCCCCGAGACCCCGGCGTCTCCAACTTGTGAACCTTAAGTCGAGCCTTTGCGCATCGGCCCGTCAAGAGGGTGACGCACCACGAATCGGCCAGTACTGGTCAAAAGGGGGAGAGAACCGACCGCCGTGACCGTGTTACGGTCGACGAGGCGCCGGTCCTCTGCGGCCTTTCCGGCCGGATCGGGCGCCATGTCTTGACGGCGCTGCGCGAGGAGGTGTTCGGGATGAGTCCCGATCGAAGTCTTCGCTGCGCTCCTGTCCGCTGACCCTTTGTGATCGGCTGACCTTTCATCGAGCTGCGCACGGCCGCGGTACGCCGCGCTTCCGTGCTCCTCAGTATTCCCTCCGCATGCCCTGACTGTCCTGTCAGGCCTGTGTCACCCATGCCCACCGGCGCCGCCCGCGGCCTCACGTGCCGTTCCGCGCCGACCCATGACCACTCCACGTGACCGCTCGGCTCCGCGCTGCCCGGACACGTGGAGGGAGGTATTCGCCATGACCGTGCTCACCCCTCGTACCCCCGCGAAGCTCGCGCCGCCGGGCCGGACCCGCCGCGAGCGCAAGGCCGCCGAGCTGGAGTCCCGTACCCGGCTCGCCGGCGAGCGCCTCGCCGGGTTCAGCGCCCGCCCGCGCTCCCTGGTGCTCCAGGACGTGGACTCCTCCCTGGACGGCCTCACCGCCGCCGAGGCCGCGGTGCGCCTGGAGCGCCACGGCGCCAACACCGTCGCCCAGGAGCGCACCCCCGCCTGGTTCGTCCAGCTGGGGAAGGCGTACTGGAACCCCTTCATCGGCGTCCTGGTCTTCCTGGCCGCCGTCATGTACTGGCAGGACCCGGCGGATCCGGGCGTCGTCATCCTCTCCGTGATGGTGGGGATCAGCGGGCTGCTGCGCTTCTGGCAGGAGTACCGCTCGGGCCGGGCCGCCGACGCGCTGAAGAGGCTCGTCACCACCACCTGCGCGGTGCAGCGCCGGGCCGGCAGCGGGTCCGCGCCCACCACCTCCGAGGTGCCGATGGACCAGGTCGTCCCGGGCGACGTGGTCAGGCTGGCCGCCGGGGACCTGATCCCGGCCGACCTGAGGCTGATCGCCTCCAAGGACCTGATGGTCGGCCAGGCCGCCCTGTCCGGGGAGTCCCTGCCCGTCCCGAAGGCCGACACCCGCGCGGACGACCTCGGCCAGCGGGAGACCACCGACCCGGTCGAGGCCGACAACCTCTGCCTGATGGGGACCTCGGTCACCTCCGGCACCGCCACCGGAGTCGTCGTCGCCACCGGCTCCGACACCTACTTCGGCTCGATGGCCGGCTCGCTCGTCGGGGAGCGCCCGCAGACCAACTTCGACACCGGCGTGCGCAGGGTCAGCTTCCTGCTGATCCGCTTCATGCTGGTCATGGTCCCCGTGGTCTTCATGATCAACGGCCTGACCAAGGGCGACTGGGACGAGGCCTTCCTCTTCGGCATCGCCGTCGCCGTCGGGCTGACCCCCGAGATGCTGCCGATGGTCGTCTCCGCCAACCTGGCGCGCGGCGCGGTCGCCATGGCCAGGCGCAAGGTGGTCGTCAAGCGGCTGAACGCGATCCAGAACCTGGGCGCGATGGACGTGCTCTGCACGGACAAGACCGGCACGCTCACCGAGGACCGGATCGTCCTCGACCGCTACCTGGACGTGCACGGCGACGAGGACGACGAAGTCCTGGAGTACGGCTACCTCAACGCGCACTTCCAGACGGGCCTGCGCAACCTGATGGACCGGGCGGTCATCGACCGCGTGGGCGAGGCCGAGGAGGTTGTCGTCGACGCACGCTTCTCGATGGTCGACGAGATCCCCTTCGACTTCGCCCGGCGCCGGATGTCCGTCGTGCTGGACCGGAGGTCCCTGGTGGGCGACCGCGGCCGCCCCGAACACGTCATGATCACCAAGGGGGCGGTCGAAGAGGTCCTGGACCTCTGCACCCACATGCGGGACCGGGGCGAGAGGGTCGAGCTGACCGAGCAGCTGCGGTGGCACGTCACCCGGATCGCCGAGGAGAACAACCGCCGCGGCCTGCGCGTGCTCGCCGTCGCCACCCGTACGGTCGACAGCCCGCGCGACACCTACACGGTCGCCGACGAGGACGGGCTGACCCTGGTCGGCTTCCTCGCCTTCCTCGACCCGCCGAAGGCCGACGCCGCCCGGGCCCTGCGCGGGCTCGCCGACAAGGGCATCGCGGTGAAGGTGGTCACGGGGGACAACGAGCTCGTGGCCGCCCGGGTCTGCGCCGATGTCGGCCTCGACGTCGGCCAGGTGGTGCTCGGCGCCTCGACCGACCGCCTCGACGAGACGGAACTGCGCGAACTGGCCGCCCGTACGACGGTCTTCGCCAAGGTCAACCCGGTCCAGAAGGCCCGGATCGTACGGGCCCTGCAGGCGGGCGGGCACACGGTGGGCTTCCTCGGGGACGGCATCAACGACGCGGCGGCGCTGCGCGACGCCGACGTCGGCATCTCGGTGGACACGGCCGTCGACATCGCCAAGGAGTCGGCGGACATCATCCTGCTGGAGAAGGACCTGACCGTCCTGGAGCAGGGCGTCCTCCAGGGCCGCACCACCTTCGGCAACACGATCAAGTACATCAAGATGACGGCCTCGTCGAACTTCGGCAACGTCTTCTCGGTGCTGGTGGCGAGTGCCTTCATCCCGTTCCAGCCGATGCTCGCGATCATGCTGCTGGTCCAGAACCTGGTCTACGACATCGCACAGCTGGCGACGCCGTGGGACCGGATGGACGAGGAGTACCTGCGCAAGCCCCGCAACTGGGACGCCAAGGGCATCCTCCGCTTCATGGTCACCATCGGCCCCATCAGCTCCGTCTTCGACATCGCGATGTTCGTGATCATGTGGAACGTCTTCGCCGCCGACAGCGCGGCGAGCCAGTCCCTCTTCCAGTCCGGCTGGTTCATCGAGGGCCTGCTCTCGCAGACCCTGATCGTCCACATGATCCGCACCCGGAAGATCCCCTTCATCCAGTCCCGCGCCTCCTGGCCGGTGATGGTGATGACGGTCCTCGCGGTGCTGACCGGGCTCTGGCTGCCCTTCTCGCCGCTGGCCTCCTCACTGGGCTTCGTCGCCCTGCCGGCGGGTTACTTCCCGTGGCTGACCGGGGTGCTCCTCGCGTACTGCACGCTGACCCAGTTCGTGAAGACCTGGTACATCCGCAGGTTCGGCACCTGGCTCTGAGAATGAATTGAACACGTTCAGCCCGGCTGGCAGTATGGATCCGACGCTGCGGGCCGGGCGGCCGTGTCCGTCCGCCGTGCCACGAGGGGGGAATGACCGTGCATCAGAAACGGTCGTACGGACGGATCCTGCTGGTCTCGACCATGGTGGGCTGGCTGGAGGTCGCACTCGCCGTCGTGGTGGGCCTGCTGTACGTCCGGACGCAGCCGCCGGCGGACCGTCCGGTCGACTGGACCCACGTCACGGCCGCCCTGATCAACTTCATGATGATCGTCGCGGTGGTCGCGTTCCTGCTGTCGCTGGTCTTCGTGCTGCCGGCGGTGGCACTGGCCGGCCTGATCGGCCGCCGGGCCGGCGGCCGCGAGTCGTGGTGGTGGGTGCCGCTGACGGTCGCGGCCGTCGTGGCGCCCCCGATCTGGGCCTTCGCGGCGTACAACCACGTGGAGACGCGGACCGTCCTGGTCTTCTGGGCCGAGGCCACGGCGTCGCTCTCCCTCGGGGCCCTGATCGCCCGGCCCCGGGTGAGCGGACTGGGCCGGCGAGTGGCGCTGTGGGGCGCGGCCGTGGTCGCGGGGACGGGCCTGCTCGGCGGTCTGGGCCTCGCCGTCGGCCTGCTGCCCGCCTACGAGCCTCCGGTGATCGGCCCGGAGACCGTGCCGGGCACCTGGGTGGACCACACGAGCGGAAGGCTGGTGTTCACCCCGGACGGCCGGGTCACGGCCGACGGCGTGGGCGAACACGCCCCGGACGACCATCCGAGCGGCCCGTCGCGGCGGTGCTCGGGCTCCGGCACCTGGTCGTACGAGCGCGGTCGCGACGCCCGGACCCAGGAGGTCCGGGTCCGCATCCCGGAGTGCTCCTGGTCCGCGTGGACCGTCGGCGGCACCGCCCGGGAGCCCCGGCTCCTGCGGGACTTCGGCCGTCCGGGTGCGGGCCGGGTGTACGAGCTCCGGAAGGCCGCCGACGGCTCCTGACGCGGGGCTACTTCAGCGTCGCCGAGGTCAGTCCGGCCTGGATCTGGCGCTGGAAGGAGAGGTAGACCGCCAGCATCGGGATGATGGCGATGGTGGCGCCGGCGAACAGCACCGGCAGGTCCGTCTCGTAGCCCATCTGGTACTGGAGCTGGATCAGGCCCTGGGTGAGCATGTAGCGCTCGGGGTCCGCACTGTTCTGCGGCTGCATCAGCACGGCGGGCAGGATGTACTGGTTCCACTGGCCCAGGACGTTGAATATCCCGACGCTGATCAGGCCGGGCTTGGCCATCGGCACCATCACCTGGAAGAAGATCCGGGTGTCGGAGGCCCCGTCGATGACGGCCGCCTCGTGGATCGCCGTCGGCAGCGTCCGGAAGAACGAGTGCATGAAGAAGACGGTGAAGGGCATCGAGTACGCGACGTACACCAGGATCAGGCCCTGGTAGGTGTTCAGCATGTCGAAGCGCTTGACCATGAAGAACAGCGGTACGAGCGCCAGGAACACCGGGAACATCGCGCCGCTGACGAAGAAGTAGTAGATGACCCGGTTGCCGGGGAAGGGGTAGCGGGCCAGCACGTACGCGGCCATGGAGCCGAACAGCATGGTCAGCGGGACCGAGAACACCAGCACGATGAGGGTGTGTGCGAAGTAGCCGCCGATGCCCTTGGTCCAGGCCCGGCCGAAGGCGTCGAAATGCCAGTTCGAGGGCCAGCTGAGGGCCGAGCCGCCGATCTGCGCGTCGGTCTTGAAGGCGCCGAGGGCGAGCCAGACCAGCGGCAGCACGATCATTATCGCCCAGAGGACGAGGAAGCCGTGGGAGAAGACGTTGAGGACCACGCCCTCGGAGCGGCGTCCGTCCCGCTCCTTCGCCCGTCCGGTTCCGCCGGACCGCTCCGCGGCCGATTCGCCCGGAGCCTTGATCACTGTGGTCATGATGGTCTCCCGCTCAGAACTCGATGCGCTCGCGGCGGGTGGCGCGCAGCGTGGTGATGGAGAGGATCATGGTCAGGAGCAGCATGACCACGCCCATGGCGCAGGCGTAGCCGCTCTTGCCGAAGAAGAGGAAGTTGCGCATCAGCACCGTCGACATGACCTCGCTGTGGTGGTCGGGTCCGCCTCCGAACTGGCCCGAGGTCATGGTCCCCACCAGGACGAACATGTCCATGGCGGCGATGCCGAGGTAGACCGCGGAGGTCTGCACAGAGTCCCACAGCAGGGGCAGCGTGACCCTGAAGAAGGTCTGGGCGCGTCCGGCACCGTCGAGCAGCGCGGCCTCGTAGATGTCCTTGGGCACGGACTGCATGGCGGCGGAGAACAGCACGAGGTAGAAGCCGACGCCGTGCCAGACGACGACGAGCAGCAGGCACCACAGGACGAAGTCCGGCTCGTTGAGCCATTCGACGGGGTGCTGCGGGGAGATCAGGCCGAGCTTGATGAGGAAGCCGTTGAGCAGGCCGCCCTCGTCGCTCCGGTAGATCGCGCCGAAGAGCACGGCGAGGATGGCCAGGGAGAGGACCTGCGGGAAGAAGTAGACGACCTTGTAGAGGCGCGAGCCGGCGACTCCCTGGACCCCGCCGGCCCCGCCGCGCCCTCCCGCGTTCACCATGAAGGCGAAGAAGAGGGCGAGCAGGATGGTGATCACGGGGACGAACACCACGAGCAGCAGGTTGTGCCAGAGCGCGCCGCGGAAGACCTCGTCGTCCAGCAGGGCCGAGTAGTTGTCCACGCCGACGAAGTCGAACGTCGGCGACTGCCCGGTCCAGTTGGTGAAGGAGTAACCGAACGTCTGTACGTACGGCCAGATCACGAAGGTCAGGTACAGCGCGAGGGGTGCGAAGAGGAAGGCGGCGATGAAACCGCCCTTCCTTCTCCCCTGGGCTACGTGGCTCATGGTGTCCGTCCCCTGGGTGGTCAGCTGCGCTTGTTGTTCTTGGCGTTCGGGTCCTTGGCCGCCTTGTCTACCGCAGCCTGGGCCCGCTTGATCCATTCCTTCGGCTGGATCCGCTGGGCCATCAGCTCATTGGACGCGTTCTGGATCTCGGTGTCCATCTCGCTGTACCAGTCGGGGTAGCGGTAGGCGAAGGTGTTGCTGCCGGCCGCCTTGAGGGCCTCCACCGCGGACTGGGTGCCCGGCCGGAGCTTGACGCTCGGGTCCACGCCGTCCTTGACGACCGTGAGGGAGTTGGCCTGCTGGGCGAAGATCGTAGACCACTCGCGGGACAGCATCGAGCGGAGGAACTCCAGGCCGGCGGCCTTGTTGGCGGCCTTCTCCGGGACGATGAAGGGCTCGTCCACACCGGCCCGGATGGCCTCCAGCGGGAGCTTGCTGTCGGCGAGCAGGGGAACCGGCAGGAACTTCATGTCGAAGTCGTCCGGGGTCTGCTTCAGCTGCTCGTTCTCCAGCCAGGAACCAGAGGGGATGAAGGCGGCCTTGTACTGGTTCCAGGCGGTCTGGGACTCCGTGTGGGTGAGGCCGTTGGTGCCCGGCATCAGCAGGCCCTTCTCGACCACCTCGTAGACGGCCTCGACCGCGGCGAGGGCGGCCGGGTTGCCCTCGAAGGCGTTGGGTTCGAGGTTGTCGATCGCCTTGACGGCGTCCATGCCGCCCTTCTTGGCGATGAGGTCCATGATGACGACGTTGATGTAGTACGGGTACTTGCCCTGGTGGGCGAGGCCGCCGATGCCCGCCTCCTTGGCCTTGGCGCAGACGGCGAGGAACTCGTCCCAGGTCTTGGGCGGGGCCCACCCCTTCTCCTTGAAGAGCTTGCCCGAGTACCAGAAGCCGAACACGGCGTACACGTACTTGAGGGCGACGAACTTGCCGCCGAGCAGACCCTGCTCGTACGCGCCTTCGACGAGGGTGTCCCGGACCTTCTTGGTGGGGTCGTCGAGCGAGGGCGCGTCCAGGACGGCCGTCAGGTCGGCGAGCTGGTTGCTCTTGGCGAGCACGTCGAGCTTGATCTGCTGGGCGCCCGAGTCGTCGACGACGTCCGGCGGCGTGCCACCGTTGAAGCGGGGCTGGAGCTTGGAGGTGATCTCCTGGGTGCCCAGGTGGGAGCTGGTGGTGCCCCACTTCTTGTCGAAGGCGGCCTCCCAGGCCTTCGCGTAGTCGTCGCCGAACCCGCCCTTGAAGACGACCACGTCCACCTTGCCGCCCTTGGCCAGGCCGAAGGGGTTCTCCTTGGAGACGACGCCCTTGTCCGGGCCCTTGGTGGACGCGTCGCCGCCGGAGGCGCAGGCGGACAGGAAGCTCATCGTCGGCACCGTGATAAGTCCGAGTGCTGCGGAGCGCTTGATCAGATCGCGGCGTCCGAGGCCTTCACCCGTGGATCCCATGCTCATGTCCTCGCCTTCGTCAGAAGTGTGAAGGAGGCCGGAAGTCACGGCGGTTGCCGTGCATGCGGACATCGCCGCAGGTCCCCGCCCATCCCCCGGGTCCGGGCCGCTTGTCCCGCGGTGATCCGGACGCGCACAGGTATAGTCCACTTCCGCTCGTGTGAGCAAGATCATGCACACGGATGGCGGCCAGCTTTTCCGAGTTGAGACCTGTCCGTCATCTGGACCGGCCGGGCACAAGCGGAAGGGCCGTACCCCCTTGACGGGGATACGGCCCTCGGGTGCCGCCCTGCTCCGTGGCGACTAGCCGCGGATGAGGTTGCGCAGCACGTACTGCATGATGCCGCCGTTGCGGTAGTAGTCCGCCTCACCGGGGGTGTCGATGCGGACGACCGCGTCGAAGGAGACACCGGTGTCGGTGGTCACCTTGACCGTGCGGGGGGTGGTGCCGTTGTTCAGCTCCTCCACACCGGTGAAGGAGAAGGTCTCCTCGCCGGTGAGGCCCAGGGAGGCCGCGGTGGCGCCCTCGGGGAACTGCAGGGGCAGGACGCCCATGCCGATCAGGTTGGAGCGGTGGATGCGCTCGTAGGACTCGGCGATGACGGCCTTGACGCCGAGCAGCGCGGTGCCCTTGGCCGCCCAGTCGCGGGAGGAGCCGGAGCCGTACTCCTTGCCCGCCAGGATGACCAGCGGGATGCCGGCGGCCTGGTAGTTCTGGGAGGCGTCGTAGATGAAGGAGACCGGCGCGCCCTCGACGGTGAAGTCGCGGGTGAAGCCGCCCTCGGTGCCCGGCGCGATCTGGTTGCGCAGGCGGATGTTGGCGAACGTACCGCGGATCATGACCTCGTGGTTGCCGCGGCGGGAACCGTACGAGTTGAAGTCGCGGCGCTCGACGCCGTGCTCGGTGAGGTACTTGCCGGCCGGGGTGTCGGCCTTGATCGCACCGGCCGGGGAGATGTGGTCGGTGGTGACCGAGTCGCCCAGCTTCGCCAGCACGCGCGCGCCGGCGATGTCGGAGACCGGGGTGGTCTCCATCGTCATGCCCTCGAAGTAAGGGGGCTTGCGGACGTAGGTGGACTGCGGGTCCCACTCGAAGGTGTTGCCGGTCGGGATCGACAGCGCCTGCCACTGGGCGTCGCCCGCGAAGACGTCCTGGTAGGACTTGGAGAACATGTCCTCGCCGATGGCGTTCGCCACGACGTCGTTGACCTCGGCCTCGGAGGGCCAGATGTCCTTGAGGAAGACCGGCTTGCCCTCGGTGTCGGTGCCGATGGCGTCCTTGGTGATGTCCACCTTCATGGAGCCCGCGATGGCGTACGCGACGACCAGCGGCGGGGAGGCCAGGTAGTTCATCTTGACGTCGGGGTTGATGCGGCCCTCGAAGTTGCGGTTGCCGGAGAGCACCGAGGTGACCGCGAGGTCGTGCTCGTTGATCGCCTTCGAGATCTCCTCGTCCAGCGGACCGGAGTTGCCGATGCAGGTGGTGCAGCCGTACCCGACGAGGTTGAAGCCCATCTTGTCGAGGTACGGGGTCAGGCCGGCCTTGTCGAAGTAGTCGGTGACGACCTTCGAGCCCGGGGCCAGGGTGGTCTTGACCCACGGCTTGCGGGACAGGCCCTTCTCGACCGCCTTCTTGGCCACGAGCGCCGCGGCGACCATGACGTAGGGGTTCGAGGTGTTGGTGCAGGAGGTGATCGCGGCGACGGTGACGGCGCCGTGGTCGATCTCGAAGGAGGTGCCGTCGGCCAGGGTGACCCGGGTCGGCTTCGAGGGGGCGCCGTTGGGGTGGTTCGCCGGGGCGTCGGAGGCCGGGAAGGACTCCTTGCCCGCCTCGTCCACGTCGTCGACGTAGTTGCGCACGTCCTGGGCGAACTGCTGCGCGGCGTTCGCGAGGACGATGCGGTCCTGCGGGCGCTTCGGGCCGGCGATGGAGGGGACGACCGTGGAGAGGTCGAGCTCCAGCTTCTCGGAGAAGTCCGGCTCGGCGGCCGGGTCCAGCCACAGGCCCTGCTCCTTGGCGTACGCCTCGACCAGCGCGACCTGCTGGGCGTCGCGGCCCGTCAGGCGCAGGTACTTCAGGGTCTCGTCGTCGATCGGGAAGATCGCGGCGGTGGAGCCGAACTCCGGCGACATGTTGCCGATGGTGGCGCGGTTCGCGAGGGAGGTGGCGGCGACGCCCTCACCGTAGAACTCGACGAACTTGCCGACGACGCCGTGCTTGCGCAGCATCTCGGTGATGGTGAGCACCAGGTCGGTGGCGGTGGTGCCGGTCGGCAGCTCGCCGGTCAGCTTGAAGCCGACGACGCGCGGGATCAGCATGGAGACCGGCTGGCCGAGCATCGCGGCCTCGGCCTCGATGCCGCCGACGCCCCAGCCGAGCACGCCGAGGCCGTTGACCATGGTGGTGTGCGAGTCGGTGCCGACGAGGGTGTCGGGGTACGCCTGGCCGTTACGGACCATGACGGTACGGGCCAGGTGCTCGATGTTGACCTGGTGGACGATGCCGGTGCCCGGGGGGACGACCTTGAAGTCGTCGAAGGCGGTCTGGCCCCAGCGCAGGAACTGGTAGCGCTCCTTGTTGCGGCCGTACTCCAGCTCCACGTTCTGGGCGAACGCGTCGGCCGTGCCGAACTTGTCGGCGATGACCGAGTGGTCGATGACCATCTCGGCGGGCGAGAGCGGGTTGATCTTCGCCGGGTCGCCGCCGAGGGCCTTCACGGCCTCGCGCATGGTGGCGAGGTCCACGACGCAGGGAACGCCGGTGAAGTCCTGCATGATCACGCGGGCCGGCGTGAACTGGATCTCCTGGCTGGGCTGGGCCTGGGAGTCCCAGCCGCCGAGCGCCCGGATGTGGTCGGCGGTGATGTTCGCGCCGTCCTCGGTGCGGAGCAGGTTCTCCAGCAGGACCTTCAAGCTGTAGGGAAGGCGCGCGGCGCCCTCGACCTTGTCCAGCCGGAAGATCTCGTACGACTCGTCGCCCACCTGCAGCGTGCTGCGGGCGTCGAAGCTGTTCGCCGACACGACAGTCTCCTTCATGCATGAATTCGCGCGTAATTACCGCATCCTGCCGCCACGCCCCTTGGCCAATCCGCTGAGGTAAGGCTAAGTTAGGTAACCCTTACCAGCGGGGGCGGCTGCGGTTCGCCTTCGGCAGATATCTCGATGTCGAGATAACTCTAGTACATGTCCGGGGGCGAGGACGAGGCACGCACCCCGGGGCCCGCCGGGACGGTCAGCCGACCGGCCGCTTCCGCTTGCCCCGGATCCACCATCGCGACCAGCGCGGACCTCGGGGATGCGCCCGTCCGCTCCGGGTCCGGGGTGACGGTGGTCACGGGCGGATCGCTCCGCGCGTACGCGGGATCCCCGCCCGCGCGGACCGGCGGAAGGCCCGAAGGGGATCACGGGCACCCGGGGCGGGGCGACGGCGGGTCCTGGCACGCGGTCATCGTACGGATTTCGCCGTCCGGGTCACCCGAGGAGGTCGTGCCGCTTCGCCCAGGAGTTGACCGCGGCGGCGATCTCCTCGGGCCGGTCCTCCGGGCAGAGGTGGGCGGCCCGCCCGCAGTACTCGGTCTCCAGCGCGGAGACGTTCTCCTCGCACCAGGCGATGCGCTCGGGCCCGACCATCAGCACGGGCCCGCCGTCGAAGGTGAGCAGCAGCTTGGGCACCTCCGGGCTGTCGGCCAGCCAGGCGTCGTACCGCTCGACCACGGCGACCACGTCCGCCGGGTCGCCGTCGATCGGCAGCGAGCGGGCCCAGCGGAGCATCGGGAGCCGGCTCTCGGGGGTGGGGTAGGGGGCGGCATAGACGGCGTGGTCGGCCTCGCTCAGGGAGCGCATCATCGTCCTGCCGATGCTGTCCTCGATGAAGAGGTTCCGCTCCAGCACCATCTCCTCCCCCACGCCCGGCGCGCGGATCGCCTCGAACCGGGCGCGCCCCTCGGGCGAGTACTCGTCCCAGCTCATCGGTCGCAGGATCGTCTCCATGAAGGCGGTCCCGAGGACCCGCCCGGGGTGGCGGGCGGCCCAGTCGAACGCGAGCGCCCCGCCCCAGTCCTGGCCGACCAGGACGACCCGCTCCAGCCCGAGGGCCTCGAACCAGGCGTCCAGGTAACGGGCGTGGTCGGCGAAGCGGTACTCACCGCCGGGCTTGCCGGAGCGGCCCATGCCGATGAGGTCCAGGGCGAGGACGCGGACCGGACCCTCGATCCGGGGCAGCACGCCGCGCCACAGGTACGAGGAGGTGGGGTTGCCGTGCAGGAAGACGAACGGAACGCCTGCGGGGTCACCCGCTTCCTCGTAGTACATCGTCGAGTCGAGCACGTCGATCGTGGCCATGGGAGGCCCCTTTCACTATTCGTTTGGGCGACTAACATTGGTGGCACGAACGAATGTAAACCGTTGGTGCCACCAACGCAATGGCTAACATCACCCCATGACCACGCACGAGAACGAGGCCGTCCCGGCGCGCCTGCGCGAGCTCCCCAGCCGGTTGCTGGCCCAGGCCTCGACCCACGCGCAGCGGCTGGTGACGGAAAGCCTCGGCAGGGCAGATGCCCATAAATGGCATTACGCGGTATTGGTCGCACTGGAGGAATCCGGGCCGGTGAGCCAGGCGGCGTTGAGCACTCGGACCGGCATCCACACCAGCGACCTCGTCGGCGTCCTCAACGAACTGGCCGGGCGCGAACTGGTGGAGCGGGCCCCCGACCCCGCCGACCGCAGGCGCAACGTCATCACCCTCACGCCGCTCGGCCGACGGCGGCTCCACAAGCTGGAACACCTGCTCGACGCCACCCAGGAGGAGTTCCTCTCCCCACTGTCCGCACAGGAGCGCGAGCAGCTCGTCCGGCTCCTCGGCCGGCTCGTCGAGCATCACGCCACGAGCGGCCCCACTATGGGACCTGACACTCAATAACACCCAAATGCCACACCCGTCGCGATCAACATCTCATATCTGAGATACGGTGCACCCATGGCAGACGATTACCTCGTACGCATCGGCAAGCTCATTCGTGACGCCCGGCAACACCGGGGCTGGACACAGAGTCAACTCGCAGACGCCCTGGGCACCAGCCAGAGCGCCGTGAACCGGATCGAGCGCGGCAACCAGAACATCAGCCTTGAGATGATCGCCCGGATCGGCGAGGCGCTCGACAGCGAGATCGTGTCCCTCGGTTACGCCGGCCCGATGCACCTGAGGGTCGTCGGGGGGCGCCGTCTGTCCGGCGCCATCGACGTCAAGACGAGCAAGAACGCGTGCGTCGCCCTGCTGTGCGCGTCGCTGCTCAACAAGGGCCGTACGGTGCTGCGCCGCGTGGCCCGCATCGAGGAGGTCTACCGCCTCCTGGAGGTCCTGAACTCCATCGGCGTCCGCACCCGCTGGATCAACGACGGCGTGGACCTGGAGCTCGTCCCGCCGGCCCGCCTGGACATGGACGCCATGGACGCGGACGCGGCCCGCCGCACCCGCAGCATCATCATGTTCCTCGGCCCCCTGCTCCACCGCATGGACCGCTTCCGCCTGCCCTACGCCGGCGGCTGCGACCTCGGCACGCGCACCATCGAGCCCCACATGATCGCCCTGCGCCGCTTCGGCCTGGACATCACCGCGACCGAGGGCATCTACCACGCCAAGGTCGAGCCCGGCGTCAGCCCCGACCGCCCGATCGTCCTGACCGAGCGCGGAGACACGGTCACCGAGAACGCGCTGCTGGCCGCGGCCCGCCACGAGGGCGTCACCGTCATCCGCAACGCCTCGTCCAACTACATGGTCCAGGACCTGTGCTTCTTCCTGGAGGCGCTGGGCGTGAAGGTCGAGGGCATCGGCACGACCACCCTCACCGTCCACGGCGTCCCGAACATCGACGTGGACGTCGACTACTCCCCCTCCGAGGACCCGGTCGAGGCGATGAGCCTGCTGGCCGCCGCCGTCGTCACCGAGTCCGAACTCACCATCCGCCGGGTCCCGATCGAGTTCATGGAGATCGAGCTCGCGGTCCTGGAGGAGATGGGCCTGGACCACGACCGCTCCGCGGAGTACAACGCGGACAACGGCCGCACCCGCCTGGTCGACCTCACGGTCCGCCCGTCGAAGCTCGAAGCCCCGATCGACAAGATCCACCCGATGCCGTTCCCCGGGCTGAACATCGACAACGTCCCGTTCTTCGCGGCCATCGCCGCCGTGGCGCAGGGCCAGACCCTCATCCACGACTGGGTGTACGACAACCGCGCGATCTACCTCACGGACCTGAACCGCCTGGGCGGCCGCCTCCAGCTCCTGGACCCGCACCGCGTCCTGGTGGAAGGCCCGACCCGCTGGCGCGCGGCCGAGATGATGTGCCCCCCGGCCCTGCGCCCGGCGGTGGTCGTCCTCCTGGCGATGATGGCGGCCGAGGGCACGTCGGTGCTCCGCAACGTCTACGTGATCAACCGCGGCTACGAGGAACTGGCCGAACGCCTCAACTCGGTGGGCGCCCAGATCGAGATCTTCCGAGACATCTAGAGACGCGGGGTCCCACGCCGCTGACGGCCCGTCGGCAGCGGAGCGGCTCCGCCCGGCCGGGGGCCCGCCACCCGTTACGGGGGTGGCGGGCCCTCGGTCACGCCGGTCGGCGCGCGGGCGGGGCTTTGGCGTCGCGCGGGTCAGGAGACGGTGCGGGAGCGCAGTTTGAGCAGGTCCGACGGGGTCAGGCCGAGGCCGTCGGTCAGGAAGGCGCCGAAGCTGCCGTAGTCGGCCACCGCCTGGTCGCGGAAGGCGGCGAGGTACTCGCTGCGCACCTCCTGGAGCGGGATCAGCAGATCCGGGTCCTGCATGTACCCGGCCGCCTTCACCTGGTCGCGCAGGGCCTTGTCCGTCGCGGCCCGCAGGGTGTTGGAGAGGAGGTAGTCCTGCTCCGAGGTGGCCGCGGGGACGCCGACGGCGCGCAGGATCGTGTCCGCGAGGACGCCGGTGCGGTCCTTGCCCGCCGAGCAGTGGAACGCGACCGGTTTCGTCGAGTTGGCGACGTCCTTGATCGCGGCGCCGAGCGCGGCACGGTTGGCGGGGTTGGTGACGAAACCCTTGTAGAGGGTGCGCATGCGCTCCTCCGCGGCCCCGTTGCCGAGCTGCGCCTGCTGGTAGACGGGGTCCTTGGAGCGGACCACACCGCCGATGAAGGCGAAGAGGGAGGTGTCGTCGACGGGACGGGCCACCGGGGTCACGCCGGCCGGGAGCCTGTCGGTGCCGTCGGCGGAGATCTCCGGGCCGGTGCGCAGGTCGATGACCTTCCCGAGACCGAGCGCGCCGAGGGCGTTGACGCCGTCGGGGGTGAGCTTGGAGAGGGTCTCGGTGCGGTAGACGGTGCCCCACTTGGTGGTCTTGCCGTCGTACGTGGTGTAGCCGCCGAGGTCGCGGGCGTTGACGAGCCCGGGGACGGACAGGACGCGGGCCGGGGCGCTGGTGGCGGACACGGTCTGCGCGGGTGCGGTGATCGCGGCGTGGGCGGCCACGGGCGCGACGGTGACGGCGAGGGCCAGGGCGACTGCGGACGCGCCGACGGCACGGGAAATGGATCTCACGCGGATGTTCCTTCCTGGAGCTGAGGGCGGGGACGGTAGCCCGTGGATCCTCAGATCTGAAGAGGTTGTTCCGGTGATCAACTGACGAACAGTCAGCATATCGGGATGCGGCAATCCATGCCACACCGGCTTGCGGCGCCATGTTCGCGGAGGATCGCGGAGGATCGCGGGCGCGGTGCATGCGACTCTCCGACGCGGTCGGGCCGCCCCGCACGCCACAGGGACCACCAAGGGGTGTCGCCGGCCACCCCGCGAGCAACCCCGAGCATCGGCGC
The DNA here is from genome assembly GCF_055585365.1 of Streptomyces sp. NPDC053432. NCBI lineage: Bacteria > Bacillati > Actinomycetota > Actinomycetes > Kitasatosporales > Streptomycetaceae > Streptomyces > Streptomyces sp. NPDC053432. Next base: position 126,548 of record NZ_JBVJKF010000006.1, read on the forward strand.
CACCGCGGGCGCGAGCGCGAGCAGCAGCCCCACCCCGGCGTCGAGTCCGAGTGCCGGCTCCACCCCCAGCGCCGCTCCCACCACGACGCCGCCGCCTCCGCCCGCCGTCGAGGCGCCGGCTCCCACCAAGGCCGCCCCGGCCCCCGCACCGCCGGCGCCCGCTCGGACCCGCACCCAGGCACCCCCGCCCGAGCCCACCGAGGCGTCCTCCGACCGCTACCCCCGTTCCAACGCCGGGAACTGCTGCAAGGCGGGACAGATATGCCGGAAGGCCGATGTCGGCACGTCCGGCCGCGACGCCAACGGCCGCACGATCTAATGCCGTCACGACAGCAACGTGGGCCAGCGCTGGGGCTGCTGATCTGCCCGGCCGGGTGAACCGCTGCCGGGCCGAGGGGTGATGACGTATCAATCATGACAGCTCGGCGGGGTTTTTCGTAGGACGAACGGCATAGCCGTTTGCCCTGGTGAGACCCCCCTTGCGGCTTTCAGAATCGGCGTCATGAATCACACGGGGAACATCAGCCACGACGAGGTCCTGCGAGCCCGGGTCGCCCTCCTCGGGTCCGGGGTACTGCCGATCCGGCATCAGGTCGCCGCCTACCGCACCCTCGTGCACGTCAGTCCGCTCGCGTACCTGCCCCTGCTGGCTCCGGCCCTGTACGAGTACAGCCGCTTGGAGTTCGCCCACCGCCCGGACATCGCGCTGGCGCTGCGGGCCGAAGGCGTCGCCGCCGCGCGGCGGATGTGCGCGGCGGAGGCGGGCTGGGAGTCGTTGCTCGTCGGCGCGCTGGGGCGCTACCGGGAGCAGCTGGAGCTCATGGGGCGGGAAGAGGAACTCGCCTTCGTGGAGGCCGAGATGGAGCAGATCGCGCGGGACGCGAGGTGAGGCCCCTGGCCGGTATTCGGCCTCGCGGGAGGCGGCACTCGCCATGTGCGGCGGGGGAACGGCAGAATCGGGACGTCGGTACGGACGAGGGGGGCGGCCATGGCAGTGAGTACGGCGCAGGCAGGGGCGGGGAGGGAGATCCCCGTGCTCGCGGGGGTGCCCGTGGTCGGATCGCTCTTCGACCTGAAGACGGATGCACTCGGCACCTATCTGCGGGCGCAGCGCGAGCACGGTGACGTCGTACGGGTCAGCGTCGGCCCGCCCGGGCTGCGCGCCGAGTTGTACTGCGTGTTCTCGGCCGAGGGGGCACAGCAGGTGCTCGCCACGCAGTCGGCCAACTTCCGCAAGGACAACCCCTTCTACCAGGAGATCCGGGCGTCCTTCGGCAACGGACTGCTGACCAGCCAGGACGAGGACTACCTGCGTCAGCGCCGACTGGTCCAGCCGCTCTTCACCAAGCGGCGGGTGGACGGGTACGCCGGGGCCGTCGCCTCCGAGACCGAGTCGGTGATCAAGGCGTGGAAGGAGGCCGCCGACGGGGTGGTCGACGTGTCCGAGGAGATGATGCACCTCGCCCTGCGCGCGGTCGCCCGGATCCTCTTCGGCACGGACGTCGAGGCCACCGTCGACGTCGTCGACCGGTGCTTTCCGGTCATCACCGACTACGTGCTGCGCCGCGGGTACTCCCCCGTCAACATCCCGCGCGCCTGGCCCAGTCCGGGCAACCGGCGGGCGGCCGCGGCGATGGAGGAGCTGTACGGGGTCTGCGACGAGATCATCTCCGGGCGGCGGCGGGCGGCGGACTCGGAGCAGGGGGAGGCCAAGGACCTGCTGAGCCTGCTCGCCGCCGCCAGGAGCTCGGACGACGGGGAGTTCGACGCCTCCGAGCTGCGCGACCAGGTGCTGATCTTCCTGCTCGCCGGGCACGAGACCACCGCCACCTCCCTGGCCTTCACCCTCCACCTGCTGGCCCGCCACCCTGAGCAGCAGCGCCGGGCCCGCGAGGAGATCACCCGGGTGCTCGGCGACCGTACGCCCGAGGCGGCCGACCTGGACCGGCTCCCGTACCTCACCCAGGTGCTCAAGGAGGCCATGCGGCTCTATCCGGCCGCCCCGGTCATCGGCCGCAACGCCGTCGCCGCCACCGAGATCGCGGGGCACACCATCCCCGCCGGCGCGAACGTGATACTCGCGCCGTGGGTGACGCACCGCCACCCCGACCACTGGCCGGATCCGGAGCGTTTCGACCCCGAGCGCTTCACCCCGGAGGCGGAGGCCGGGCGTCCGCGCTACGCGTGGTTCCCCTTCGGGGGTGGTCCGCGCGCCTGCATCGGGCAGCACTTCTCGATGCTGGAGTCGGTGATCGCGCTGGCCATGATCCTGCGGGCGTACGAGTTCGAGGCGGTGGACACCGACATCCCGGTGAGCGCGGGCATCACCCTGGTCACGCAGGGCCCGACGCGCTGCCGGGTGAGGAGCTTGGAAGGCTGAGGGCGCCCGGCCATCATGGCCGGATGGACGAGGAGATTCCAGGCCGTTTGTCCACCTATGTACGGCGGCCCGCGCGTGCACTGCTGCCCGGGTCGCCGGCGCGGGCGCCGCTGCCGCGGAGGATCGGCGACTTCTTCCTCGTCCGGTTCCTGAAGGCGCTGCCCGACGACCTCGCCGACGCGGTGGCCGCGCTCCTCGATCCGTTCGAACGGGCCGCCCGGCTGATCGGGCGGCTCTTCCACGGTCCGGCCCTGCGCGGCGGCTGGGGCAGCGAGGCCGGCCGGCTCGCGCTGGCCCTGCACGCCTTCCACTGGACGCGCTGGCACGCCGAGACCCGGGGCCCGCGCGGCACCTTCACCGCGACCCCGGGCAAGATCACGGTGCGGCCGCCCTGGGGTCGCGGGGACCCGGCCCGGGAGAGCCGGTCGGCCGCCTGCTCCTTGCGTCCACTGGCCCCGCTCCTGCGCCGCCCGGCGCGGGTGGACCTGCTGTTCGCGGACGGCTCCTGGCTGTCGCTGCGGATGACCACCCGGGCGGACGCCGTCCGGCTCCGGACGCTCCTGCAACCGTAGGACCGCCTCGGGGCCGCGTCAGGGCCGCCTGCTGCCCACCGACTGCCGCCTTGCCGCCTATGCGCTCGTCGGCGCGTGGTTGCCCTGGAGCCGCGCCAGGTCCGAGGGGCGGACCTGGATGACGAGCAGCGCGATCAGCGCACCGACCAGGGTGAACACGGCCGCCACCACGAAGGCCGCGCTGATGCCCGAGGTGAGCACCTGGTCGCTCCACGGCTTCGGGTACTGCCCCGTGCGCCGGAACTGGAGCAGCTGTTCGGGGGTGGCACTGCGCAGGAAGACCGGCGCCTGCTCCCTCGCCTCGTTGCGGCTGGCCGTGCCGAAGACCGTCACCAGGATCGACAGGCCGAGCGAACCGCCGATCTGCTGCATCGAGTTGAGCAGGCCGGAGGCCGCGCCCGACTCCCGTTCGGGGACGTTGGACAGGGCCATCAGGGTCAGGGACACGAACTGCAGGCCCATGCCGAGGCCGAAGACGAGCAGCGGGCCGAGGATGCTGCCCAGGTACGTCGAGTGGATGTCGGTCTGCGTCAGCCAGGCGAGTCCGGCGGCCGTGCACAGCGCGCCGGTGACCATGAAGGGCTTGGGCCCGAACTTCGGGAGGAGCTGCGAGGTGAGGCCGGCGCCCACGGCGATGATCGCGCTCACCGGCAGGAAGGCGAGGCCGGCCTGGAGCGGGCTGAAGCCGAGCACGATCTGCACGAACAGGGTGAGGAAGAAGAACATGCCGAAGATCGCGCAGGCGAGCATCAGCATGATCCCGTAGGTCCCGGCCCGGTTGCGGTCGGCGAACATGTGCAGCGGGGTGATCGGCTGCGGCGAGCGGCGCTCGTTGAGGATGAAGAGGGTCAGCAGGACCACGGCGGCGCCGAAGGATCCGAGCGTGACGGGGTCGCGCCAGCCGTCCTGGCTGGCTCGGATGAAGCCGTACACGAGCGCGACCATGCCCGTGGTGGACAGCAGCGCACCGGCGAGGTCGAAGTGTCCGGGGCGGCGTTCGGACTCGTGGATCACCCTCCTGGCCAGCACGGCGATCAGCACGGCGATGGGGACGTTGACGAAGAACACCCAGCGCCAGTTGAGCCATTCGACGAGGATGCCGCCCGCGAGGAGCCCGATGGCGCCGCCGGCGGCGGAGACGCCCGCGAACACGCCGAACGCCCGGTTGCGGGCCGGGCCTTCCCGGAAGGTGGTGGTGATCAGGGCGAGCGCGGTCGGGGAGGCGACGGCGCCGCCGACCCCCTGCAGGGCCCGGGCCGCCAGCAACTGGCCCTCGTTCTGGGCGAGTCCGCCGAGCAGGGAGGCCAGTCCGAAGAGCAGGACGCCGAAGATGAAGACGCGTTTGCGGCCGAGGATGTCGCCCGTCCGGCCGCCGAGGAGCAGCAGGCCGCCGAAGGCGAGGGTGTAGGCGTTGACGACCCAGGACAGGCTCTCGGTGGAGAAGTGGAGCGCGGTCTGGATGTGCGGCAGCGCGATGTTCACGATGGTGATGTCGAGGACCACCATGAGCTGGCAGGAGGCGATGACGAACAGCGCGAGTCCGTTTCCGCTCCCTCGGACCTTGCCGTCGGTCCTCTTGGTGTTGGCCGATGCGTTCGCGTCCACCCTTTCGACGCTAAGCCCGCTCCTACGGGGTCACCACTCGAACGGCCCAGTCCCGGGCGTCGCAAACCTGGGCCGGAGAGCCGGGGCAGTGCCATTTCACATGTCAAACTACATTCATGGACGACTTCCTCAGGCTCTCCGCCGAAACGGCCCGGTTCACGCACGGAGCCCCGCGCGCCTTCTCCTTCGGGGACGACGGGCGGCTGCTCTGGTTCCTCCGCTCGGAGGGTCCCACCGACGCCTTCGACGCTCTGTGGGTGCTCGACACCGCCACCGGAACCGAAACGCGGCTTGCCGACCCCCGCGAACTGTGCCCGGAGCCGGGCCCCCTGCCCACCGCCGAGCGCCGGCTGCGCGAGCGGATCCGGCTCGTCGCCGCCGGCATCGGCTCGTACGCGCTCTCCGGGGACGGCCTGCGCGCCGCCTTCGCGCTGTACGGACGGCTGTACGGGGTCGACCCGGCCGGTTCCGGCGCGCCCGAGGAGATCCCGGCCGAGGGCCCGGCCTGGGACCCGCGGCCCAACGCCGACGGCACCCGCACCGCGTACGTCAGCGACGACGCCCTGTACGTCTCCCCCGGCGGCCGCGTCAGCCCCGACGACGGGGCCCGCTGGGGCGTGGCCGAGTTCGCCGCCGCCGAGGAGCTGGGCAGGGCCCGGGCCCACTGGTGGTCGCCGGACGGGACCGCCCTGCTCGCCGCCCGGGTCGACGAATCGCGCCTCCAGCGGCGCCACTTCGCCGATCCGGCCCACCCCGAGCTGCCGCCCGAGGACTTCGCCTACCCCGAGGCGGGCGGGCCCAACGCCGACGTCCAGCTCTGGGTCCTGGGCCAGGCCGGGGAGCGGATACGGCTCGACTGGGACTCCGGGACCTACCCGTACGTCTCCGACGCGGGCTGGGAGTCGCAGACGGAGATCCTGCTCACCGTCCAGGACCGCCTCCAGCAGCGCGTCCTGCTGCTCTCCGCCGACCCCGCCACCGGCCGCACCCGGGAGCTCTCCCGCACCGTGCACCCCCGCTGGGTGGACCCGCTGCTACCCGGCACCCCGGCCCGGCTCCCCGACGGGCGGATGCTGACCGGCGCCGACACCCCGAACGGAGCCGCCCGCGCGCTCGCCGTCGGCGGTGTGCTGCTCACCGGCGAGGACATCCAGATCCGCCGCGTCGCCGGGATCCACGCCGGCTCCCTGCTCGTCGAGGCCGCCCAGAGCGACCCCGCCGACCAGCAGGTGCTGCTGATCGACCCCGTCACCGGGAAGCGGACCCCGCTCGCCGACGGGCCCGGGGTGCACTCCGCCCTGGCCTCGGCCGGGACCCTGCTGCTGACCTCGGCCGACGCGGACGGGATCCGGCGCACCGTACGCACCGCGGACGGGCGGGAGTTCTCCCCCGCGGACCTGTCCGAGCCGCTGCCCCACCGGGTGGTCCCGCTCCTGGAGCGGGTGACCGAGCACGGCCTGCCCACCGCCCTGGTCCTCCCCCGCGGTCATGTTCCCGGCCGACGGCTGCCCGTACTGATGGACAGCTACGGCGGCCCCGGCGCGCAGGACGTCAGCTCCGAACCGCGCCGCTGGCAGGCCCGCCAGTGGTGGGCCGACCAGGGTTTCGCCGTGGTGACCGTCGACAACCGCGGGACCGCGTACGTCTCCCCGGCCCACACGCACGCCATGTACCGCGGCTTCTCCGAGGTGACCCTGGAGGACCAGGTCGCGGCCCTCCGCGCGCTCGGCGCCCGCCACCCCGATCTCGACCTCGGCCGGGTCGGCATCCGCGGCTGGTCCTACGGCGGCTACCTCGCGGCCATGGCGGTGCTGCGCCGCCCGGACGTCTTCCACGCGGCGGCGGCCGGGGCCGCGCCCACCGACTTCCGCCACTACGACACCGCGTACACCGAGCGCTACCTGGGCCTGCCCCAGGAGCACCCGGAGGTGTACGAGCGCGACTCCCTGATCCCGGACGCACCGAAGCTGACCCGTCCCCTGCTCCTCAGCACGGGCCTGGCCGACGACAACGTCCACCCCTCCCACACCCTGCGCCTGTCCCGGGCCCTGACGGACGCGGGCCGCCCGCACCAGCTGCTGGCCCTGCCGGGCGTCACCCACATGACCCCGGGCGGCACGCGCGAGAAGCTGATGGCGCTGGAGCTGGAGTTCTTCCGCCGCGAACTGGCCTGAGCGCCTCGCGGAGACACGGAAAGGCCCCGGGGACGCCGTTGTCCCCGGGGCCCTTCCCCTTCCCCAAGATCCCCGTCAGTCACCGGGGAAGTGACACGCCACCTCCCGGGAGGCGGTGAGCTGCAGCAGCGGCCGCTCGGTGCGGCAGACCTCCTGCGCCTTGGGGCAGCGCGGGTGGAAGGTGCAGCCCGGGGGCGGGGCGGCCGGGCTCGGCGGGTCGCCGAGCAGCACGATCCGCTCCCGTCGCCGTTCCGCCGCCGGGTCGGGCAGCGGAACGGCGGACAACAGCGCCCGGGTGTACGGGTGCTGAGGGTTCTCGTAGAGGGACTCCTTGTCCCCGATCTCGACGATCCTGCCGAGGTACATGACGGCGACGCGGTCGCTGACCCGCTTGACGACCGAGAGGTCGTGCGCGATGAACACGTACGCCAGGCCCAGCTCCGCGCGCAGCCGCTCCATCAGGTTGACGATCTGCGCCTGGACGGAGACGTCGAGGGCGGACACCGGCTCGTCGGCGATGACCAGGCGCGGGCTGGTGGCCAGCGAGCGGGCGATGCCGATGCGCTGGGCCTGACCGCCGGAGAACTCGTGCGGGTAGCGGTCGATGTGCTCGGGGATCAGCCCCACCAGGTCCATCAGTTCGGCGGCGCGGCGGCGCGCGTCACCCGCGCTCCAGCCCTGCACCATCAGCGGGTCGGAGATGATCCGGGCCACGGTCTGGCGTGGGTTGAGGGAGGAGTGCGGGTCCTGGAAGACCATCTGGATGTGCTTGCGCAGCGGCCGCAGGGCGCTCTGCGAGAGCCTGCTGATGTCGCGGCCCTCGAACTCGACGCTGCCGGAGGTGGGTTCGAGTAGCCGCACGAGCATCCGGCCGGTGGTGGACTTGCCGCAGCCGGACTCGCCGACCAGGCCGAGGGTCCGGCCGGCCTCCAGGTCGAAGGAGACCCCGTCCACGGCGCGCACGGGCGCCCCCCGGCGCCCGGTCACGGACCGCTTCCCGGGGAAGGTCATCGTCAGATCGCGGACGCTCAGCAGCGGCCGGGACGGCGGCCCCTCCCGTTCGGCGACGGGCTGGGGGCGGGCGGCCGGGGCCGTCATCGGGACACCTCCGGGGCGGGGGCGGCGGCAGCGGGCACCGCGCCGGCGAAGTGACAGGCCGCCAGCCGGTCCGGCGAGCCGTACGGACGCAGTTCGGGCCGCTCGCCCGTGCAGCGGCCCGCGTCCCCGGCCGGAGCCGCGGCGGCGACCGCGCAGCGCGGGGCGAAGGCGCAGCCCGGCGGCGGGGTGAGCAGGGACGGCGGGGAGCCGGGGATGGACGGCAGCGGGAGGTCGTCCGCACTGTCGAGGCGGGGCAGCGAGTCGAGCAGGCCGCGCGTGTAGGGATGGGCGGGTTCCGCGAAGAGGGCGTCGACCGGCGCCTGTTCGGCGGCCCGGCCGCCGTACATCACCAGGACCTCGTGTGCGACGCGGGCGACGACCCCCAGGTCGTGGGTGATCATCACGACGCCGAGGCCGCGCTCCTGCTGGAGCCGGGCGATCAGCTCCAGGATCTGCGCCTGCACGGTCACGTCCAGGGCGGTGGTCGGCTCGTCGGCGATCAGCAGTTCGGGCTCGCAGGCCAGCGCCATGGCGATCATGGCGCGCTGGCGCATGCCGCCGGAGAACTGGTGCGGGTACTCCCCCGCCCGGCGGGCCGGTTCCGGGATGCCGACCTCGCCGAGCATGTCCACGGCCCGCTTGCGGGCGGCGGCCCGGCCGGCCTTGAAGTGGACCCGGAAGTGCTCGGCGATCTGCTCGCCGACCGTGTAGTAGGGGTGCAGGCTGGAGAGCGGGTCCTGGAAGATCATGGCCATTCTGCGGCCGCGGATCCGGGACAGCTCCCGCTCGGACAGGCCGGTCAGCTCCCGTCCGTCGAGCGCGACGGAGCCGCCGACCTCGACGGCCCCCCGGTGCAGGCCCATGACGGCCAGCGAGGTGACGGACTTGCCGGATCCGGACTCGCCGACGATCCCGAGGGTGCGGCCCGCCTCCACGGTGAACCCGAGGGAGTCGACGGCGCGCACGGTCCCGTGCGGGGTGGTGAAGGTGACGCTCAGGTCGCGGACTTCGAGGAGGGCGGCCATCAGTACCTCACTCTCGGGTCGATGACGGCGTACAGGAGGTCGACGACGAGATTGGCGACGACGATGAAGAAGGCGGCGAGCAGCGTGACGCCGAGGACCACGGGCTGGTCGGAGTTGACGAGCGCCCCGTAGAACAGCCGCCCGATGCCCGGGAGTCCGAAGATGGACTCGGTGATGACGGCTCCGGCGAGCAGCCCGCCGAGGTCCATGCCGAAGATGGTCAGGATCGGGGTCATCCCGGAGCGCAGCCCGTGTTTGACGACGACCGTGCGCTCGGGCATGCCCTTGGCGCGGGCGGTGCGGATGTACGGCTCGGCCATCGCCTCGATCATCGAACCGCGGCTCTGGCGGGCGTACATGGCCGCGTAGAGCAGGGCGAGGGCGGTCCACGGCAGCAGCAGGTTGGCCGCCCAGGCGAGCGGGTCGTCGGTGAAGGCCTGGTAGGTGGGGTAGGGCAGGAGGCCCGCGATGCGGATCACGCCGTAGATCAGCATCACGGAGGTGAAGTAGACCGGCAGGGAGGCGGCGGCGACCGCGCCCACCATCAGGGCCTTGTCGGTGGCGGTGTCCTTGCGCAGGGCGGCGGTGACACCGGCGCCGAGTCCGAGGACCAGCCAGAGCACGGCGGCGCCGACGGCGAGGGAGGCGGAGACCGGGAGCCGGTCCATGAGCAGGTCCCAGACGGGCAGGGAGTTCTCGTACGAGTACCCCAGGCAGGGGAAGTCGCACTGGACGGCGTACTGGCCGGAGCCGAGGGTGCGGCCGGTGAAGATCCCGGTGAGGAAGTCGGCGAACTGCCGCCACAGGGGCTGGTCGAGCCCCAGGTACGCGCGCACGTCGGCCACCCGCTCGGCGCTGCAGGTCTTGCCGCAGGCGGCCGCGGCCGGGTCGGAGGGCAGGACGTAGAAGATGAGGAAGGTGACGGCGGCGATCGCGAGCAGCACTCCGACGAGGGCGAGCAGCCGGCGGGCGAGGTAGAGGATCAACTGCGGCCGCCCCTCGGGTCGAGGATGTCGCGCAGGGCGTCGCCGAGCAGGGTGAAGGCGAGCACGGCGAGGAAGAGGAACACGCTCGGAATGACGAAGTACATGGGGTCGGTCTCGTAGAAGGCCACGGACTCGGCGATCATCTGGCCCCAGGAGGGGGTGGGCGGGCGCACGCCCACGCCGAGGTAGCTGAGCGCGGCCTCGGTGCTGATCATGCCGGGGATGAGCAGGGTGGTGTAGGCGATGACCGGCCCCGAGACACCCGGGAGGATGTCGCGGGTCAGGATCCGCCAGGGGCCGGCGCCGCCGACGCGGGCGGCGTCGACGTACTCGCGGTGTTTGAGGGAGAGGGTCTGGCCGCGGACGACGCGGGCGACACCGGGCCAGCCGAAGAGGCCGATCACGGCGGTCATCAGCAGGAGCCGGTTGACGTCCTTGGCCACCGACAGCATGGCGATCATGAAGATGAGGGACGGGAAGGACATGGTCAGGTCCATGAGCCGGGACAGGACCGTGTCGGTGCGGCCGCCGAAGTAGCCGGCGGCGATCCCGGCGGCGGTGCCGGTGACGACGACGATGGCGGTGGCCGCGAAGGCGATGAGGAGGGACACCTGTGCGCCGTGGACGACGCGGGCGAACAGGTCGCGTCCGGTGACGGGTTCGACGCCGAGCCAGTGGTCGGGGCCGATCCCGCCGAAGGAGCCGAGGGGCTGGCCGCCGAGGTAGGGGTCGATGGCGGTCTTGTCGAACTCCTCGGGGGACCAGCCGCCGAGCGCGCCCAGCCAGGGCGCGGCGGCGGCCATCAGGACGAAGAGGAGGACGACGCAGAGGCTGACCCGTACGGCGGGCCGCCGGCCCAGCTCCCGCCGCGCGAGCTGCCAGGGACTGCCGTGCGCTGCCGCGAGCCGGGCTGTGGTCACCTCAGGGGCCGGTTCGCTGTGGGGCGCCGGGGCCGGGCCGGAGGCCGGAGCCGGGCCGGGCGCCGGGGTGCCGTCGGGGTCCGGGGCGGCCCGGTCGTCCGGGACGGGTGCTGTGGTGGTCATGGTCGCAGGCCTCGGGTTCCTCAGCCCTGGCTCTTCGACGGGTCCTTGAGGCCGACCGTCCCGTAGTCGATGGTGCCGGTCCACACGGGGTGGCCGTAGGCGCCGGCGATGTTCGGGCCGACGAGGAGCGGCTTGCGCTCCATGAGGATCGGGATCGACGGGGACTTCTTCATGATCTCGGCGTCGAGGTCGGTCCACGCCTGGCTCGCCTGCTTCGCGTCGGCCATCGCGTTGATCTCGTCGATCCGCTTCATGACGGCCTCGTCGCGGAACTGGGCGTAGTTGCCCTGGTTGCCCTTGTCCTTGATGGTGCGTCCGTCGAAGACGAACGGGATCCAGGTGGAGCCGGAGGGGTAGTCGGGGCACCAGCCGGTGTAGCTCATGTCGGGGGTGGTGGAGAGGTCGCCGATGGCGTCGTAGTACGCACCGGGGTCGACGGTGTCGATGACGACCTCGATGCCGGCCCGGGACAGGCCCTGCTGGATGGCCTCCGCCCGGCCCTTGTCGCCGGTGGAGACCGCGAGGGAGACCTTGAGGTGCTCCTTGCCTGCGGCCTTGAGGATTTCCTTGGCCTTGGCCGGGTCGCCGGCCGGGGGGATCTTCAGCGTGTCGGCCTGCTTGCCGCCGGAGAGGGCCGGGGGCAGGTAGGCGGTGGCGACCTCGTTGAGGGCGGGCCCGCCGGCCGCGGTGATGATGGCCTCCTTGTCGACCGCGTACTGCATGGCCTCGCGGACCTTGGGGTCGTTGAAGGGGGCGCGGGAGTTGTTCAGGTGGAGCATGACCGTACAGCCCTGCGACTCGGCGAGCAGGCGCCCCTTGATCTCGGGCTTGGGCAGCACCTTGGGGGCGCTCTCGGGCCGCATGTTGGCGTACTCGACGGCGGAGGCGTCGGCGCCCTCGCCGGCGATGATGCGGTCGTCGATCTGGCCGCCCTTGAGGCCCATGACGACCACGAACTTGTCCGGGTAGGCCTTGCGGACGGTGTCGGTCTTCGGGTCCCAGTGCTCGTTGCGGACGAGGACGAGCTTCTTGTCGCGGTCGTACGTCTCGATCTTGTACGGGCCCGAGGAGAACGGGCGGGCGTCGTACTGCGTGCCCTTCTCCTGCGACTGCGGGACGGGCGCGAAGGTGGGGAGGGTGGCGGTCTGGGAGAACTCGGCCACGGGGCGCTTGAGTTCGAAGACGATCGTGCGGTCGTCGGGGGTCTTGACGGAGTCCAGGTGCTGCCCCTGGAGCGGACCCTTGTAGCCCTCGGCGCCGGCCAGGTACTGGGCGGCGTAGTCGGGGCCGCCGGTCAGGTCGGGGGCGAAGGAGCGCTCCACGTTGTACTTGACGTCCTGGGCCCTGATCGGCGATCCGTCCTCGTACTTGAGGCCCTCCTTCAGGGTGAAGGTCCAGGTCCTGCCGCCGTTGGACGGGGTCCCGAGGTCGGTGGCGAGGTCGGGGACCAGCTCGCTGCCGGCCTTGCCGGGCTCCGCCTTGAAGGTGACGAGCGTGCGGTAGAGCAGGCGGGTGCCGAAGTCCATCGTCGGCATCGTCCAGTTGCGGGCCGGGTCGAGGTGGGAGAAGTCCTGGTTCGACAGGACGGTGAGGGTGCCGCCCTTGACCGGGGTGCCGCCGATGATCTTGCCGTCGTTGGCGGCGGCGGGGTTCGAGGCGGGAGCGCCCTCCTTGCCCTTCTTGGGGTCGGAGCAGCCCGAGGCGCCGAGTGCGAGTGCCGCCACCAGGGCGGTGGCGAGGGCGAGTTGGGTGCGCTTGGTCATGGGTCACTCCAGTGAAGGGCCGCGCTCTACGATGTGACCGGTAACATAGTAATGTGAAATTGCACTGACAAGGGGTTGGCGCCGCCGTTATCCAGCCGTGTCCAAATCCCCTGCGCAGAAAGCGCGTTGGGCCCGGACCGAGGAGGTCCGGGCCCGAGGTGGGGCGCCTGCGGAGGTGCCGGGTTCAGCTTTGGGCGGTCAGCTTCTGGCGATGCGGTCCCTCTTGGCGGCCGGCCCTTGGCGGTCAGCTCTTGGCGGTGCCGCCGAGGACGCCCGGGGTGCGGCCCACCGGCTCGTCGCGGCCCTGGGCCCAGAGGGAGCGGACATGGCCGAGGTGGCGGGCCATGCACGCCTCGGCCGCCTCGGCGTCGCCGCTGATCATCAGGTCGAGCAGCTCGATGTGCTCCTCGGCCGAGGAGACCAGCTTGCCGGCCTCGTCCAGACCGGTCAGACCGTACAGCCGGGACCGCTTGCGCAGGTCACCGACGGTCTCGACGAGGCGGTCGTTGCCCGCGAGGGCGAGCAGGGTCAGGTGGAAGCGGCGGTCCGCCTCCAGGTAGCCGATGAGGTTGTGCTCGCGCGCACTGGTGACGATCTCCTCGGCGATGGGGCGCAGCTCCTCCAGCTGCTCGGCCGTGGCCGTCTTCGTGATCCGGCCGATGGTGGGGACCTCGATCATGGTGCGCAGCTCGGTGTACTGGTCCAGGTCGCGTTCGCTGACCTCGGTGATCCGGAACCCCTTGTTGCGGACGGGCTCCACCAGGCCCTCGCGGGCCAGGTCGAGCATCGCCTCGCGCACGGGGGTGGCCGAGACCCCGAGTTCGGCCGCGAGGCCGGGGGCGGAGTAGACGCTGCCCGGGCGCAGTTCGCCCGCTATCAGGGCGGCCCGGAGGGCGTGGCCGACCTGGTCGCGCAGCCGCTCCTGGGCCTTGATGAGACTGTGCTGCTTGAGGTCACCCATTGCTCTTCCTCCGATGGCCCGTACACCCTCGATGGGCAGAGGAACAGCGTACAATGTCACGTTGCGCCACTTGCCCCCGCGGCCTCGAACAACGCGACCGCCACGGCAAGATCCTCCCAGGCCATGCCCACACTCTTGAAGAGCTGTGGACAACTCCGCGGCCCGCCGGGCGGCATCCGTCCGGCGACCAGGTCGGCGAGGGTACCGGTGATGTGACCGGGCCCGATCGCCCCTTCCGCCTCCGGGACCAGGAGGTCCCCCGCCTCGCGCAGGGCGGCCGCGCGCGACTCCACGTACACCGCCGCCCGTCGCACGAGGGCGGTGTCCGTCTCCCGCGCCGTCGGCTCGTGCGAGCCGACGGCGACGACGGTGGCTCCCGGGCGGACCAGGCTCCCGTCGAAGAGGGGTTCGCGGGCGGTGGTGCAGCAGACGACGAGGTCGGCGTCGGCCACGTCCTTCGCGGTGCCGGTACGGGCCTGCGGCACCCCGAGCCGGCGGGCGTGCGCGACGAGCCGGTCCGCACCGGCGGGGTCGCGGGCGACGACCACCACCAGCGCCGGCTCCCGCACCGCGAGGACCGCTTCCAGATGCCCGTACGCCTGCGGTCCGGAGCCGAAGAGCACCAGTCGCAGCGGCCCTCCGGCCGGCAGCAGCCGGCGCAGTGCCAGGGCCGAGACCGCCGGGGTGCGCAGGGCGGTGAGGGCCGCGCCGTCGAACAGGGCCAGCGGGCTCAGCGTCGGCCCGTCCAGCAGCAGGTACGACCCGGTGATCCGGGGCAGCCCGCGGGCCGGGTTCCCGGGCGCCACCCCGGCGATCTTCACCCCCGCGTACGCGGCGGACGCGGCGGGCATCAGCAGGAGTTCGCCGCCGCCGGGCACGGGGAGCGCGGTGCGCTGCGGGCAGCTCTCCGGGTCGAGCCCGCCGAGCAGGGCGGCGGCCAGGGCGTCGGCGGCCCCGGCCGGGGTGAGCAGTCCGGCGATGTCGGCGGCGCCGAACTGCGGGAGCCCGGCGGCGGCGGGCCCGGCGGCAGGCCCGGCGGGTCCGCCCGCGCCCGGCCCGTTCACAGGAGGAACCCCGTTCCCAAGGGGTCGTGCGGGTCGACCGTGAAGGCGTGCTCGCCGGTGCGGTAGGCGGTGCCGGTGACCTCGGTGACTCCGCCGGGCAGCACCCGCCCGGTGAACACCGTGCCCGTGACCGACTCGTGCAGCAGGTCCTCCCCCGCCGCGAGCCGTCCGTCCTCCGCGAGCAGCGCGAGCCGCGTCGAGGTGCCGGAACCGCAGGGCGAGCGGTCGATCTGCCCGTCGGCGAAGACGGTGACGTTGCGCTGGTGCGGCCCGAACGGGGTCTCGGGCAGCTCCTCGTGGAGGATCACCCCGTACACCCCCGAGAGCAGCGGGCCGTCGGGGTGCCAGGTCGCCGGGTGGGTGGCCAGCGCGGCCCGGATCTCCCGGCCGGCCCGCACCAGGTCGGGCAGTGCGGCCCGGGTGACCTCCAGCCCGAGGTCCCGGGCGCGGACGGACGCGTAGCAGGCCCCGGCGTGCGCGATGTCCGCCTCGGCGAGTCCGAGGGTGGTGGCGACGGGCACCTTGCGGGCGCTCACCCGGGCCGGGACGTTGCGGAAGGTGACCCCGGTCGTGCGGCCGCCGGCCCGGTGCACGGTGGCGGTGACCCGGCCGGACGGCACGTCGATGCGCACCGGGGCGTCCCCGTCGTCGGGGGCGGGGACCAGGCCGCTGTCCACGGCCCAGGCCCCGAGGGCCATGGTGCCGTGGCCGCAGGCCGTGGAGTAGCCGTCCTTGTGCCAGAACAGCACCCCGAAGTGGGCCCCGTCGTCGTCGGCCGGGACGACGAACCCGCCGTACATCCCGGCGTGCCCGCGCGGTTCCTGCACGAGCAGCCGCCGTACGTCGTCCAGCGCGCCCCTGCGCGGAGCGGTCCCGGAGCCGCCCGGGCCGAGGGCGGTGGCGCAGCGTTCGGCGACGGTGTCCCCGGGGACGGGGGGCATGCCCTCGGCGGACGTGTCGACGACGCGGAAGGGCTCGCCGGCGGTGTGGTAGTCCACCGTTCTGACGGTGATCACAGCAGGAAGCCTCCGGGGAACGGGTCGGTCGGGTCGAGGAAGTACTGCGCGGTTCCGGTGACCCAGGCCCGGCCGGTGACGGTGGGGACCACGGCGGGCAGGCCGCCGACGGTGGTCTCGCCGACGAGCCGGCCGGTGAACTTCGTGCCGATGAAGGACTCGTTGACGAAGTCGGTGCCCAGTGCGAGCAGGCCGCGGGCGTGCAGTTGGGCCATGCGCGCGCTGGTACCGGTCCCGCAGGGCGAGCGGTCGAACCAGCCGGGGTGGATGGCCATGGCGTGCCGGGAGCGCCGGGCGTCGGAGCCGGGGGCGGCGAGGTAGACGTGCTTGACCCCGGCGATGGAGGGGTTCTCGGGGTGGACGGGCCGGTCGTCGCCCGCGTTGATCGCGTCCATGACGGCGAGGCCGGCGGCGATCAGGTCGTCCTTGCGGGCCCGGTCGAAGGGCAGTCCGAGGGCGTCGAGTTCGACGAAGGCGTAGAAGTTGCCGCCGTACGCCAGGTCGTAGGTGAGGGTGCCGAAGCCGGGGACCTCGGTCTTCAGGTCGAGCCCGACGCTGAAGGAGGGCACGTTGGTGAGGGTGACGGCGGTCGCCGCCCCGTCCTCGACGCGGACGTCGACGCTCACCAGTCCGGCCGGGGTGTCGAGCCGGACGGTGGTGACCGGCTCGACGACCGGCACCATGCCGGTCTCGACGAGGACGGTGGCGACACCGATGGTGCCGTGCCCGCACATGGGGAGCAGACCCGACACCTCGATGTAGACGACGCCGTAGTCGGCGTCGGGGCGGGTGGGGGGCTGCAGGATGGCGCCGCTCATCGCGGAGTGCCCGCGCGGTTCGTACATGAGCAGGGTGCGGACGTGGTCCATGTGCTCGATGAAGTGGAGCCGCTTCTCGGCCATGGTGGCGCCGGGGATCACCCCGACGCCCCCGGTGATCACCCGGGTCGGCATGCCCTCGGTGTGCGAGTCCACCGCGTGGTAGATGTGACGCGTACGCATGGGTCCCCCCGGGGTGTCAGTTGAGGCCCTCGGCGAGGGCCTTCTCGGTGGCGGCTCGGACGGCGGCCTCGGTCTCGCCGGTCAGCGGGAACCGCGGCGGTCGGGTGGCGCCGCCGGGGCGCCCGGCCAGGTCCATGGAGAGCTTGATGGCCTGGACGAACTCGGTCTTGGAGTCCCAGCGCAGCAGGGAGTGCAGGGACTTGTAGAGCGGCAGCGCGGTGTCGAGGTCGCCGGCGACGGCGGCCCGGTAGAGGGTGGCGCAGGAGCTCGGGAGGGCGTTGGGGTAGCCGGCGATCCAGCCGACCGCACCGGCGAGGGCGAGTTCGAGGAGGACGTCGTCGGCGCCGATGAGCAGGTCGAGGCCCGGGGCGAGCTCGGCGATCTCGTAGGCGCGGCGCACGTCGCCGCTGAATTCCTTGACGGCGACGATGGAGCCGTCGGCGTGCAGCCGGGCGAGCACGTCCGGGGTCAGGTCGACCTTGGTGTCGTACGGGTTGTTGTACGCGACGACGGGCAGTCCGGCGCCGGCGACCTCGGCGTAGTGGGCGCGCACGGTCGCCTCGTCGGCGCGGAAGGCGTTGGGCGGCAGCAGCAGGACGGATCCGGCGCCGGCCTCGGCGGCCTGGTCGGCCCAGCGGCGGGCTTCGGCGCTGCCGTAGGCGGCGACGCCGGGCATGACGCGGGCACCGTCGCCGGCGGCCTCGACCGCCGTACGGACGACGCGGGCGCGCTCCTCATCGGTGAGGGTCTGGTACTCGCCGAGGGAACCGTTGGGGACCACGCCGTCGCAGCCGTTGGCGATGAGCCAGGCCACGTGCTCGGCGTAGGCGTCGTAGTCGACGCTGAGGTCCTCGCGCAGGGGAAGCGCGGTGGCGACCATGATTCCGTGCCAGGGGCGGGTGCGGGGCGGGGTGGACGCGGTGGCGTGCGCGTGGGTCATGGGTGAGCTCCCTAGAGTGATGTGTGACATTTTACTAGTGGGTGCGAGGCGGCCACAAGGCCCCGGAGGGGCCGGATCAGCCGTCGGCGGCGGGAAGTTCGGCGAGGTGGCGCAGCGGGACCGGACAGGAGAAGGGGCGCCGGTCGGGGGCGGGTTCCTCCCCGGCGAGGGCGGCGACGGCGGGCCCGCACATTCGGCCCTGGCACCAGCCCATGCCGGCCCGGGTGAGGAGTTTGACCGTACGGGCGTCCCGCGCGCCGAGCTCGTCCGCCGCCTCGCGGATCCGGCCGGCCGGAACCTCCTCGCAGCGGCACACGAGGGCGTCGTCCGGGAGCCAGCCGGTCCAGGCGCCGCCCGGGCGGTGGGCGGCGGCCATCGCGCCGGCGAAGGCGCGCAGCCGGGCGCGGGTGCGGGTGAGGGCGGCCGGGGCGGGCCGTCCGGCGGCGGTGTGGGCCGCGATCTCACCCTCGGCGAGGGCCAGTTGGGCCCCGCCGATGCCGCCGGTCTCGCCCGCGGAGAGGATGCCGGGGACGGAGGTCCGCTGTGCGGTGTCCAGTTCGAGGGCGACCGCGCCGTCCGGGCTCCTGCGGGTGGCGCAGCCGAGGCCGGTGGCCAGCTCCAGCTGGGGGACGAGGCCGTGGCCCACGGCGAGGGCGTCGCAGGGGATCCGGCGGGCGGTGCCGGGCAGCGGCCGCCAGTCCCGGTCGAGCCGGGTCACGGTGACGGCCTCGACCCGGTCGGTGCCGTGCGCCTCGGTCACCGCGTGCCGGGTGAGGAGGCGGACGTGGTGCCGGGCGAGGGCTCCGCCGAAGACGGCGGCCTCGGCGAGCTTGCCGGGGTTGCGCAGCAGGGCGGGGAGGTGCCCGGCGTACGCGGTGTACGCGCCCGCCTCGACCACGGCGGGGACGGTGGCTCCGGCGGCGGAGAGCGACCCGGCCACGGCGAGCAGCAGCGGGCCGCTGCCGGCCACGACCACCCGCTTGCCGGGAAGCACGAGCCCGGCCTTGAGCATGGCCTGGGCCCCGCCGGCCCCGACGACCCCGGGGAGGGTCCAGCCGGGGAAGGGCAGTTGGCGCTCGTAGGCGCCGGTGGCGAGCAGCACGGCGCCGGCCGTGACGCCTGCGGCGCGCTCCTCGGGACCCGCCACGGCGTGCAGGGTCCACCCGCCGCCCGCACCGGGGACGACCGTCCACACGTGGTGGAGCGGGAGGTATGCGATCCGCCCGGCCGACACGTGGGCGCGCAGGGCGGCGTCGAGGCGGGCGAAGGCGGCCCAGCCGTGGTGCAGGGCCTCGGGGCGGGCGGCGCCCAGCCCGGGCGCGGGGTGGCGGTAGTACTGCCCGCCGGGCTGCTCCCCCGCGTCGAGCAGCGCGACCCGCAGGCCGAGCCCGGCGGCGGTGACGGCGGCCGCGAGCCCGGTGGGCCCGGCCCCGACGACGGCGAGGTCGACCCGGGGCGGGAGCTCGGCCGCGCCCGGGGCAGCGGGGGCCTCGGCGGAGGCCCGGCCTCCCGCGAGGGCTTCCGGCTCAGACGGCGAGGTCGGCATGGCCGGTTCCCTCCTGGGTGGTGACGGTGTCGCCCGCGCGGGCGGGGACGAGGCAGGCGCGCTGGTTCGGGCGGCCGTTGACGGTGACGAGGCAGTCGTAGCAGCTGCCGATCCCGCAGAACGCGCCCCGCGGGGCGGCTCCGTCGCGGGTGGTCCGCCAGGCGAGGATGCCGGCGGCCCACAGCACGGCGGCGATGGACTGCCCGTCCTGCGCCGGGAGCTCCCGGCCGTCGAAGCCGATGGTGTACTGCGCTTGCGGGCTGCCGCCGACCAGCGAACGGGGGCTGCGCATCAGGGGGTCTTCCTCTCGTTTCCAGCATCGCCGACGTGTGGGGCACGGGGCCCGGCTCTTCCGGCCCGCCCGGCGCTTGAGGACCAGGCCCCGGGACGGAACCCGGACCTTCCGGCCCGTCCGGCGCTTGAGGACCGGGGCCCGGGGCGGAGTCCCGGGGAACGGTGGAAGGGCGGGGTGGGGAACGGCTCCGCGCGGCGGCGGCGCCCACAGCCGGCCCCGGTCACCCGAACCGCTCCGGCCGGAACGGGGCGAGCGGGAGCGCGGGTTCGGCCCCCGCGAGGACCGCTGCGAGGAGGAGCCCGGTCGCCGGCGCCAGCCCGATCCCCGCGCCTTCGTGCCCGCAGGCGTGCAGCAGCCCGGGGCGCCGCGGGTCCGGCCCGATCGCCGGGAGGTGGTCGGGGAGGTAGGGGCGGAACCCGTGGTAGGTGCGCAGGACGCGCACGTCCGCGAGGAGCGGGAAGAGGGCCGCCGCCTGGGAGGCGAGACGGCGCAGCGCCTCCGTGGACAGCGAGCGGTCGAAGCCGACGCGCTCGCGGGTGGCGCCGATCAGGACCGGCCCGGAGGGGGTGCCCTCCACCACGGCGGAGGACTGGAGCGAGGCGGAGCCGCTGGCAACGTCCGCGATGTAGTCGGCGGCGTACACCTTGTGCCGCACCACCTTCGGCAGCGGTTCGGTCACCAGCACGAAGCCGCGGCGCGGAAGGACCGGCAGCTCCACACCGGCGAGTTCGGCGATGCGGCCGCCCCAGGTCCCGGCCGCGTTGACGACGGCGGGGGCGAGCAGTTCGCGGCGCGGGGTGCGGACGCCCCGTACCGCGCCCGAGGCGTCCAGCAGGACCTCGGTCACCTCCTCGCCGAGGTGGACCTCGGCGCCGGCTGCGGCCAGCAGGCGGGCCGCCGCCTGGGCGGGCTGGACCTGGGCGTCCTGGGGGTAGTGGAATCCGCCCGCGAGTCCGGGGGCGAGGTGGGGTTCCAGGTCGCGCAGGGCGTCCGCGGGCACCTCGACCGCCTCGACGCCCGCCTTTCGCTGGCCCTCCGCGAAGGTGCGCAGGGCCTCCACCGCGGCCGGGGCCGAGGCGACGACGAGGCCACCCTTGGGCTCGTACTCGATCTCCTCGGGGAGGGCGGCCGCGAGTTCGCGCCAGAGGCGGGTGGACAGCAGGGCCAGGTCGAGCTCCGGCCCGGCCTCCTTGTCGGAGACGAGCAGGTTGCCCTCGCCGGCGCCGGTCGTACCGCCCGCGACGGGGCCGCGGTCGACGACCGCCACGGAGAGTCCGGCGCGGGCCGCGTAGTAGGCGCAGGCCGCTCCGACGACGCCGGCGCCGATGATGACGGCGTCCAGGGAGTGTCTCTTGAGCACGACAGTAATATGTCACATTCTTCAGTGGCTGCCCAGGCCGGTCCCGCGCCCGTCGCGGGCGCGGGACCGGTCCGGGCGGGCCGGTGCGGATCAGCTGCGGAGCGGGCCCTCGCAGCTGTAACTCGACGTGCCCGCGACCTTGTTGCTCCAGATCTCCACCGGACCGAAGGAGCAGTTCATGTCGGCGAGGTTGTTGGAGGCGGCTCCCGCGCGGTCGAGGATGAAGTAGTCGACCGTCTCGGACATGTCCTTGAAGTTCTGGTCGTCGCTGCGCCAGTTCTTCAGGTTCGCGGTGATGCGCCCGGTACAGGTGAAGCGGCGCTTGCCGGGGTCCCCGTTCTCCACGCAGTCCGGGGTGTTGTAGGTGGCGGTGGCGAAGGACGACTTCACGTCGGCGAGCGCCGCGTCGCGCAGCCGCTCGTTGGGGGTGAAGACGGTGTTCGGCACGTAGAGCTGGTCGACCTTGGCGATCTGCGCGTCCAGGAAGCGGTCGTAGTCGCGCTGGAGGTAGGCGTCGGCGCCCATCCGGTTGCGCCAGGCGTCGTACGCCGCCACGTCGTCGTTGCGCAGGTGCGTGTACATCTCGCGCAGCAGGGAGGGCTTCTCGGTCCACAGGAACTCGAAGAAGGTTCCGGCGTAGCTGTAGAAGCGGAAGCCGTCGACGTCGTATCGGGCGTTCAGCAGCTGCTCGACCGACATCCGGGGGCCGCCGCCGGCGGTGTCGTTGATGATGCTTTTGACCAGGGACTTGCGGACGGCGATGCCGTTGTCACGGGTGGCGCCGTCGAAGAACTCGGCGGTGCCCTCGTCCATCGCCGTCGTACGGTCGCCCTGGTACCAGTCGCCCTGGCCGAAGAAGCCGGGGACGGCGAAGCGGCCGTTGAGGTAGTGCGTGTACTCGTGGCGGAAGAGCTCTTCCAGGGTGAGGGAGGAGTCCTGCGGGACGCGGCGCTGGTAGGTGTAGAAGGTGGCGCCGTTCTCGATGTAGATGCCGCCGTTGTTGGTGCCGTAGCCGGTCAGGATCGGGTGGTAGTTCTCGTAGTCGGCGCGGGAGGCGTAGAGGACGATGTTCAGCGTGGTGTTGGGGTCACCGGCGAGCGGCTGGTCGGTGCCCAGGACCCGGTGGAACTGCGTCTTGACCTGCTTGCTGGCGTAGTAGAGCTGGTCCACGGTGGCCCGGTCGAGGGCGGTGCGGACCTTGATGCCGCCGTTGTCGTAGGTGTAGGTGTTCGGGAAGAGCTGCTTCTCGATGTCCTCCTTGCAGACCCCGTACGGCTTGCACGCGTTGTAGAAGTTGAGCCAGGAGACGACCTTGGCCCAGGGTTCGGTGCCCAGTCCGCTCTTCACCGGCTCCAGCATCGCGCCGAGGTCGGCGACGACCTGCTCCTGCAGACCCGCGACCTGGCCGAACCGGCCGTACTCGCCGAGGGCGTCGCGCGCCACCCAGGCGTTGCCCGTGCCCTTGAGGTGGGTGTACGTCGCGAAGGCCTTGAAGGTCGCCCGGTAGGCGGGATCGGCGGCGACGGCGGCGTGGAAGGCGGCGTCCTGGTTGCCCGGGTAGACGCCGAGGTAGTTCACGGAGAGGGCGGCGAGGGCGGCGCCCGCCCAGCCGGCGTCGAGGTGGGTGGCCGGGTGGGCCGGGTCCATGGTGGCCAGGACCTTCTTGATGAGGCCGAGCTGGTGCTGGCGCAGTCCCGGGGCGCTGCCCGCGTAGAGGGCCTCGCGCAGGGTGCGGGCGTTGGAGGCGGTCACGTCGAAGGTGCGGGCGGCATTGCCGAAGTCGGCGATGGCCCGGCGCATGGCGTCCACGGTCGGGGCGTCGGTGACGTCGATCTCGGAGCGCGAGTAGTCGTGGTAGGCAACCGCGTGCAGGTAGGTGAACATCTCCTCCAGGTGGGAGGAGTTACGGCCGTCGTGCGCGGCGGCCAGGCCGGATATCCGCCGGGAGACGGCCTGGACGTGGGCGTCCGACATCACCGGGGCCAGCCGGGCGTCCCAGGTCCAGATGAGCCCGCGCAGGCAGCCGTCGGCAGTGACGGCCTGGTCGGCGAGGAAGTCGGCGAACTGCTCCGGGCCGAGGCCGGTGATCCCGTCGAGGGTGCAGGGGACGCCCGCGGCGACGCTCCTGGCGGTCGGGGTGGCCTGGGCGGCGGCCTTGCGGCTCTTCTCGCCGCGCTCGGAGGGCGCGGCGGCGGCCGTGGCGGCACCGGGGACCTTCCCAGCGAGGTCCTTGCCGCCGGGGGCCGGGGCGTCCGCCGGGGTGGCGGCCTTGGCGTCGGCGACGCGGTCGACCTCGTCGAACGGGTTCGCGGCCGGGGCCCCGCCGGAGAACGTGCCGGACGCGGCGCTGCCCGCGGCGGCCGCGGTCCCGCGGTCAGCCGCCTGGGTCACGGCCTGACCGGCGGAGGCGAGGAGGGTGACCGTCACGGCGGAGGCGAGAAGGGTCGAACGCACGGTTTTGTGCTTGAACACCGAGGACTCCTGTGTGGAGAGAAGTGGGGGGTGGTGCGTGGGGGGTGGTGCGTGGAAGACCCGGTCCAACTGCCCCGGGTCACACGGCGTTTGACGGGGATTAACGTGCCGCGGTGTGAGCTGTAACATAGTAATGTGAAATTGCACTGACAAGACCTGTGCGCCCATCAGTTCGCACCTTCTTGAGGGAGCCCCTGTGACCGACACCCCCTCCCGCCTGAACACCGGCAGCCACGACCTCCCCGTATCCCCTGAGTTGTCCCGGTTCATGGCGGGAGACTGGGCCCCCTCGCCGCTGCCCACCTCGGCGCGCGTGCCCTCGTTCGCCGTCACTCCCGCGCGCCGGGCCCGGCTCTCGGCGCTGTTCCCGGGCGAGCGGCTGGTCGTCCCGGCCGGCGAGCTGAAGGTCCGCTCCAACGACTGCGACCACCGCTTCCGCCCGCACAGCGCGTACGCCTGGCTGACCGGCCTGACCGGCGAGGACCAGGTGGGCCACGTCCTGGTCATGGAGCCCTCGGGCCCGCACGGACACGAGGCCGTCCTGTACCTGCGGCCGCGCTCCTCGCGCTCGGACGGGACGGAGGAGTTCTACCGGGACCGCCGGTACGGGGAGTTCTGGGTGGGCCGCCGCCCCGACCTGGCCGAGGCGGAACGCCTGACCGGCCTGCGCTGCGCCCACCTGGACTCCCTGGGCTCACCGGCGGGGCGCGACGCCTCCCGCGACGCGGAACTCGCCGCCGCCCTCTCGGAACTGCGACTGGTGAAGGACACCTGGGAGGTCGGGCAGCTCCAGCTGGCCGTGGACCACACGGCGGCCGGGTTCGAGGACGTCGTACGGGCCCTGCCGCGCGCCCTGGCCCATCCGCGCGGGGAGCGCGTGGTCGAGGGGGTGTTCGGCCTGCGCGCCCGGGCCGACGGCAACGGCACGGGGTACGACACGATCGCGGCCTCGGGCGCCCACGCGTGCGTCCTGCACTGGATCCGCAACGACGGCCGGCTGGACCGGGACGAACTCCTGCTCCTGGACGCGGGCGTGGAGACCGACACCCTCTACACGGCGGACATCACCCGCACCCTCCCGCTGTCGGGGCGCTTCTCCCCCCTCCAGCGGCAGGTGTACGAACTGGTCCTGGCCGCGCAGGACGCGGGGATCGCGGCGCTGCGCCCGGGCGCGAGCTTCCGCGACTTCCACCGGGCCGGGATGCGGGTGATCGCGGAGGGCCTCGCGGAGTGGGGTGTCCTCAAGGACGCCGAGGGCGACCTGTACCGGCGCTACACCCTGTGCAGCAGCGGCCACATGCTGGGCCTGGACGTCCACGACTGCGCGAAGGCCCGGTCGCAGACCTACCTGGACGGTGTCCTGGAAGAGGGCCAGGTCCTGACGGTGGAGCCGGGCCTGTACCTGCAGCCGGACGACGAGACCCTCCCGGCGGAGCTGCGCGGCATCGGCGTCCGCATCGAGGACGACCTGGTGATCACGGCGGACGGCGCCCGCCTGATGTCGGGCGCCCTGCCGCGCACGGTGGCGGGCATCGAGGAGTGGATGGGCCGGCTGCTGGAGGGTTAGGAGGGGGGCCCGGCGGATCAGGGACGAAACACGCCTAGTGCCGTGACGGGGCGGGGCGCTCCGAGACGGCCGACGAGTTCCTCGACGAAGACTTCCAGGTGGGGCGGGAGTTCGCCGGTCCGCGTGGCGCAGAACCAGGTGCGGGTCAGCGGCTGCGCGCCGATCTGCACCAGCGCGAGGCCGTGGGAGGCCACGTACGGGGCGGCCACCCAGTTGGGCAGCACCGTCACGCCCTGGCCGCCCGCCACCATCTCGACGACCAGGTCGGTCACCACGGGCATCGTGGTGATCCGGCCGGGCCGGGCCCCGGCGGGGAGCGGCAGCGGCAGCGACGGGATGCGCTTCTGGTCGTAGAAGTCGTAGAGGACCAGGTCGGCCCCGTCGAAGTCACGGGCGGTCAGGTGCCCGCGGCCGGCCCAGGCGTGCCCCGCGGGCACCACGGCCACCATCTCGTCGTCGAAGAGCCGGGTCAGCGACACCCGGTCCATCTGCACGTCGGGTTTGGTGACCAGCGCGACGTCGACCAGGTCCGCGAGGAGCGCGGGGACCGGCGCGTCGTCGGCGACGGTCTCGATGCGCACCTCGATGTCCGGCTCCCGCTCCCGGAAGGCGCGCAGCACGGGCGGCAGCCACGGGAAGGTGGTGCTGCACTGCGCGGTGAAGCGGACCCGCCGGCCGCGCCCGTCGCGGATCTCCCGCAGGTCGCGGGTGGCCGACTGCAGTTCGCCGATGACCTGGCGGGCGGCGACCAGCAGCCGCCTGCCGGCCTCGTTCGGCACCAGCCGGCGGCCCTCGCGGTCGAACAGGGGCATGCCGAGGCGGCCTTCCATCCGGGTCAGCCGCTGGCTGAGGGCGGGCTGGCTGACGTAGAGCCGCTCGGCGGCGGCGGTCAGCGAGCCGGCGTCGGCGGTGGCGGTCAGGAGCTCCAGGTCACGCAGGTCCACATCCATAACGCCGGATTATCACATGCTCCAATTTCCGTCGTGGTGTTATGGGTTGAGTACTCATACGTTTCTGGGTGTCAGCAGAACGACTCGCCCGAAAGGCACCCACCCATGACCACTGCCCTCATCACCGGATCCTCCAGCGGCATCGGCCTGGACATCGCCCGCGCCTTCCTGGCGAGCGGCGCGAACGTCGTCCTGAACGGCCGGAACGCCGACCGCCTCGCCAAGGCCGCCGCGGACCTCGGCCACCCGGAGCGCACGGCGTGGGTCGCGGGCGGCATCGCCGAGCGCGAGACCGGCGAAGCCCTCGTCCGTACGGCGCTGGAGCGCTTCGGCCGCATCGACGTCCTGGTCAACAACGCAGGCACCTTCGCCTCCAAGCCCTTCGCCGAGGTCACCGAGGACGAACTCGACGGCTTCCTGACGGGCAACCTCAAGGGCACCTACGTCACCACCCAGGCCGTGGTGCGGGCGCTGCGCGCACAGGGCGGGGGCGGCAGCATCGTCAACATCGGCACCGTTCTGGTCGACCACGCGATCGCCGGCTTCCCGGCCTCCGCGCCGGTGGTCAGCAAGGCCGGCGTGCACGCGCTGACGACGAGCCTGGCCGCCGAGCTCGCCGGGGACGGGATCCGCGTCAACCTCGTGGCCCCCGGCATCATCCGCACCCCGCTGCACTCGGGTAGCGACGTGGACTCCTTCGGCGGGGTCCACCTCCTGGGCCGGGTCGGGGAGGTGTCCGAGATCTCCGAGGCCGTGCTGTACCTGGCCGGCGCCGAGTTCGTCACCGGACACGCCCTGCGGGTGGACGGCGGTTACGTCACCGGCCGCGCCGCCTGATCCCCGCCCCCTCGGGAGGAGACCCCGCGGCCGGGCCGGCGCGCGGCCGTCACCGCGCCGCGCGGGGCCTCCCGAGCCCCGCGCCTCCCACGTCGGCCGCGGCTGCGGCGTCAGCCGTGCCGGCGTCGGAGGCGCGGGGCTCCCGGGCCGGGGCCCGGCGGAGGGGTCCGCTGGTTACGGCAGGACCGCGAAGCCGTCGAGTTCGACGAGGGCCTGCTCGTCCCACAGGCGGACCACGCCGATGACGGCCATGGCCGGATAGTCGCGTCCCGCCAACCGCCTCCAGATCCGGCCCAGTTCGGCCGCCTGCTCGCGATAGGACGGCACGTCGACCGCGTACACCGTCACCCGGGCGAGGTCCTGCGGGGAGCCGCCCGCGGCGGCGAGGGCGGACAGGAGGTTGGCCAGCGCCACCTCGAACTGTTCGACGAGACCCTCCCCCACCACCTTGCCCGCGCCGTCCAGCGCGGTCTGCCCGGCCAGGAACACCAGCCGCGAGCCGGTCGCCACCACCGCGTGGGAGAAGCCCGTCGCCGGCGAGAGCTCCGCCGGGTTGATGCGCTCGGGGGTCATCCGGCCGCCACCGCCCGGTAGAGCTCCTTCGCGATGATCGAACGCTGCACCTCGCTCGCCCCCTCATAGATCCTCGGCGCCCGCACCTCGCGGTAGAGGTGTTCCAGCAGGTGCCCGCGCTGGAGGGCGACCGCGCCGTGCAGTTGGACCGCGTGGTCCACGACGTACTGGGCCGTCTCGGTGGCCAGCAGTTTCGCCATCGCCGCGCGGCGCGGTACGTCGCCCGCGCCCCTGTCGTGCGCCCCGGCGGCCGCGTACACCAGCAGCCGGGCCGCCTCCGTGCGGGTGGCCATCTCCGCCACCCGGTGCGCGACCGCCTGGAGGTCGCTGAGCGTCCCGCCGAAGGCGGTGCGGGCCGCCGTGTGGGCGAGGGCGGCGTCCAGCGCCGCCCGGGCCATGCCCACCGCGAAGGCTCCGACGCTGGGCCGGAAGAGGTTGAGGGTGTCCATCGCGACGCGGAAGCCCCGGCCCGGCTCGCCGAGCAGGTCCCCGGGGCCGACCGCCACCCCGTCGAAGGCGAGGGCCCCGATGGGGTGGGGGGAGAGCATGTCCAGCGCCTCGCCGGAGAGTCCGGGCCGGTCAGCGGGGACCAGGAAGGCGGAGACCCCCCTGGCGCCCGGTCCTTCACCCGTCCGGGCGAAGACGGTGTAGAAATCGGCCTCCGGGGCGTTGGAGATCCAGCGCTTCTCCCCGCTCAGCACCCAGCCGCCCCCGGAGGCCGGGGCCGCCGCCAGTTCCAGCGCCGCCGCGTCCGATCCCGCGCCGGGCTCGCTCAGCGCGAAGGCGGCCACCGCCCGCCCCGCGCGTACCCGCGGCAGCCACCGCTCCCGCTGTTCGTCGCTGCCCGCCCGCAGTACGGGGTACGCCCCCAGCCCCTGGAGGGCGAGCGCCGTCTCGGCCTCCGTGCAGCCGTAGGCGAGCGACTCCCGGAGCAGGCACAGCTCCAGCGCCCCGGCCGTGAACACCCGGTCCAGCAGGCCCAGCTCCCCCAGCGCCGCCAGGAGCGGCCGGTTGACCCGGCCCGGCTCACCCTTCTCGGCCAGCGGCCGGAGCCGCCCGGCCGACAGTGCGCGCAACTGCCCGCACCATTCCTCCTGGTCCGCCCCGAGCGCGAATCCGTTCATCCGAACATCCCCGCTTCTATCGCGTCCTGTTGACTGCCGTCACCATCACGATACGCTCGTCACGGTGACCGCACGGCCCGCTCCACCCCACCCGGGACCGTCGCAAGGGGGCGAACCCGCCTTGGACCTGAAGCCTTCCGCTCACACCGACACTTTTGCCCGCGACCACCTGCCACCCGCGCACGCGTGGCCGGAACTCCTCTTCGAGCTGCCCGAACTGGCCTATCCGGACCGCCTCAACTGCGGGGCCGAGCTGCTCGACGCGACCATCGCCCGGTTCGGGCCCGAGGGCCCCGGCCGCCCCGCCTTCCGCAGCGGTGCGGGCGAGGTGTGGACGTACGGGGAGCTGCGCGAGCGCGTGGACCGGATCGCCCACGTGCTCACCGCCGACCTCGGCGTCGTCCCCGGCAACCGGGTGCTGCTGCGCGGACCCACCGGTCCCTGGCTCGCCGCGTGCTGGCTCGCGGTGATGAAGGCGGGCGCGGTGGCGGTGACCGTGCTGCCGCAGCAGCGCGCGCAGGAGCTGGCCACGGTGTGCTCGATGGCCCGCGTGCAGTACGCGCTGTGCCACGCGGGCGCGCTGGACGACCTGGTCAAGGCGGAGGTGCCGGGGCTGCGGATCACCGTCTACGGGGGCGGGGCCGGGGACGATCTGCTCCGGCTGGCCGAAAGACGCACCGGGCCCTTCGAGGCCGCGCCCACCTCGGCCGACGACGTGGCCCTGATCGCCTTCACCTCCGGCACCACGGGCCGGCCCAAGGGCTGCATGCACTTCCACCGCGACCTGCTCGCCGTGGCCGACACCTTCTCGCGGAACGTGCTGCGCCCGCGCCCGGACGACGTCTTCGCCGGCAGCCCGCCCCTCGGCTTCACCTTCGGCCTCGGCGGACTGGTCGTCTTCCCGCTGCGGGCCGGCGCCTGCGCGCTGCTGCTGGAGGACGCGGTGCCGCGCCGGCTGCTGCCCGCCCTCGCCGAGCACCGGGTGACGGTGCTGTTCACGGCGCCCACCGCCTACCGGGCGATGCTCGACGCGCTGGGCCCGTACGACGTGGGCATGTACGACCTCTCCGCGCTGCGGCGCTGCGTCTCGGCCGGGGAGAACCTGCCCGCCGCCACCTGGCAGGCCTGGTACGAGCGCACCGGCCTGCGGATCATCAACGGCATCGGGGCGACCGAGCTGCTGCACATCTTCATCTCGGCCGCCGACGAGGACATCCGGCCCGGCACCACGGGCCGGGTGGTTCCGGGCTGGCAGGCGCGGGTGGTGGACGGGTCCGGCATGCCCGTCCCGGACGACGAGCCGGGGCTGCTGGCCGTGCGCGGCCCGGTGGGCTGCCGCTATCTGGCCGACCCGCGCCAGGCGGAGTACGTACGGGACGGCTGGAACCTGACGGGGGACACCTACGTCCGCGACGCGGACGGCTACTTCCGCTACGTCGCCCGCGCCGACGACATGATCATCTCGTCGGGTTACAACATCGCGGGCCCGGAGGTGGAGGAGGCCCTGCTGCGCCACCCGGACGTGGCCGAGGCCGCGGTGGTGGGCCGTCCGGACGAGCAGCGCGGGCAGATCGTGGTGGCGTACACCGTGCCCCGCCCGGGCGCGACGCTGACCGAGGAGGGGCTGCGCGCCTTCATGCGGGCCGAGCTGGCCCCGCACAAGTGCCCGCGCGCCTTCGTCTTCCTCTCCGAGCTCCCCCGCACCGGGACCGGCAAGCTGCAACGCTTCCGGCTGCGCGATCCAGTGCTGTGACCGGCAGGGTCCACCGGGTCGCGGCACTAGCATGAACCCGTGGCCGAGCAGCACACCCCGCGATCCCTGATCGTCACCTTCTACGGCGCCTACGGGCGGGCCTTCGAGGGGCCGGTCCCGGTGTCCGCGCTGATCCGCCTGCTGGGCGCGGCCGGCGTGGACGCCCCCTCGGTCCGCTCGTCGGTGTCCCGGCTGAAGCGGCGCGGTTTCCTGCTGCCCCAGCGCGCCGCGGACGGCTCGGCCGCGTACGTGCTCTCGGAGGAGGCCCAGCAGCTCCTGGACGACGGGGACCGGCGCATCTACGGCAGCCCCGAGCCCTCCGAGGAGTGGCTGGTGGCGGTGTTCTCCGTGCCGGAGCAGGAGCGGAGCAAACGGCACCTGCTGCGCTCGCGGCTGGCCCGGCTCGGTTTCGGCTCGGTGGCGCCGGGCGTGTGGATCGCCCCGGCCCGGCTCGTGGAGGAGACCGCGCACACGCTGGAGCGACTGCGGCTGACGCCGTACGTGGAGCTGTTCCGCGGCGCCCACCTCGGTTTCGCGCCGACCGCGGAGGCGGTGGCGCGGTGGTGGGACCTGGCGGCCCTGGCCAAGCAGCACGAGGAGTTCCTGGACCGGCACGGGCCCGGCCTGCGCGCCCTGCGGTCGGGCCCCGAGCCGACGCCGGAGGAGGCCTACCGCGGCTATCTGCTGGCCCTGGACAGCTGGCGCCGGCTCCCGTACGCGGACCCGGGCCTGCCCCGTGAGCTGCTTCCGGCGGACTGGCCGGGCGACCGCGCGGCGGCCGTCTTCGCCGAACTGCACGCACGCCTGCGCGACCGGGGCATGCTGTTCGCGCGGGGCTGAGGCGTTCCGCCACGACCGTTATGACGCCACGCGCTGCGCGCCCCTCCCCGAAGATGCCCTCTTTCAGGAAGCGCTGTCTCACCCTGGGCCCGGCGCTGCTCGCCGGCCTCGCGGCGGGCTGCGCGGCCGTTCGCTGGCCGCGCACTCCCGGGAGTACTGCGACGCGGGCGCGGACGCGGGCGGCCGCCTGGAGCTGTCCCTCACGCTCCTGCCCCTGGCCGTGGTCTTCGGCGTGGTGGCGCTGCTCGTGGCCTTCCTCCTGGACCGGCGGCCCGTGGCCCTGCAACTGGGCGCGGTCCTGGCCGTGCCGGCCGGTCCGACGGTGCTGTACTTCGCCGTGCGCGGCACCCTCGACGGGTATCCCGGGGACCTGGAGAGGTGCGGGCCGGGCAACGTGCCTCCGTGGTGGCCGGGATGGCTGCCCGCGTGAGGCGGACCCGGGCGCGGCGTCCCGGCGTGCAGACCCGGCGTGCAGACCCGGGGCGCGGAAATCGGGGTGCGTGCGGTGCGCGCGGCGCGCCAGGATGGGCCATGACCTGGACCTTCAGCACCGACCTGGACGCCTACCTCGCCGCGACGGGCCCGGCGGTGGCCGCGCATCCCGTCTCCAACACCCTCCTGATCACCGTCGCCGACGCGCTGCGACGGCGCGGGCCGCACACGTACGGGGACGCCGATCCCGTCTTCGGCTGGTGGACCGGGCCCGACGGCACGGTCTCCGGGGCCCTGCTGTGCACCCCTCCCCACCCCCTGCAGCTCGGCGCGCTGCCCGAGGAGGCGGTGCTCGCACTGGCGGCCGCCCTGCGCACCGAGCCGCTGCTCGCCGCGGTCGGCGGCATCAGCGCCCGGCGCCGGGACACGGACACGCTCGCCGCTGCGTGGGGGCGGCCCACCCGCCTCGCCGAGGAGAACCGCCTCTACCGGCTGGCCGGGCTCGTCGACCCGGATCCCGCCCCCTCCGGGCGGCCCCGGCTCGCCGCCGAGGAGGACCTTCCGCTGCTGCTGGAGTGGGTCGGGGCCTTCGACGAGGAGCTGGGCCAGCCGGGCACGGGCTCCGAGGCGGGCCTGCGCGACCGGCTCTCGTACGGCGGGGTCCTGCTCTGGGAGGATGCCGGGGTGCCCGTCTCCCTCGCCTCCTTCACCCGCCCGATCGGCTCGGCCTCCCGCATCGGGTCGGTCTACACCCCGCCCGCGCTCCGCGGCCGCGGCTACGCCGCCGGGGTCACGCACGCGGCGAGCGCGGCGGCGTACCAGGCCGGCGCCTCCGAGGTGCTGCTCTTCACGGACCTGGCGAACCCGACCAGCAACGGCGTCTACCTGCGCCTGGGCTACACCCCGGTCGAGGACCGGGCCGAGGTGGTCGCGGCATGAGCACGCCCGACGAGCCGGACGAGCCGCTGGAACCGCTCTGGATGCTGGTGGCGAACGTGGTGGAGTGGCGCCGCTGCGGTGAGGGCGGCCAGGGACAGCGCCCGGGCACGAAGACCTTCAAGGGCGGCGCCAAGCTGTACGTCTACGGCTTCGCGGACGGCCGGGACGTGTGCAAGGTCGTCGGCCGGCCCCGCAACTCCCCGCGTTACGTCGAGGCGCACGTCCACACCCGCCATCTGCACACCTTCCGCACGAAGTTCGTCCGCAGCCCGGCCGTGCTCCGGACCACCGAGTGGTCCCACTTCTGGGGCGCGACGGGTGAGGTGGACGCGGCGCAGGCGGCTCCGTTCATGGAGCGGCACGCCAGGGCCCTGCGCTCCGAGCGCTGGCTCGACTGGCACCACCCCCAGCCGTGCCTGTGCCACGAGTGCCTCAACCCCGGCCGGTAGGCGGCTTGCGGCTGCCCGCCCGGTAGGGCGCGGGCCAGGGTGCCGCCGGGCCCTCGTAGGACTGCTCGGCGGCCGAGTGCAGGGTCCAGTGCGGGTCGTAGAGGTGGGGCCGGCCCAGGGCGCAGAGGTCGGCGCGGCCCGCCAGGAGCAGGGAGTTGACGTCGTCCCAGGAGGAGATGGCGCCGACGGCGATGACGGGGACGCCGAGGGCGCCCCGGATCCGGTCGGCGTACGGGGTCTGGTACGAGCGCCCGTACTCGGGGGTCTCGTCCGCGACGACCTGCCCGGTGGAGACGTCGATGGCGTCGGCGCCGTGCTCCACGAAGGCGGCGGCGATCCGTACCGACTCCTCGGGCGTGGTGCCGCCGGGCGCCCAGTCGGTGGCGGAGAGGCGCACGGTCATCGGGCGGTCCTGCGGCCAGACGGCGCGGACCGCGTCGAAGACCTCCAGCGGGAAGCGCAGCCGGTTCTCCAGCGGCCCGCCGTAGGCGTCCTCGCGGTGGTTGGTCAGCGGCGAGAGGAACCCGGAGAGCAGGTAGCCGTGGGCGCAGTGCAGTTCCAGCAGGTCGAACCCGCTGTCGGCGGCGCGGACGGCGGCCGCCGCGAACTCCGAGCGCAGCGCCGCCAGGTCCGCTCCGTCGAGGGTCCGCGGGACGGCGGAGACGCCCGGCCGGTACGGCAGCGGGGAGGCGGCGACCAGCGGCCAGTTGCCCTCGGGGAGGGGGTCGTCCATGCCCTCCCACATCACCCGGGTCGAGCCCTTGCGCCCGGCGTGCCCGAGCTGGACGCCGAGCGCGGTGCCGGGGGCGGAGGTGTGGACGAAGTCGGCGATGCGCTTCCAGGCGGTGGCCTGCTCCTGCGTCCACAGGCCGGTGCAGCCGGGGGTGATGCGGCCCTCCTCGCTGACGCAGACCATCTCGGTCATCACCAGTCCCGCGCCGCCGAGGGCGCGGGCGCCGAGGTGGACGAGGTGGAAGTCCCCCGGCACGCCCCGCTCGGCGGAGTACATGTCCATCGGGGAGACGACGACCCGGTTGCGCAGGGTCAGGCCGCGCAGGCGCAGCGGGGTGAACATCGGCGGGGTGTTCTCGTCCGGGCAGCCGAAGTCCCGTTCCACGGCCCGGGTGAACCGCTCGTCGCGCATCCGCAGGTTGTCGTGGGTGACCCGGCGGCTGCGGGTGAGGAGGTTGAAGGCGAACTGCCGGGCGGGCTGGCCGACGTACCCCTCGATCTCCTCGAACCAGCGCATGCTGGCGGCGGCCGCGCGCTGGGTGCTGGCGACGGCGGGGCGCCGCTCGGCCTCGTAGGCGGCGAGGGCGTCCGGTACGCCGGGATGTGCGCGCACCGCTTCGGCGAGGGCGAGGGCGTCCTCCACGGCGAGTTTGGTGCCGGAGCCGATGGAGAAGTGCGCGGTGTGGGCCGCGTCGCCGAGCAGGACCACGTTGCCGTGCGACCAGTGCTCGTTGACGACGGTGCGGAACCGCGTCCAGGCGGAGCGGTTGCCGCGCAGCGGCCGCCCGCGCAGGGCCTCGCTGAAGATCTTGGCGCAGCGGGCGGCGGACTCGGTCTCGTCGCACAGGTCGAACCCGGCGGCCCGCCACACCTCTTCGCGCATCTCGACGATGACGGTGGAGGAGTCGGCGGAGTAGGGGTAGGCGTGCAGTTGCATGACGCCGTGCTCGGTCTCGGCGATCTCGAAGCGGAAGGCCTCGAAGGCGAAGTCGGCGGCGAGCCAGATGTAGCGGCAGCGCCCGGGCGTCACGGACGGCCGGTGGTGAGCGGCGCCCGCCTCGCGGACGGCGCTGTGCACGCCGTCGGCCGCGACGACCAGGTCGTACGAGGCGGAGAGCGCGCGGGGGTCGGGGGCCTGCGTGCGGAACCGGAGCCGGACGCCGAGGCCCGCGCACCGCTCGTGCAGGATCTCCAGCAGCCGGCGCCGGCCGATGGCGGCGAAGCCGTGGCCGCCGGAGGTCAGCAGCCGGCCCCGGTGCACGATCTCCACGTCGTCCCAGCGCACGAACTCCGCGCCGAGGGCGGCGTGCACGAGGCTGTCCGCCCGCTCGATGCCGCCGAGGGTCTCGTCGGAGAGGACGACGCCGAAGCCGAAGGTGTCGTCGGGGGCGCCCCGCTCCCAGAGCTCGACGGTGTGGCCCTGGCGGGCCAGCAGCGCGGCCGCGTAGAGCCCGCCGGGTCCGCCGCCGACGACGGCCACCCGCATGGCGGCTACCTGCCCTGCCACTGCGGCGGCCGCTTCCCGGTGAAGGCGGCGTGGAACTCGGCGTAGTCCCGGCCGTTCATGAGCAGGGCCTGGGTGGCGGCGTCGAGCTCCACCGACGCCGCCAGCGGCATGTCGAGTTCGGCGGTGAGCAGGGCCTTGGTCTGCGCGTAGGCGAGTACCGGCCCCGCGGCCAGGTGCGCGGCGAGTTCGCCCGCCCGCACGAGGGACTTGCCCTCCTCGGTGAGCTCGCTGAGCAGGCCGATCCGCTCGGCCTCGGCGGCGCGTACGGGCTCTCCGAGCATCAGCAGCCGGGTGGCGTGGCCGAGGCCGACGACCCGGGGCAGCAGGTAGGCGGCGCCCATGTCGCCGCCGGAGAGGCCGACCCGGGTGAAGAGGAAGGCGAAACGGGCGGTGGGGTCGGCGATGCGGAAGTCCGCGGCGAGGGCGAGGACGGCCCCGGCCCCGGCGGCCACCCCGTGTACGGCGGCGATCACCGGGAAGGGGCATTCGCGGATGGCGCGCACGACCTGACCGGTCATCCGGTTGAAGTCGAGGAGCTGGGAGGTGTCCATGGCGAGGGTGGCGCCGATGATCTCGTCCACGTCTCCGCCGGAGCAGAAGCCGCGCCCCTCGCCGCCCAGCACGAGGGCGCGCACGGAGCGGTCGCGGGAGAGTTCGGCGAGCAGATCGCGCAGGTCGGCGTAGGCGCCGAAGGTGAGCGCGTTCAGCTTCTCGGGGCGGTCGAAGGTGACGGTGGCGACGCCGTCCTGCCGGGTCAGCCGGAGGTGGTGCCACCGTTCGGTCGCTGCTGTGGAACCGGTGAAGGGGCTCACGCCCTCGACGGTATCACCGCATCCTGACTACCGTCACGGAAACGCAACACGACACCCAGCCCCTCGTCCGGCCGGACGCCACGCCGGCCAATGGTCCAGGCCTCTTGCCGGCCATGCTCCCCCGCCGTCCCGCCGGGGTGCCCCACGGGATGGGATTTCGACTTCGTATCGTTGAATCCAGGACCTCCCGCGACTCCCGCGCCCCCTACGGAAGGACGGTCCCACCGTGCCCGACCCCTCCGCCTGGCGGATCGCGCTGCCGCACACGGCGGCCGCCGTGCCGATGGCCCGCGCGCTCGTCCGTACCGCACTGGCCGAGGTCGACGAGCCCGCGGACAGCGACACGGCGGAGCTGCTGACGGCCGAGCTGGTCGCCAACGCCGTGGCGCACACCGACAGCGGCGGCCCGATCGAACTGGTCGTGGAACTGCTGGCGGACGGCTGCCAGGTCGAGGTCCACGACGGCGATCCGCGGCCGCCCGGCGATCTGACGGCCCGCAGGGACGACCGCCACCCCGACCCCTGGCAGGAGCACGGCCGCGGCCTGCTGCTGATCCGCGCCCTCAGCTCCGCCTGCGGCCACCGCCGCACCGCGCACGGCAAGGCGGTCTGGTTCACCTTGGCCGCACGCGTATGACTATGCGCGGGAGCCCGGCTTCGCCAGTGTGGCCACGAGTACGGCCTTGATGGTGTGCAGCCGGTTCTCCGCCTCGTCGAAGACGATGGAGTGCTCCGACTCGAAGACCTCGTCCGTCACTTCGAGCGATTCCAGCCCGTGGCTCTCGTGGATCTCCCGGGCGACCTTGGTCCCGAGGTCGTGGAAGGCCGGCAGGCAGTGCATGAACTTCACGTCCGGGTTCCCCGTGGCCCGCAGCACGTCCATGGTGACGGCGTACGGGGACAGGGCCGCGATCCGCTCGTCCCAGACCTCCTTGGGCTCGCCCATGGACACCCAGATGTCCGTCAGGACGAAGTCGGCCTGGGCGACGCCCTCCGCGATCTCCTCGGTCAGGGTGATCCGCGCACCGCTCTCCGCCGCGAGCCTGCGCGCCTCGGCCACCACCGGCTCGGTCGGCCAGTAGGCCTTCGGCGCGACGATCCGTACGTCCATGCCCAGCAGCGCGCCCGTCACGAGGTACGAGTTGCCCATGTTGAAGCGGGCGTCGCCGAGGTAGGCGAAGGAGATGTGCTCCAGCGGCTTCGCGCTGTGCTCGGTCATGGTGAGGACGTCGGCCAGCATCTGGGTGGGGTGCCAGTCGTCGGTGAGGCCGTTGAAGACGGGCACGCCGGAGTGGGCGGCGAGCTCCTCCACGGTCTCCTGGCTGTCGCCCCGGTACTCGATCGCGTCGAACATCCGGCCCAGCACCCGGGCCGTGTCCTTGACCGACTCCTTGTGCCCCATCTGGGAGCCGGAGGGGTCGAGGTAGGTGGTGTGGGCACCCTGGTCGGCGGCGGCGACCTCGAAGGCGCAGCGGGTGCGCGTCGAGGTCTTCTCGAAGATCAGGCCGATGTTCCTGCCCCGGAGCTGGCGCTGCTCGATCCCGGCCTTCTTGGCCGCCTTCAGGTCGGCGGCGAGCTCGACCAGACCGCGGAACTCGGCGGCGGTGAAGTCGAGCTCCTTGAGGAAACTGCGGCCGGTGAGGTCGGTGGCCATGGGGTCGCTCCAGCGTCACGGTGACAGGGGATGTTGGAAGTCTATACGATCCTCTGCATTGATATACAGCCCGGGGTCGCCGGCCCTCGGGCGCCGCGCCCCGCTCCGGGTTCGGCCCTGGTTCGCCCCGGGGTTCGCCGCCCCCGGCGCCGCGGTCCGCCCCGGCTCCGCACCCCGCCGACGCCCCGCCCGCACCGGTACCCCGCCCGCACCGGTACCCCGCCCGCACCGGCCCCGCGCACACCCGGCCGGCCTGAGCCAGGCCTAGGGGGTGTTGCGAAAGTCCCGCACGGCGCCCACGGCGCCCGGCACGCACTCTCGCCGCACCGGACGAAGCCCCGAGTACGCCCAGTACGAGGACCTTCGCCCGGCACGCCGAGAGCACGCACCGGACACCGCGGGCACCGCACAGGACTTCCGCAACACCCCCTAGGCCACGGCGTCCCGCTCGACCGGGCAGCTCATACAGCGCGGGCCGCCCCGGCCCCGGCCCAGCTCGCTGCCCGGGATCTCGATGACCTCGATGCCCTCCTTGCGCAGGTGGGTGTTGGTCGTCACGTTCCGCTCGTAGGCGACCACCACCCCCGGCTCCACCGCCAGCACGTTGCACCCGTCGTCCCACTGCTCGCGCTCCGCCGAGTGCACGTCCTGGGTCGCGGTCAGCACCCGGATGGAGTCCAAGCCGAGGGCCGCCGCGATCGCCCGGTGCATGTGCTCCGCCGGATGGTCGGTCACCTTCAGCTCGCCCGGGTGATCGCCGGGCTCGATCGTGTAGGAGCGGAGCATGCCGAGCCCCGCGTACTGAGTGAACGTATCTCCATCGACCATGGTCATCACGGTGTCCAGGTGCATGAAGGCCCGCCGCTTCGGCATGTCGAGGGCCACGATGCTGCGCGCCGAGCCGGCCGCGAACAGGCCCCGCGCCAGCATCTCCACCGCCTGCGGGGTGGTCCGCTCGCTCATCCCGATCAGCACCGCGCCGTTGCCGAGGACCAGTACGTCCCCGCCCTCGATCGTCGAGGGGTAGTCCGCCTGCCCCTGCGACCAGTAGTGGAAGGCCCCGGAGGAGGTGAACAGCGGATGGTGCCGGTAGATCGCCTCGAAGTGGACGGTCTCGCGCTGGCGGGCCGGCCAGCGCATCGCGTTGATGGACACGCCGTCGTAGATCCAGGCCGATGTGTCCCGGGTGAACAGGTGGTTGGGCAGCGGCCCGAGCAGGAAGCCGTCCAGGTCCAGCGCGTGGAAGCGCACGGACAGCGGCTCCGCGTGCCGCTCCAGGTACTCGCGCTTGGTCATCCCGCCGACCAGCGCCTCCGCCAGCTCGGCCGAGGACAGCCCGTCGAAGTCCGACCGCAGGTGATCGGTGGCGAGCGGCCCGTACTCCTTCTCGTCGAAGACCCGGTCCAGTACGAGGTGCCGCGCCTCCGGGATGTCCAGGGCCTCGACCAGCAGGTCGCCGAACAGGTGGACCGCCACGCCCCGGTCGCGCAGCACGTCCGCGAAGCCGTCGTGCTCCTGGCGGGCCCGGCGCACCCACAGCACGTCGTCGAAGAGGAGTGCGTCCTTGTTGCTCGGTGTGAGCCGCTTCAGCTCCAGGTCGGGCCGGTGGAGGATGACGCGGCGGAGCCGCCCGGTCTCGGAGTCGACATGGAATCCCATGCCGTACACGTTCCCAGACGGGGCGGCTTTGATCCGGCGTCGGCTCAGCGGGCCGGGGTGAGGCCGAGCAGCGCCGACGGCGCGCCCGTGAGATCCGGGGCGACGACGCCCAGCTTGGGCAGCGTGACGTCCGGCAGACCGTAGTTGGCGGCGTTCGGCATCGTCAGCGGAGCACCGACGACCGCGCCGGGGGTGCGGGCGCGCATGTCCGTGTCGGGGGCCGTCAGTGAGCCCTCGCCGTCCGTCGCCTTGTCGCCCAGCAGGTTCGGGACGGGCGTGGAGACCAGCGTGCGGCCGAGCTCGGTGCTGAGCGGGACCGTCGGGAGCAGTGGGGTCGGAAGCATGTCCCCCATGTGCTGGACCGGCGTCTCGGGCGCTCCGACGACCGGCACCGGGATCCCGGTCGCCACGCGCGGGGTGTCCACGCCCAGTGTGGTCTTCACGGCGTCCAGGGGGACACCGACCGGCACCGAGTCGGCGACGGCCGGGGTGGCAGCGCCGGCCGCGGCCATACAGGTCATGAGCGCCGCAATGCTTCCGCGCGCGGTCATCTTCATAGGTGACGTTCCGTCCTTCCAGGGTCGCGGACATTCCGCTGCCCTGGATGAACGATCCCGCCGGGCGGTTTCCCGGCGTTCTCGGCGAAAGTTCCCCCATACGACCTAAAGAGCGGCCGCCCGGAGGTCTCGGCTTGACGCTCCGGGCGGCCGTCGGCGGGTGCCGCCCGGTGTCAGAGCCGGGGGTCGACCGGCTCCGATTCGAGGGCGAGCACCGCGAAGACGGCTTCGTGCACCCGCCACAGCGGCTCCCCGGCCGCCAGCCGGTCCAGCGCCTCCAGGCCGAGCGCGTACTCGCGCAGGGCGAGCGAGCGCTTGTGCCCGAGGAAGCGCTGGCGCAGCCGCTCCAGGTGGTCCGGACGGGTGTACTCCGGCCCGTAGATGATCCGCAGGTACTCGCGTCCGCGCACCTTGACCCCCGGCTGCACGAGGCGGCCCTGGCCGTCCCGCGCGTAGGCCTGGAGCGGCTTGACGACCATGCCCTCGCCGCCGGCGGCCGTCAGTTCCAGCCACCAGTCGGTGCCGGCCCGTACGGAGGCCTCATCCGCGGTGTCCACGAGGATCCGGCCGGTGCGGCGCAGCAGTCCCGTCCCCGCGGCCTCGTCGGCGGCCACCAGCCGGTCCAGCCAGAACAGCTGCTCGTCGTGGGGTACGGCGGCCAGCGAGCGCCCGGCCGCCGCCAGCAGTTGGAAGGGCGCGAACCGTACGCCCTCCAGCCCGTCGGTGGTCCAGCAGTAGCGCCGGTACGCCTCGGTGAACGCGGCCGCGTCGGCGGCCCGGCCGCGCTGGCGTGCCAGCAGCTCACCGGTGTCGATGCCGCGGGCGGCGGCCGCCTCCAGTGCGGCGAGCGCACCCGGGAAGACGGCGCCGGAGGCCGCGCCCACGGCGGCGTACTGGCTGCGCAGCAGGCCGGTGGACTTCAGCGACCAGGGCAGCAGTTCCCCGTCGACCAGCAGCCAGTCCGTACCGAGCTCCTCCCAGAGGCCGGCGTCGGTGACGGCCGAGCGCAGCCGGGTCAGGACCTCCTCGGTGACCTCGGGGTCCTTGAAGAACGGCCGCCCGGTGCGGGTGCAGACGGAGCCGGTGGGCCCGTCCACCCCGAAGCGCGTCCGGGCCGCGTCGGCGTCCTTGCAGACCAGGACGGTGGCGCGGGAGCCCATGTGCTTCTCCTCGCACACGACCTGGGCGATGCCGTCCTTGCGGTACTGGGCGAAGGCCTCGGCCGGGTGCTCCAGGTAGCCGTCCTCCCGCGAGGTCTCGGTCGGCGCCATGGTCGGCGGCAGGTACGGCAGGAGGCGCGGGTCCACCGCGAAGCGGCTCATGACCTCCAGGGCGGCTGCCGCGTTCTCCTCGCGCACGCTGACGTTGCCCAGGTGCCGGGTCTCGACGACCCGGCGCCCCTGTACGTCGGCCAGGTCGAGGGGGCGCCCGTCGTGACCTCCGGGCGCCTCGGCGGCGAGCGGCTTGACCGGCTCGTACCAGACCTTCTCGGCCGGTACGTCGACCAGTTCGCGCTCGGGCCAGCGCAGGGCGGTCATCCTCCCGCCGAAGACCGCGCCGGTGTCCAGGCAGATGGTGTTGTTGATCCACGTGGTGTCGGGCACCGGGGTGTGGCCGTAGACCACTGCGGCCTTGCCGCGGTAGTCCTCGGCCCACGGGTAGCGCACGGGCAGCCCGAACTCGTCCGTCTCGCCGGTGGTTTCCCCGTACAGGGCGTGCGAGCGGACCCGGCCGGAGGTGCGGCCGTGGTACTTCTCGGGCAGGCCCGCGTGGCAGACCACCAGCCTGCCGCCGTCCAGCACGTAGTGGCTGACGAGGCCGCGGATGAACTCCCGCACCTCCTGGACGAACTCCTCCGGCTCCTTCTCCAGCTGCTCGATCGTCTCGGCGAGCCCGTGGGTCCGCTGGACCTTGGAGCCCTTGAGGAAACGGCCGAGCTTGTTCTCGTGGTTCCCTGGCACGCACAGGGCGTTGCCGGACTTCACCATGCCCATGACGCGGCGCAGGACGCCCGGGCTGTCGGGGCCGCGGTCGACGAGGTCGCCGACGAAGACGGCGGTACGCCCCTCGGGGTGGACGCCGTTCTCGTACCCCAGCTTGGCGAGCAGCGTCTCCAGCTCGGACGAACAGCCGTGGATGTCACCGACGATGTCGAAGGGGCCGGTGAGGTGGGTGAGGTCGTTGAAGCGCTTCTCCAGCACCACTTCGGCGTTCTCGGCCTCCTCCACCGAGCGCAGCACGTGCACCTTGCGGAACCCCTCGCGCTCCAGGCCGCGCAAGGAGCGCCGCAGGTCGCGGCGGTGGCGCTGGATGACGGCACGCGGCAGTCCGGCGCGGTCGGGGCGGGCCGCGTTGCGCTCGGCGCAGACCTGTTCGGGCATGTCGAGCACGATGGCGATGGGCAGTACGTCGTGCTCGCGCGCGAGCTGGACCAGGCCGCGGCGGGCCTCGGCCTGGACGCTCGTCGCGTCGACGACGGTCAGGCGCCCCGCGGCCAGCCGCTTGCCGGCGATGTAGTGGAGGACGTCGAAGGCGTCCCGGCTGACGCTCTGGTCGTTCTCGTCGTCGGAGACGAGCCCCCGGCAGTAGTCGGAGGAGATGACCTGGGTCGGCTTGAAGTGCTTGCGGGCGAAGGTGGACTTGCCCGATCCGGTGGCCCCGATCAGGACGACGAGGGACAGATCGGTGACGGGAAGTA
The DNA here is from genome assembly GCF_055585365.1 of Streptomyces sp. NPDC053432. NCBI lineage: Bacteria > Bacillati > Actinomycetota > Actinomycetes > Kitasatosporales > Streptomycetaceae > Streptomyces > Streptomyces sp. NPDC053432. The sequence goes on from NZ_JBVJKF010000006.1 coordinate 168,932, forward strand.
CGCGGTGCTTCGCTGTCACGGTGCCGGTGCCGGTCTCGGTGGTCATGCTGCCTCGCCCTCCTTCGGGGTGTCGGTGGTGTCGGCCTGGGTGAAGACGGCCATCTGGGTCGGCGGCCCGACCTCGGGGTCGTCGTCGCCGACGGGGACGAACCCGACGCCGTAGCCGTACCGGTCCGCGACGCCGCCGGCCCAGGCGCGGAACTCCTCGCGGGTCCACTCGAAGCGGTGGTCGCCGTGGCGGACGTGCCCGGCGGGCAGGGTCTCCCAGCGGACGTTGTACTCGACGTTCGGCGTGGTCACGAGGACGGTGCGGGGGCGGGCCGAGCCGAACACCGCGTACTCCAGGGCGGGCAGCCGCTCCGGGTCCAGGTGTTCGACGACCTCGCTCAGCACGGCCGCGTCGTAGCCGGCCAGCCGCTTGTCGGTGTAGGCGAGCGAACCCTGCAGGAGCGTCACGCGCGAGCTCTGCCGTTCGCCCATCCGCTCCAGCCGCAGCCGCTTGGCGGCCAGGTTCAGCGCCCGCACGGACACGTCCATGCCGACGATCTCGGTGAACGACACCTCCTTGAGGAGGGCCTGCACCAACTGCCCCTGGCCGCAGCCGAGGTCGAGGACGCGTGCCGCGCCCGCGGCCCGCAGTGCGGTCAGGATCGCCTCCCGCCGCTGCACGGCGAGCGGCACGGACCGCTCCGCGACCTCGTCGTCCACCGCGTTGTCGAGCTCCTCGACCTCGCTGCCGTCGGCCTCGGCGAGGCGGACCAGCTCGAGGCGCTCCAGCGCGTCCTGGGTCAGCCGCTTGTGGCGGGCCAGGTAGCGGGAGCTGATCAGGCCGTGCTCGGGGTGGGCGGCGAGCCAGCCGTCCCCGGCGCGCAGCAGCTTGTCCACCTCGTCGGGGGCGATCCAGTAGTGCTTGGCGTCGTCGAGGACGGGCAGCAGCACGTACAGCTGCCGCAGGGCGTCGGCCGGCCTGAGCTCCCCCTCCAGTACGAGGCGCACGTACCGGGAGTCCCCCCACTCGGGGAACCGCTCGTCGAGGGGTACGGGCTCCACGTCCACGAGGTCCCAGCCCAGCGGGTCGAACAGCCGGTGCACGAGCTCCGCCCCGCCGCGTGCGGGCAGTACGGGGATCTCGACGCGCAGGGGCCGCTCCTGCGCGGGCAGCTCCGGCCGCGCGGCGCACTGACCCTTCAGGGCGCTGCGGAACACCCCGCTGAGCGCGACGGCGACCAGCGAGGAGGCGGCGTACGGGCGGTCGTTGACGTACTGCGCGAGCGCCGCGTCGGGAGCCCCGCCCCGCCCCTTGCCCTGCCCGCGCCGCACGAGCGCGACGGGATCCACCTCCAGCAAAAGGGCCGCCGTGCACCGCTCGGCCGTGGCCTCGGGATAGAACACGTGGGCGGTGCCGTGGGAGGTGGAGAACGCCTGCGTCTTGCCGGGATGCTTGTGCAGCAGGAAGCCCAGGTCGGTCGCGGGTCGTTCGGGGGTACCGGTGGTGGAGATCGTCAGGAACACACGAGCGAGTATCAGCCGCGGCTTCCTGCCGGACCAACGTGTTTTACGCGCCGCGACGGCCGCAGCGGGGTTCCCGTTTCGCGTACACGAACGGTCACCCTCTGACATTCTGCTCGGGCTCGTTCAACGTTCACCCTTCGTGCACCCAGGAGCGCCCGTGTACCCGCCTCCGCATGCCTACATGTCCCCACAGCCGATACGCCGCTGGTGGCAGCACCCGGCACTGATCATCACCGCGCTCGTCATCTTTCCCCCGGCGGGTATAGCGCTGGCCTGGACGAGCCAGTGGGACCAGAAGAAGAAGATCATCGCCACCGTGCTGTCGGGGCTGTGGTTCCTGGTGGTTCTCGTGGCGGACCCGGCGAAGGAAACGGCCGCCGACTCCAAGCCCTCGGCCGCCGCAGCACCGACGCCCTCGGCGACCGTAAGCGCGGCGCCCTCGGCGACTCCCTCACCGACGCCGACGCCGACGCGCACCCCGGACCCCGCCATGCCCAAGGTCGTCGGCACGTCCTTCGGCGAGGCGGAGAAGGCCGTGGAGGGCCTCGTCGACACCGAGCTGACGGCCCTCAGCGCGTACGACGATGTCACGCTGCCCGCCGACTACACGAGCTGGATCGTGTGCTTCCAGGGCCCGGAGAACGGCGTGACGCTCGTCGCGAAGTCGGCCACGACCACCGTCCATCTCGTCGCACCCGGCACGAAGTGCCCTGCCGAGAAGGGCACCAGTTTGCACCCGAGGCCCGCCCCTTCCCCTTCCCCCGAACCGGCGGCGCACGAGGACGAGTCGGGCAGCACCGCGGGCGGCTCCGGCAGCGTCGGTACCGTCCATCCCGGCGGGTCTGCTCCCCGGCGGGCGCCACCGGCACGTACAACGGACGCATCTACACCTGCAAGGGCCCCACCCCGAACCGCTGGCGTCAGTAGTCGAGCACGCCCGTACCCAGCTCCGCGATGCGGACCGGGCCGATGCGGCAGCAGCCGCCGATGAGGCGGGCTCCGGTGGCGTGCCAGGCTGCGGTGGGCCAGGGGGCCTCGGTGTCGGGGGCGTGCCAGGTCGACGCGGTCGCGTCCCAGAAGGAGCCGTCGTTGGGGTAGGCCACGAGCGGTTTCGCGGTGACGCCGGCCGCGGCCTCCAGGGCGGGGAGCACCTCCGCCGGGTCGCAGCAGTTGACGCCGAGCGCGATGATCTGCGGGGAGGCCGCGCCGAGGGCGAACGCCTCGGGGAGCGGGGTGCCGGAGCGGGTGCGGCCGCCCGCGACGGTGTAGCTCAGCCAGGCCGGTGCGCCGGTCCTCGCGAGGACGGTCAGCAGGGCCTCGGCCTCGTCCGGATCGGGGACGGTCTCCAGGGCGAGGACGTCCGGACCCGCGTCGAGCAGGGCCTCGACGCGGGGCTGGTGGAAGGCGACGAGCTCGCGCACGCTCAGCCCGTACCGGCCCCGGTACTCGGAGCCGTCCGCCAGCACCGCCCCGTACGGGCCGACCGAGGCGGCCACCCACACCTCGTGCTCGGCCGCCTCGGCCGCGCGGGCCGCGAGGTCGACGCTGCGGCGCAGCAGGGCGGAGGTCTGCTCGCGGTCGTGGCCGCGGGCGGCGAAGGTCTCGTACCCGACCTGGTAGCTGGCGGTGATCAGCACCTCGGCGCCGGCCCGTACGTACGCGGCGTGGGCGGCCTCCACCTGCTCGGGCCGCTCGACGAGCACCCGGCCCGCCCACAGGCCGCCGGACAGGTCGCAGCCCTGGGCGGTGAGCTGGTTGCTCAGCCCGCCGTCCAGGAGCAGGGTCCTGTGCTTCAGGGCCCTGGCGAGCGGGCCGGACGCGCGTGGCATCGGGGCTACCTCGTTCTGAGTACGGCTGCGGTGGCCGTGTCCCATTGTCCCGGATTGCGCGGTGTGCCGCGTCCGACACCGCTTCCCCCGCCCCTGCCGAGTGAATCTTCGTCAACCGGATGTGTCGGTCCCCGGCCGCGCCAGTGACCAGCCCGGACGGGGATCGTTGCTCGGAGGGAGCCGGACCGCCCGGCCCGCGCGCCGGCGGACCCTACGCCGGTGCGTCCACCGCACCCTTCCCCTCCCGGAAGGGCCAGGGCCGAGGAGGCCGCCATGTCCCACGAGTCCGTGCCGGAGCCCCATCGACTCACCGGCCAGACCGGACAGACCGGACAGGCAGCGCACGACGACGCGCACCAGGAGCCCGCGGTACCCGCCCAGGGCGGCGCACCGAAGGGCCTGCTCCAGCAGATGGAAGAGCTGATGGCGGCGCTGAACGCCGACCTCTCGCAGCTCGACGCCGACCTCCAGTCCTCCACGGAGCGCGCGCCGGCCGCCGGCGTCGGCGCCGAGACCGAGCTCCCGGCGCACCGGGCGTACTGACCGGGCGGGTCCCGTCGCGCGCGGCGGGACCCGTGCCGCCGAGGCCGGACCACCGCTTCGCCGGACGGCCCGTCAGGCGACGCCCGAGGCGGACCCCGGCTCACGGACCGTCATGCGCCGCAGCAGCGCCCGTACCCGGTCGCTCGACTCGTCGGCCGCGTCGAGCGACTCCATGCACTGCCAGTACAAGGTCTCGTCATCCGTCCCGCAGGCCACCCCGACGAGGGCTATGCCCACTTCGCCCAGCAGCGCCTGCAGTCCGAGCAGCGCCTGCCGGGCATCCGATATCCCGCTCAACTGCGCAGCCCGGGGCGGTCGTTCGGGCACGACGCCCTCGCCGCGCAGGGCCGCTCTGTCGAGCACCCCGCAGCCTCTGCTCCCCGCTTCCCCCAGCCCCCTCGCCTCCGATCTCAGCTCCTGCGGCCCGGTGACCGCCAGGTAGCCCCCTATGCCCTGCGCGAGCGCCTGTGCCTGCCAGGCCTCGCCCACGATGTCCCACGCAGCCCCGCTCTGTGCCAGCGCGTGCCGGCCGGCCGCGATGAGCCGTACCGCATCCATATGCCGTCCCCCGTCCGCACGACATCCCGCCGTTCTCGCCACTACCCAGAGTGAGGGCAACCGGCCAGTAAAGCCAGGGGTATTCGGAAAATGTGGACAGAAACGTGATTGTGGATGACTCCATCACTCCGAAGAGTGACGATTTGGCGCCGGAGGGCCCGTCACGGGGAAGCGGAGCTCGTTCCTCTCGATCTTCGCGGCGAGCGCATCCAGCACATCCACCCCCAGGACCTCACAGAACTGCAGCAGGTACGCGAGCACATCGGCCACCTCATCGGCCACGCGGTGGGCGGACTCCGGTTTCTCCATGACCTTCGCGGACTGTTCCGGCGTCAGCCACTGGAAGATCTCGACCAGTTCGGAGGCCTCCACGCTCAGCGCCACCGCCAGGTTCTTGGGGGTGTGGTACGGCTCCCATCCGCGCGCGGCCGCGAAGTCCGCGAGGCGGCGCTGCAGCCGGTCCAGCCGCTCCTCGGGTCGGCGCTCCTCGGGCCGCCGCTCCTCGGGCCGCCCCCCGCGGTCGTCGTGCGTGTCGTTCATCGAAGCCTCCTCGCGCGTGCCCCCGGCCTCGGCCGGGGGCATCACGGTATCCCCCCGGCCGTGAGGGGACGGGATTCAGGCGGGCAGGTCCACCACCGCGACGCCTTGCAGCCGGCGGGCGGCATCGGCGGTCTCCTCCCCCACGGAGGCCGCCAGCCTGATGTGGCCGCGGCCGCACGAGAGCAGGGCCAGGCGCAGCAGTTCCTCGCTCTGGCGGCGGTCTAGGCCCCGGTCGAAGTCGTCGGCGAGCACGGTCAGCACCTGCCGCGCCGAGGGCAGTTCGGCGGCCGGGTCCATGGCGAGGACGCCCGGTCCGGTCAGCAGGACGAGCGCGAGTGCGAGGAAGCGGAGCTCGCCGGAGCCCAGGCGGGCCAGCTCCGTGGCGGGCCGGCCGGGTCCGCGGTCGAGTACCGCCGTGACGGGGGCGCCGCCCGCGGGGGCCCGTACGTCCAGCCCGGCGACCGTGCCCGAGCAGGCCGTGCGGGCCGCCTCGGTCAGGAGCGCGTGGCGGGTGCCGCACTCGTTGCGGGTCCGGCGCAGTACGTCGGCCAGGTTGGCGCAGTCGCGCAGCAGCCGGCCCTCGCCGGGCGGGACGGGCGCGCGCATCCGGTCCGGGCCGGGGTCGCAGGGGAACACCGAGCGCAGGGCCACCACCACCTGCTCGGCCGCGGCCAGCACCTGCCGCTGTCCGGCCGTGGACCCGGCGACGCGCAGCGGGAGCAGGGCGGTGCCCAGCCGGTCGTCGGGCAGCGGGGCGCGGGTGACGCCGACGGAGCCGCCGGTCAGCCAGGCGGCCTGCACGGAGCGCCGCCCCGGGTCGCGCAGGGCGGTGGCGAGCAGGATCTGTCCGCCCTGCGAGAGCCGCTCGCCGACGATCCGCAGGGCGGGTTCCGCCTGTACGGCGAGGTCGAGGCGGACCGGCCCGGCGGGGCCGTCGACCGTGCAGCCGAGCCGGAACCCGCGCCGCCGTTCCGCGTCGGGCACGGCCCGGTCCGGAATCCGGGCGAGGGCGTCGGGGAAGGCCTCCTCCAGCGCGGCCCCGGAACCGAGGGCAGCGAGGGCCTCGCAGGCGGCCAGGAGCTGGGACTTCCCGCTGCCGCTCGGCCCCGCGAAGAGGGTGACGGGCCCGACGGGGAAGACCGCGGCCCGGTGCGGGCCGAAGGCGGAGAGCCGCAGCTCGGTGATGACGGGCCGCAGGTATCGCTGTGCGGACCCGTCCCGTCCGGCAGCGTCACGCCCGGCCGGGAGCTGCGTTCCGGCCGGGCGTGACGGGGCGTCGGCTAACAGGGGGACGGGGGCGGGGCGGGGCGTTGCCGCGGGCAGGGTGGCGTCCATGCGGCGGACGGTACGGGCCGCCGGGTGCCCCGTGGGCCCGGCGAACCGTTACCTCGTACGGACCTTCCTACGATCGGGGGACGGCCGCGGCCGCGATCCCCTCGACCTCCGTGCCGACCGGCGCCAGCAGGAAGACGTTCCGGTCCACCCGGTGCATCCCGCTGCCCAGGCCGAAGACCACGCCACTGCTGAAGTCCAGGATGCGCTTGGCGACTTCGCTGTCCGCGCCGGTGAGGTCGAGCAGCACCGGGATCTGCGCGATCAGGTACTCGGCCACTTCCCGGGCGTCCGCGAAGATCTGGACCCGGATCACCACGAAGCGCCGCTGCTCCACCGCCGACGCGCCGGGCGCCTTGGGGATCGTGCGGTGGTCCACCCGGGAGGGCCATTCGTTGCGGCTGCGCAGGGGGACCACCTGCGCGAGCCCCTCCCACTGTTCGTCGGTGACGTCGTACCTGCTCACCGGACCGCCTCGGCCGTTGGCTTCTTGTGCATCCCCCCATCCTCTCGTGTTTCACCCGTTCAGCCCAACACCGACACGAGACGCCCCGGCTACCCCCGAGAGGACAGATAAGTTAGGTTAGGCATGCCTAAGTAATCCTCGCAGGATGGAGAGACCCGATGCGCATGTCCGGTGCCCGCTGCGCCCCCACCGACGCCGAGCTGATCCGGTCCGTCCTGGCCGCCGCCCATTCCATGACCGTGGTCACCGACGGCCTGCGCAGCGAGGTCCGCCACCTCGACGGCTCCGACCCGATGGGCCGCCTGCACCTGCACCCCGCCGGACCGGACGGCGGCCACGGCGGCCACGGCCACCGCCCCTCGATCCGGCTGCAGTTCACCGACATCGCCCCCACCCCCGTACGCGACCGGGTGCGCGCCCGCGTCACCCTGCTGGGCCGGCTGCTCACCCCCTACTCCGACGAGTCCGCCGACTCGACCTGCATGGAGTTCGGCCGGGCCGTCCTGGAAACCTCCCGCGGAGTGACGTACACCGGTCTCGACGAACTCGACGCGGCGGCCCCCGACCCGCTCGCCCCCTACGAGGCGGGCATGCTCACGCACCTCCAGGACGACCACCCCGACCTCGTCACCCTCCTGCTGCGCCTGGTCCGGCCGCTGCCCACCGCCGCCGCGGTCCGCGCCCTGCCGGTGGCCCTGGACCGGTACGGGATCACCCTGCGACTGGAGGAACGGCACGGCCACCACGACGTGCGGCTGCCCTTCCCCTCCCCGCTCGACCACGTCGAGCAGGCCGGAGCGCAGATCCAGGCACTCGTCAGCGCGGCCCGGCGGCGCTCGCACCACAACACCCTGCCGGCCTGAGGAATAGCCGCGCGGGCTCCCCCGTTGGCGTTGATCATGAAAGCGATTACGTACGACGCATACGGAACTCCCGACTCCCTGAAGCTCGTTGAGGTGCCAGAGCCCAAGGTCGGACCGGGCGAGGTGCTCGTCCGCGTCAAGGCCGCCGGCGTCAACCCCGTGGACTGGAAGCTCGCCGCCGGATACCTCGACCCGATCCTCGAAGTCCGCCACCCCGTCATACCCGGCTGGGACGTCGCCGGAGTCGTCGAGGCCGTCGGCCCGGACACCTTCGACTACGCCGTCGGCGACGAGGTGTACGGCTACGTGCGCAAGGAATGGGTGGAGCTCGGCACCTACGCCGAGCTGGTCAGCGCCCCCGTCCGCACCCTCGCGCACAAGCCCCGCGAGCTGAGCTTCGAGCAGGCCGCCGGCATCCCGCTGGCCGGTCTGACGGCCTACCAGTCCCTCACCCGGGCGGGCCTGACGGCGGGCGAGACGGTCGTCATTCACTCCGCGGCCGGCGGCACCGGCTCCCTCGGCGTGCAGATCGCCGTCGCCCTCGGCCTGCGCGTCATCGGCACCGCCGGCGCCCACAACCACGACTACCTGCGCTCGCTCGGCGCCGAACCCGTCCTCTACGGCGAGGGCATGGCGAACCGGATCCGCGGGCTGGCGCCCGAAGGCGTCGACGCGGGCCTGGACTTCTACGGGGACGGCGCCGTCGAGATCCTCCAGTCGCTGGTCAAGGAGCGTGCGCGAGTCGTCTCCATCGCCGACTACGAGGCCGCCGCCAAGGGCGCGCACCAGTTGTGGGTGCGCCCCGACACCGCCGGCCTGACCTTCCTGGCCGAGCTGGCCGACTCCGGCAGGCTCACGGTCAACGTGGAGCACGCGCTGCCGCTCGCCGAGGCCGCCAAGGCCTGGGAGTTGAGCGCCGCGGGCCGCACCCGGGGCAAGATCGTCCTGACGGTCTGAGGTACGCGCGAGGGGGGCGGCCCGCGGCGGGCCGCCCCCTCGCCCCTCAGGAGGTGATCGGCGGCGACGCCGGTGCCAGGGACGGCCCGACCGCCCGCAGCGCGCCGGGCGTGCGCCCCTCACCCCAGCCGATCTCCCTCCGGTAGCTGCCGAGCAGCCCCCGGCGCACCAGTCCGGCCTCGTCCCGTACGGCGGGGTCGTCCGTCGCCGGCCGGGTCAGCGGGGACACGAACAGCGCGTCCACCGGGCAGTTGGCCTCGCACAGGAAACAGGTCTGGCAGTCCTCCTGCCGCGCCAGGACCGGGATCCCGACGGGCCCGCGCTCGAAGACGTCCGTCGGGCAGACCTCCACGCACTTGTCGCAGGCGATGCACCGCTCGGCCGAGACCAGTTCGATCACGCCGCCACCGCCGCCCGCGTCCACACCCGGTCCAGGCCGCCCACCGTGATCCGGTGGTGCTGGGCGGGGTCCTGCCCCGGGTGGTCCAGGCGCCGGGCCATGCCCCGTGACTCCGTCCGGGCGAGCGCGGCCGCGTACATCCAGCGGGCGTGCGCCGTCATCGCGGCCGCCTGCCGGGCCCTGACCAGCTCCGGGCCCTCGCCGTGGAGCGTGGTCCGCAGCCGCGACCAGGTCTCGTCGAGGGAGCGCAGCGACGCGGCCAGGACGTCACCGCGCCGCAGGTAGTTCTTGTCGTAGGGCAGGACCTCCTCCTGTACGAGGGCCACGGCCGCGCGGTGCTCCCCGGCGGGTCCGGGGGTCCCCGTCGGGCGCAGGCCCGCGCCGCCGGCGCCGCTCACGGGGCGGGACGCCGCGCGCCCCGGTCCGAGGGCGAGCGCGTGCAGGGCCGCGGCCCGGCCGGCCCAGCTGCCGGAGGAGATGGCCCAGGCGGCGTTGTGGCTGCCGCCTCCGGTGAAGCCGCCGCAGATCTCCTCGCGGGTGGCGGCGTCCCCGGCGGCGTACAGGCCGGGCACCCCGGTGGAGCAGCCGTCGTCGGTGATCCGGATCCCGCCGGTGCCGCGTACGGTGCCCTCGGCGAGCAGCGTCACGGAGAACCGGTCGGTGAAGGGGTCGATGCCGAGGCGGTCGAAGGTGAGGAAGAAGTTCGGCTGGGCGCTGCGCATCGCCGTCCGGGCCTTCTCGTCGGCGCGGTCGAGGCGGGCGTACACCTTGGCCCCGGTGAGGAGTTCACGGGCGATGACCGAGCGACCCCCCTGGCTGGCGGCGCCCTCCAGGACGCTGCCGTCCTCCTGGTAGAAGGTCGCGAAGGAGTAGAAGGCGGTCTTGGTGACGGAGGTGCCCTCGGGGGCGATCCCGTAGGCGTTGGAGAACTCCATCCCGGAGAGCTCCGCCCCGGCCTCGGCGGCGAACAGCGCGCCGTCCCCGGTGTTGGTGTTGGTGCCGAGCGCCCCGCTGAGGAAGGCGCAGCCACCGGTGGCGAGGACCACGGCGCCCGCCCGGACCCGGTAGGCCTCGCGGGCCTGGCGGCGGTAACCGGCGGCCCCGGCGACGGCGCCGTCCGCGTCGGTGAGCAGTTCGGTGACCGGGCTGTGGTCCAGGATCCGCACCCCTGCGCGGCGGATCCGGATGCGCATCCGCCGCATGTACTCGGGGCCTTGGAGGCCGCCTCGGAGCGGCTGCCCCTCCGGGCCGGTGGGGAAGGGGTAACGGCCGTCGACGGCCAGCTCGTTGATCCGTTCGTAGGTCTCGTCGAGGACCCGGGTCATCCAGCGCCGGTCGGCCAGGTATCCGCCGAGGCCCTCGCGGCTGGCCATGGCCGCCTCGCGGGCGGCGGGCTCGGGCGGGACGTACCAGACGCCGGTGCCCCCGGCGGCGGTGGCGCCGCTGGTACCGCAGTAGCCCTTGTCGGCGAGGACGACGCGGGCCCCGGCCCGGGCCGCCTTCAGGGCGGCCCAGGTGGCGGCGGGCCCGCCGCCCACGACGAGGACGTCGGCCTGGTGATCGCTCATGCCGACTCCCTCGTGTACCGGTTGACGGGGCGCGGCAGGCCGTAGTTCTCCCGGAGGGTGCCACCGGTGTACTCGGTGCGGAAGAGGCCGCGGCGCTGGAGGATCGGCACGACGTGGTCGACGAAGTCGGTCAGGCCGGTCGGCAGGATCGGGGCCATGATGTTGAAGCCGTCCGCGGCGCCCTGCGTGAACCACTCCTCCAACTGGTCCGCGATCTGCTCGGGGGTGCCGGCGAAGGTGCGGTGGCCGCGGCCCGCGCCGAGGCGGGCGATCAGCTCGCGCAGCGTCAGCCCGTCGCGGCGGGCGAGTTCGGCGACGAGGGTGAAGCGGCTCTTGTTGCCGTTGATGTCCCGCTCCTCGGGGAGATCGGGCAGCGGGCCGTCGAGGGGCAGGCCGGTGAGGTCCACGCCCAGCATCCCGGAGAGCTGGGCGAGGCCGTACTCGGGGATCTGGAGGTCGGTGAGCTGCTGCTCCAGGGCCTTCGCCTCTGCCTCGGTGGAGCCGATGACGGGGGCGATGCCGGGCAGCACGAGCAGGTCGCTCTCGGCGCGGCCGTAGCGGGCGAGCCGGGACTTGAGGTCCTTGTAGAAGGTCTGGCCGTCGGCGAGGGTCTGCTGGGCGGTGAAGACGGCCTCGGCGTACTGGGCTGCGAACTCCTTGCCGTCCTCGGAGGAGCCCGCCTGCACGAGGAGCGGGTACCCCTGCGGGGAGCGGGGCACGTTGAGCGGTCCGGCGACGCCGAAGTGCTCGCCGCGGTGGGCCGCGGGGTGGAGCTTGTCGGTGTCGGCGTAGATGCCGCGCTCCTTGTCGAGGACGATCGCGTCGTCCTCCCAGCTGTCCCAGAGCTTGGTGGCGACGTCGAGGAACTCGCGGGCGCGCTCGTAGCGGCGGGCGTGTTCCAGGTGCTCGTCACGGTTGAAGTTGCGGGCCTCGTCGACGGTGCCGGAGGTGACGATGTTCCAGCCGGCGCGGCCGCCGCTGATGTGGTCGAGGGAGGCGAACTTCCGGGCCAGGTTGTAGGGCTCGTTGAAGGTGGTGGAGACGGTGGCGATGAGCCCGATGTGCTCGGTGACGGCGGCGATCGCGGAGAGCAGGGTGATCGGCTCGAACCCGCCGAGGGCGTTGTAGCGGGCCTTGCCCCACAGGGCGACCCCGTCGGCGAAGAAGATCGAGTCGAGCCTGCCGCGCTCGGCGGTGCGGGCCAGTTCCTGGAAGTACCGCAGGTCGGTGGCCCGTTCGGGGGTGCTGTCGGGGTGGCGCCAGGCGGCGTCGTGGTGCCCGGCGTTCATGAGGAACGCGTTGAGGTGGAGGGTGCGGGATGCGGTCATGTCCGTGTCCTGGGTTCGATGGCGGGGCCGGTGGCTGCGCGGGCGTGGGTGCCACTGGGAGCGCGAGCGCGAGGGTGGAGGCGCGGGGAGCGGGAAGCGGGGCCGGGGGCCGGGCCGGGCTGTCCCGGCCCGGCCCCGGCACCGGTCCCTGCCGCGGCATGGGCGCCGGGGCCGGGCCTGGGCCGCGATCCGGGGCCAGGCCTGGGCCGCGATCCGGGGCCGGGCCGGGCCTGGGCCGGGACCCGGGTCCGGGCCTGGGCCGTGGGTCCGGGGGCCGGGGCTGGGCCGTGGGTCCGGGGGCCGGGGCTGGGCCGGGATCCAGGTCCGGGCCTGGGCCGTGGGTCGGGGGGCGGGGCCGGGGCACGGGGGCAGGGGCGGTGCTGCGGTCCGCCACCCGCGCCCGGAGGCGGCGTCAGGCCGGCACGCGCCAGAGGCTGAGGCGGCGTTCGATGGTGACCAGCAGCTGGTTGAAGGCCACCCCGATGGCGGAGATGGTGATGATGCCCGCGTACATCTGCGGGATGGCGAAGTTGAACTGGGAGGCGTTGATCAGGTAGCCGAGGCCCGCCTTCGCGCCGATCATCTCGGCGGCGACGAGGACGAGGATGGAGACGGCGCCGGCGAGCCGGATCCCGGTGAAGATGACCGGTACCGAGGCGGGGAGGATCACCTTCTGGAAGAGCCTCGGGGTGGACAGGTCCATCGAACGGGCCAGCCTGACGAGGGTGGGGTCGGCGTTGCCGACGGCGCTGATGGTGTTCAGGAGGATCGGCCACACGCAGGCGTAGACGACGATCGATATCTTCGAGGTCTCGCCGATGCCGAGCAGGAGCACGAAGACCGGCAGCAGGGCGAGGGCCGCGGTGTTGCGGAACAGCTCCAGCAGCGGGCCGAGCAGTGCGGCGACCGGCCGGTACCAGCCGATGAGCAGGCCGAGCGGGACCGCGACGACCACGGCGATCCCGAAGCCGCCGAAGGAGCGGGTGAGGCTGGCCGAGGTGTGCTCGGCGAGCTGACCGTTTCCCAGGAGGTCCCACCATGCCTGCGCCACGACGCTGAAGGGCGGCAGGAAGGTGGCGTCGACCAGGCCGAGCCGGGGTGCGAACTCCCATACGGCGAGCAGGGCGAGGACGGCCGCCGAGCGCAGGGCGGCGGCGCGCAGCCACCGTCCCACGGCCCGGAGGGGCTGCCGGCCGGCAGCCGGGGCCGGACGGACGGTCCGCCCGGCATCGGCGGACTCCGGGGCCGCGGGGTCGCGTACCGCGTCGGCGGGGGCCCGTACGGCGGACTCCGGCACGGCCGCTTCGACCCGGGATTCCACGGGGGCTTCGACGGTTGCGGTGGCGGTGACAGTGGCCGGGGCAGTGGCAGTGGCAGTGGCAGTGCCGACGGTGGTGCCGGTTCCGGTGCTCATACGGTGGCCTCCTCCTTCTCCAGTTGCTGGGCGCGGGCCACCTCGTCGTGGAGCAGCGTCCAGACCTCGTGGCGGTAGCGGGCGAACTCCGGGCTGGAGCGCAGCTCCTCGCCCTGCAGACCGGTGCCCCGCTCACCGAAGGAGACGGGGACGATCTCCTTGACGCGTCCCGGGCGCGAGGTCATGACGGCCACCCGCTGGCCGAGGTAGACCGCCTCCTCGATGCCGTGCGTGATGAAGACGACGGTCTTGCCGGTGCGCTGCCAGATGCGGCGCAGCTCGTCCTGGAGGGACTCGCGGGTCTGCGCGTCGAGCGCGGCGAACGGCTCGTCCATCAGCAGCACGTCCGGGTCGTACGCCAGCGAGCGGGCGATGGCGACGCGCTGGCGCATGCCGCCGGACAGCTCGTGCGGGTGCCGGTCCTCGAATCCGCCCAGTCCGACCAGGTCGAGGAACTCGCGGGCGCGGCCTGCCCGTTCGCGCCTCGGTACGCCGGTCGCCTCCAGACCGAACTCGACGTTGCCGAGCGCCGTCCGCCACGGCAGCAGCGCGTACTGCTGGAAGACGATGCCCCGGTCCAGACCCGGCCCGGTGATCGGCTTGCCGTCGAGCAGGATCCGCCCCGACGTCGGCCTGGACAGGCCGCCGAGGAGGTCCAGGAGGGTGGACTTGCCGCAGCCGCTGGGGCCCACGACGACCACGAACTCGCCCGCCCCGATCTCCAGGTCGATGCCGTCGAGGGCGGTGAACTCCTCCCCGCGCCGGTTCCTGTTCTTGGCCGGGAAGGTCTTGCCCACCCCCTCGAACACGATCTTCGCCATGTCCGGTCAGCCCTTCCCGAAGCCGTTGAACTCGTTGGTGTAGAGGTCGGAGGGCTTGAACTGGCCCTTCTTGATCTCGCCGCGCTCGCCGAGCCAGTCGAGCCACAGCTGGAAGGACTTGTCGGGTATCCGGCCGCCGTGCTCGGCGATCCCGTAGGAGTGCCAGTACTGCAGGGCGGCGGTGTCCTCGTTGCGCCCGCGCTTCTTGACGATCTCCGTCATCCGCGCGACGACCTCCTCGCGCGGGGTCGTGCGGGACCACTCGATGGCCTTGGCGACGCCGGTCGTGAAGGTCCGTACGGTGTCCGGGTTCTGCTTGATGAAGCGCTCGGTCATGATGTAGGTGCCCGCGCTGAACGGGCCGAGCAGCTCGACGTCCGTGAACAGCGGGCGGAGACCACCGCCGGCGAGGGCCTTGTCACGCAGGATGCCGGTGAGCACCCCGACTTCGATCTGCTTCTGCCGCAGGGCCTGTTCGGTGTTGACGGGCGGCACCACCAGGGGCTCGACCTTGCCGGCGTCCGCCTTGGAGAGGCCGTTGCGGCTCAGGTAGAGGTCGAGCAGGGCCTGGTAGTGCGCGCCCAGGGTGTTCATGCCGACCTTCTTGCCGATCAGGTCGCGGGCGGAGCGGATCGGGCTGTCCTCCAGGACGAAGTAGCCGCCGTAGGAGTACTGGTCGGAGCCGTAGGAGGAGATGACGGCCTTGATCGGGGCGTTGCCCGCGGCGAGCTTGATGACCGCGCCGTTGAAGGCGCTGCCGAAGTGGGTCTGGCCGGTGGCGGCGGACTGGATGTCCTGCGGGCCGCTGATGGTGTTGCCGACCCATTCGAGCTTGAGGTCCTCGAGGTGGCCGAGGTCCGCGGCGAGTTCCGGGAGCGAGACCGAGCCGACCGCTCCCTGGTACTTCAGGGTCTTGATCTGCGAGCCCGAGCCGGAGCCCGAACCGCCGCCGGTGGCGGTGGCCGTGCCGCAGCTCACCGCGGCCGCCGAGATGCCGAGAAGGGTGAGGAACTGGCGACGGGAGGTGGAGGTCGAGGTGAAGGCTGCGGCCATGACGGTTCCTTGTCGGTGCGGTTACGGGGCTACGGGCTAGGAGGCGGCGGTGAGCGCGGTGGCGGGGACGGAGCGCAGTGCGTCGGCGAACTCGTCCACGGCCTGGTAGAGGTCCAGCTCCGCCTCGGGCCGCAGCCGGTCGGGACCGTCGCCCCGCTCCACGGTGGAGTCGAGGACGAACCGGCCGGCGGTGACGTGCCGGGCGCCGAGGGCGGAGAGGACGGGGCGCAGGGCGTAGTCGATGGTCAGGACGTGGGCGAGGCTGCCGCCGGTGACCAGGGGCAGGATCGTTTTGCCGGCCAGCCCGTCCTGGGGGAGCAGATCGAGGAAGGCCTTCAGCAGACCGGTGTACGAGGCCTTGTAGACCGGGGTCGCGATGACCAGGCCGTCGGCCTCGGCGACGGCTTCGAGGGCGCGGCGGATCTCCGGCTCCCCGCGGCGGGCGGCGAGAAGGTCGGCGGCGGGCAGGTCGCGTACGGAGAGGTGCGCGGTCTCGAAGCCTGAGTGGGCCAGGCGGCCCAGCACGTGATCGGCGACCACGGCGGTACGTGAGTGGGCGGAGGGACTGCCGGTGATGGCGAGCAGGCTGGGCACGGTGACTCCTTGCGGGACGGTCAGGCGGCGGTGTCGGCGGTGGACGCGCGGGACGCGGTGGACGCGGTGGACGCACCGGAGGCGATGCCGAAGGCCGGGTCCGGGACGGTCTGCGGGGTGATCAGCCGCGAGGGCTCGCCGTCGGGGCCGACCGGGACGTCCCCGTCGACGGTCACGCGGCGCAGGGTGCGCTCGTGGTCGTCGGAGTCGTCCACGCCGTAGTGCTGGGTGGCGCGGTTGTCCCAGATGGCGACGTCACCGGCCCGCCACTGCCAGCGGACGGTGTTCTCGGGGCTCTCGATGTGGGACTGGAAGAGGTCGAGCAGGGCACGCGAATCGCGTCCGGTGAGACCGTCGATGCGCTGCACGAAGTTGCCGAGCAGGAGCGTGCGCTCGCCGGTCTCGGGGTGGACGCGGACCACCGGGTGCTCGGTGAGGAACGTGGTCGAGGTGAACACCTCGCGGTACTGCGCCAGGGCCTCCGGCACCGCGTCGGGCTTGAGGGCGGCGTAGTCGTACTCGTTGGAGTGCAGGGCGCGCAGGCCGTCGGCGAGGGCCCGCAGGGGTGCCGGGAGGTTGCTGTAGGCGGTGGCGGTGTTGGCCCAGAGGGTGTTGCCGCCGTACGGGGGGATGGTGACGGCGCGCAGGATGGAGAAGGCGGGGTAGGCCGGCACGAAGGTGACGTCGGTGTGCCACTGGTTGGCGCGGGCCCCGTGGTGGGAGTCGATGCCGAGGGCGTAACGGCCGTCCGCGGAAGGGACGGTGGGGTGCGCGACGGGTGCGCCGAGCAGCTGGGCGAAGGCCTCGTGGCCGGCTTCGTCGAGGTGGTCCTGGTCGCGGAAGAAGACGACCTTGTGGGCGAGGAGCGCGGCCCGGATCTCGGCGACGGCCGCCTCGGGGAGGTCTCCTCCGAGCTTGACGCCGCCGATCTCGGCGCCGATGCGGCCGCCGATCTTCGTGACGGTGATGGAGGGGGTGACGGTGGTCATGGGGACTCCTTGGACGACAGGGCTGCGGGGGTTACTTCCGCAGCGGAAGAAATAGGCGTACGGGGCGTGCCACCGCGGACGGCGGGGCGGCGGGGCGGCGTGACGGCGGGGAGGCGTGACGGCGGGGAGGAAGGCGAGTACGGGGCGACGCGGGAACGGTGGCGCGGTTCCTCGGGACGACGGGCACCGGCGCCCGGGTCCCGTGCGGGGCCGGGCCGGGACCCGATCCCTTACGGACCCGGCCGGCCGGACACCGGGCACGGGCCCCGCGGGACCCGCGGCCGACGCGGACTCCCGGCACTCGGGCCCGCGTCGGGGCACACGCCCGGTCGCGGGACCCGGGCCGAGCGCCGGCACACGGGCCCTACGGGACCCGGACCTGACGCGGGGTCCGGGTCCCGCCCCGGGACCGGGGCACCTCGCGGGACTCGGGCCAGAGCAGGGTCCGGCCCCCACCCGGGACCCGGGCACCTTGCGGGACTCGGGCCAGAGCGGGGTCCGGCCCCCACCCGGGACCCGGGCACCTCGCGGGACTCGGGCCAGGCATCGGGACACAGGTCCCGACAGGACCGGAACCAAGCCGGGTACGGGACTTGCTCGGGATCCGAGCCCGATCCCGGTACGGGTCCGGCACAGGGACCGGCACTGGGACAGGGACCCGGACCCGGGGACCGGTCCGGGAGCCGGACCCGACTCGGGGCCGGATCCGACCCGGGCGGCGTGGCCCTGCGGGCTCGGCCCCGGCGACGGGACCGGCACCCGGTGGGACCCGGACGGACGTTCGACGCGGGGACCCTGCGGGTCTCAGGCCTGGAGCGGGGCGCTACAGCGGCCCGGACAGCCACCCGGCGCGGTACAGAGGCCGAGGGTGTGGAGCCGCGGGACAAGGAGTTCGGTCGCGGTCATGTCCCGGAGCGTGTCAGCGCCCGCGCCCCCGGTCAACCCTCTTCCGCAGCCCGGCCACGAACCCGTACCGCCCCCCACTCACCCCCCGTGAGCTGCACTTTCACGCCATCCGGCCACCTCTGCGGTCGGCCGAAAACCATGGCTTGATTTCATACCCCCGCAACGCGCCCGCCACGGGTGCGGACTCCCGCCGCGCGCTGCGGCGTCCCCGCAGGAGCTTCGTGCGGAACACGCACGGGGTACATCCAGCCCCGCCGGCGTTCGAGGCGCGGGGTCCGGGCGGAGCCCCGGGTCTTCCGGCCGCGCCCGCCGCCCCCGCCAGGGACCCGGCATGATCGGGGGACACACCCCGCCAGGAGCTCCCATGCCCCCCACCACCGGCGACAGCCGCGCCGCCGCGAACGCCGCCACCGTGCTCCGTACCGTCCTCACCCACGGGCCCGTCGCGCGCAGCGCCATCGCCCGGCTGTGCGGACTCAGCCCCGCCGCGGTGTCCCGGCAGACCACCGGCCTCCTCCGCAGCGGCCTGCTGCGCGAACTCCCCGGCCCCGCCGCGGGCGTCGGACGCCCGCGGATCCCCCTCGACCTGCACACCGGCGCCATCGGCGGCCCCGTCGCCGCCGGGCTGCACATCGGCGTGCCCTCCGCCACCTTCAGCCTCGTCGACCTGCGCGGCACGGTCCTCGCCCGCCGTACCTCCCCGCACTCCTCCCCCGGCCCGGTCGACGTCACCGCCCTCGCCGACCGACTCGCCGCCTTCCTCCGCGAGTTCGACACCGGCCGCCCCCTCCTCGGCCTCGGCGTGGCCCTCGGCGGATGGGTGCGTCCCGCCGACGGGACCGTCGTACGCCACGAGGCACTCGGCTGGCACGACCGCCCCCTCGCCGCCCAGCTCTCCGAACGGCTCCGGCTGCCCGTCTCCGTCGACAACCACGCCCGCGCCGTCGCCCACTCCGAGATCCTCTTCGGCCGCCCCGAGGCCCACCGCAGCATCGTCCACCTCTTCATCGGCACCGTCGTGGACGCCGCCTTCGGCATCGAGGGCACCGTGCACCAGGGCCCGGGCGCGGCGGCCGGCGACGTGGCCCACCTCCCCGTGCCGGGAAGCCGTACGGTCTGCCCCTGCGGCCGCACCGGCTGCCTGCAGGCCACCGCCTCCGACGCCGCGCTCGGCGCCGAGGCCCTCCGCCTCGGGATCGTCCCGGAGCCGTCCGTCAACCTGCTCGTGGACGCGGCAGCGGCCGGCGACCCGCGCGCCGACCGGCTGCTGCGCGAGCGGGCCCGCGCCGTCGGCAGGGCGGCGGCCGTGCTCCTCGACGTCTTCAACCCGGCCGTCATGGTGATCACCGAGCTGTCGAGCGTGCTGCACGACGGCTACCTGGACGAGATCCGCACGGCGGCCGCCGCCGTCTCCCGGACCGGCGCGGCCCCCGGCCACCCGGGCCGCATCCTGGCGCCGTACGCCGGGCCCGACGTACTCTCCGGAGCCGCCGCCACCGTCCTGCTCGGCCCGCTCTTTCGTGACCCCTCCCACCTCAATTGAGAGGGGGAGATCACATCGAGTAGTTATTGGTCGTTCACAGACGCCCCCCTAGCATTCGAGCCATGACGGTCCTGCCTGACGACGGGCTCTCCTTGGCCGCCGAGTTCCCTGACGCGACGCATGAGCAGTGGCAGCGCCTGGTAGAGGGCGTGCTGCGCAAGTCGGGCAAGGAAGCCTCCGGCGAGGCCGCGGAAGAAGCGTTGTCCACGAAGCTCGAGGACGGGCTCACCACCCGCCCGCTGTACACCGCGCCCGCACCGGACGCCGACGCCCCCTCGGGGCTCTCCGGCTACCCCGGCTTCGCGCCCTTCGTACGCGGAGGCAGGGCCGAGGGGAACGCGGCGTCCGGCTGGGACGTCCGCCAGCGCCACCTCGGCACCGACCCGGCACGGGTCAACGAGGCGGTCCTGGCCGACCTGGAGAACGGGGTCACCTCGCTGTGGCTGACCGTCGGGCGGGGCGGTGTCCCGGTCGAGGGCCTGGCCCGCGCCCTGGACGGCGTCTACCTCGACCTCGCCCCCGTCTCCCTGGACGCCGGGGCCGCGTACGCCGAAGCGGCACGGACGCTGCTCGCCCTTTACGCGGAGCGCGGTGTGGCCCCCGAGGCCGTGCACGCCTCGCTGGGCGCCGACCCGCTGGGCCACGAGGCTCGCACCGGCGAAGCCCTCGACCTCGCGGAGGCCGCGGAGCTGGCCAAGGCCGTCGCGGACCACCCGCACGTACGGGCCCTGACGGTGGACGCGTTGCCGTACCACGAGGCGGGCGGCAGCGCGGCCGAGGAGCTCGGCCTGTCCCTGGCCACCGGCGTCGCCTACCTCCGCGCCCTCACCGGGGCCGGACTGGGCACCGAGGCGGCCCTCGCCCAGATCGAGTTCCGCTACGCCGCCACGGCCGACCAGTTCCTCACCATCGCCAAGCTCCGCGCCGCCCGCCGGCTGTGGGCCCGGGTCGCCGAGGCCTGCGGCGCCCCCGCCGCGGGCGCGCAGCGGCAGCACGCGGTGACCTCGCCGGTGATGATGACCCGCCGCGACCCGTGGGTGAACATGCTCCGCACCACCGTGGCCTGCATGGCCGCGGGCGTGGGCGGCGCGGACTCGGTCACCGTCCTGCCCTTCGACCACGAGCTGGGCCTCCCGGACGCGTTCGCGCGCCGTATCGCCCGCAACACCTCCACCATCCTGCTGGAGGAATCCCACCTGGCCCGGGTCATCGACCCGGCCGGCGGCTCCTACTACGTCGAGCAGCTCACCGACGAACTGGCCCAGGCCGCCTGGGAGTTCTTCCAGACCCTGGAGAAGGCCGGCGGCCAGGCCGCCGCCCTGCGCTCCGGCCTGGTCGCCGACCGCCTCGCCGCCACCTGGGCCGAGCGGTCGAAGAAGCTGGCCAAGCGCCGCGAGCCGATCACCGGAGTCAGCGAGTTCCCCCTCCTCTCGGAGAAGCCCGTCGTACGGGAACCCGCCCCCGCGGCCCCCGCCGGCGGCCTGCCCCGTGTCCGCCGCGACGAGGCCTACGAGGCACTGCGCTCCCGCAGCGACGCGCACCTCACCGCGACCGGCACCCGACCCCGGATCTTCCTGGCCGCGCTCGGCCCGGCGGCCGCGCACACCGCCCGCGCCACCTTCGCTTCCAACCTCTTCCAGGCAGGCGGCATCGAACCCGTCCACGACCCCGTGTCCGTGGATGCGGAGACGGCCGGCCCGGCCTACGCCGCCTCGGGCGCGGACGGCATCGCCGTGCTGTGCTCCAGTGACGCGCTGTACGAGGAGCAGGCCGAGGCGGTCGCCGACGCACTGCGCGCGGCCGGTGCCTCGACGGTGTTCCTGGCCGGCCGCCCCGGCACCGCGGAATCCTCCGTGGACGAGTACGTCTTCGCCGGCTGTGACGCCGTCGCCGTGCTGTCCTCCGTACTCGACCGGATGGGAGTGCAGGCATGAGCATCCCCGATTTCTCCGAGCTCGCGCTCGGCCCCGCCGCCCCCGGGGGCGCCACCGAGGAGCAGTGGCGCGCCTCGGTGAAGGAGTCCACCGGGACGGCCCCCGCCGACCTGCTGTGGGAGACCCCGGAGGGCATCGGCGTCAAGCCCCTCTACACCGGCCGTGACCTCGAAGGCCTGGACTTCCTCCAGACCTACCCGGGCGTGGCCCCGTACCTGCGCGGCCCCTACCCGACGATGTACGTCAACCAGCCCTGGACGATCCGGCAGTACGCCGGTTTCTCCACGGCCGAGGAATCCAACGCCTTCTACCGCCGCAACCTGGCCGCCGGCCAGAAGGGCCTCTCGGTCGCCTTCGACCTGCCCACCCACCGCGGCTACGACAGCGACCACCCCCGCGTCACCGGCGACGTCGGCATGGCGGGCGTCGCGATCGACTCCATCTACGACATGCGGCAGCTGTTCGACGGGATTCCGCTGGACAAGATGTCGGTGTCGATGACGATGAACGGCGCGGTCCTCCCGGTCCTGGCGCTTTACATCGTGGCGGCCGAGGAACAGGGCGTCTCGCCGGACAAGCTCGCGGGGACCATCCAGAACGACATCCTCAAAGAGTTCATGGTCCGCAACACCTACATCTACCCGCCCAAGCCCTCGATGCGGATCATCTCCGACATCTTCGCGTTCACCTCGCAGAAGATGCCCCGGTACAACTCGATCTCCATCTCCGGCTACCACATCCAGGAAGCCGGAGCCACCGCCGACCTGGAACTGGCCTACACCCTCGCCGACGGCGTCGAATACCTCCGCGCCGGCCAGGCGGTCGGCCTCGACGTCGACGCGTTCGCACCTCGCCTGTCCTTCTTCTGGGCGATCGGCATGAACTTCTTCATGGAGGTCGCCAAACTCCGCGCCGCCCGCCTCCTGTGGGCGAAACTGGTCAGGCAGTTCGACCCGAAGAACGCCAAGTCGCTCTCGCTGCGCACTCATTCGCAGACCTCGGGCTGGTCCCTGACCGCGCAGGACGTCTTCAACAACGTCACCCGCACCTGCATCGAGGCCATGGCCGCCACCCAGGGCCACACCCAGTCCCTGCACACCAACGCCCTCGACGAAGCCCTCGCCCTGCCCACGGACTTCTCCGCGCGCATCGCCCGCAACACCCAGCTCCTCCTCCAGCAGGAGTCGGGCACCTGCCGCTCCATCGACCCCTGGGGCGGCAGCGCCTACGTAGAGAAGCTCACCTACGACCTGGCCCGCCGCGCCTGGCAGCACATCGAGGAGGTCGAGGCGGCCGGCGGTATGGCCCAGGCCATCGACGCGGGCATTCCCAAGCTCCGCGTCGAGGAGGCCGCGGCCCGCACCCAGGCCCGTATCGACTCCGGCCGCCAGCCCGTCATCGGCGTCAACAAGTACCGGGTGGAGAACGACGAGGCGATCGACGTCCTCAAGGTCGACAACTCCTCCGTCCGCGCCCAGCAGATCGCCAAACTCCGGCGCCTGCGCGAGGAACGCGACGAGGCGGTCACGCAGGACACCCTGCGGGCGCTGACGAACGCGGCCGAGCGCGGCGACGGCAACCTCCTCGCCCTGGCGGTGGACGCGGCCCGCGCGAAGGCGACCGTGGGTGAGATCTCCGACGCACTGGAGAAGGTCTACGGACGGCACGCGAGCCAGATCCGTACCATCTCGGGTGTGTACCGAACCGAGGCAGGCGAGTCCCCGTCCGTGGAGCGCACCCGCACGCTCGTCGACCGGTTCGAGGAGGCCGAAGGCCGTCGCCCGCGCATCCTGGTCGCCAAGATGGGCCAGGACGGGCACGACCGCGGCCAGAAGGTCATCGCGACCGCCTTCGCCGACCTGGGCTTCGACGTCGACGTCGGCCCCCTCTTCCAGACCCCGGCGGAAGTGGCCCGCCAGGCGGTCGAGGCCGACGTCCACGTCGTGGGCGTCTCCTCGCTCGCCGCCGGCCACCTGACCCTCGTGCCGGCACTGCGCGAGCAGCTGACGGAAGAGGGACGCGAGGACATCATGATCGTCGTCGGCGGCGTCATCCCGCCGGCCGATGTCCCCACGCTGCTGGAGATGGGCGCCACGGCCGTCTTCCCGCCCGGAACGGTCATTCCGGACGCGGCCCACGACCTGGTGACGCGGCTCGCCGCGGATCTGGGTCACGAGCTGTAGGCCGGCGATGGTGCGGATCGACATCGAGGCGTACGCGAAGGGAGTGCTCGACGGGAAGCGCGCGCTGATCGCGCGCGCGATCACCCTCGTCGAGTCCACCCTGCCCGCTCACCGGGTGCTGGCGCAGAGCCTGTTGACCCAGCTCCTGCCGTACGCGGGCAACGCGCGCCGCATCGGCATCAGCGGGGTGCCGGGTGTCGGCAAGTCCACGTTCATCGACGCCTTCGGCACGATGCTCACCGGACTGGGCCACAAGGTCGCGGTCCTCGCCGTCGACCCCTCCTCCACCCGCACCGGCGGCTCCATCCTCGGCGACAAGACCCGCATGGAACGCCTCGCCGTCGACCCCGCCGCCTTCGTCCGCCCCTCCCCCTCCGCCGGAACCCTCGGCGGAGTCGCCAAGGCCACCCGCGAATCCATGATCGTCATGGAGGCCGCCGGCTACGACGTCGTCCTCGTCGAAACCGTCGGCGTCGGCCAGTCCGAAACCACCGTCGCCGGCATGGTCGACTCCTTCCTCCTCCTCTCCCTCGCCCGCACCGGCGACCAGTTGCAGGGCATCAAGAAGGGCGTCCTCGAACTCGCCGACGTCCTCGCCGTCAACAAAGCCGACGGCCCGCACGAACGCGACGCGAAGGCAGCCGCACGGGAGTTGTCCGGGGCACTGCGCCTGATGCACCCCGCCGACGCCGCCTGGACCCCGCCCGTCCTCACCTGCAGCGCCCGCGAGTCAACCGGACTCGACGAGGTCTGGAACCGCCTCGAACAACACCGCACGCTCCTGGACGCGGGCGGCCGGCTGGCGGCGAAGCGGGCCGCGCAGCAGGTGGAGTGGACCTGGTCGATGGTCCGCGACGAACTCCTCGAACGCCTCCGGGCGGACCCGGCCGTCCGGGGCCTGGCACCGGCCCTGGAGGACTCGGTGCGCGCGGGGACCGTCACGCCCACCTCGGCCGCGTACCGGATCCTGGCGGCCTTCGCGTCCGGTCAGAGGAACTGAAGGAGCTCGGCGGTGAAGGCCGCCGGGTCGTCGCGCCACGGGTAGTGCCCGGCTCCGCGCTGGACGACCAGGTGGGGGTCCTGGAAGAGCTCCGCGTACTCCGCCACGGCCTCCGGCGGGGCACCCGCGTCGGACTTGCCCGCGAGCAGCATCACGGGCCGGTCGAATTCGACGAGCGCGGCCCGGGTGGCGGGCGGGTCGTAGGCCCCCTCGGAGCCGAAGACGGAGGCGGCCTCGTGGTTCCGCGAGGCCTCCTCCACCTCCTTGCGGGCCTGCGCCTGGGCGTCCCAACGGCCGTGCGAGAGCGGCTCGATCGCCTGCCAGTTCTCCGGGGTCGGCCGGCCGGCCAGGATGGCTTCGAGGGCGGCGTAGGCCTTGGCGAACCACGGCTGGTGGGAGTGGCGCCGCGCGCTCTTGAGCCGCGTCTCGGCGGTGACCTCGATGCCGACGGCGTGGACGCTCGGGGTGACCAGGACCATCCGGCCGATCCGGTGCGGGTGGCGGGCGGCGTACAGCGCGGCGAGGTTCGCGCCGGCCGAGTGTGCCAGGAGATCGACGTGCCTGAGGCCGAGGTGCTCGCGCAGGGCCTCCACGTCGTCGACGAGCCGGTCGCACCGGTAGCCGGCCGGGTCCCGGGGTATCGCGGAGCGGCCGGTGCCGCGCAGGTCGAGGACGATCAGGCGCCGGTGCGCGGACAGTCCGCCCAGCTCGTCGAGATAGGCGGCGTCGATCATGGGGCCGCCCGGGAGGCAGACCAGCGGGGCGCCGTCACCGAACTCGCGGTAGGCGAGTTCGGTGCCGTCGTACGCGGAGAAGAGGGGCATGGCGCGGATCTTGACAGCCCCGTCGCCGGACGGTCAATCCGTTTCCGTGGCGCCCCCGAGGACGCCACCGAGGACGCCACGGAAGACGTCCCCTGAGACGCCTGACGGTCTGCCGAAGCGCTCTGACCAGCAATCTCCCGCCGCCCGCGGCTACCGGCCGTCGGCCACCCGCCGTCGGCTTCCAGCCGTCAGGCCTCGACGAGGACCGATCCGGCCGCGGACAGCGCCTGGCGCAGCAGCGCCGTCTGTTCCACCGGGTCGTCACTGCCCAGCAGGGCGGAGAGTACGGCGATGCGCGCCTGGCCCGCCCGCAGGGTGCCCGTGGGGACGGCGCCGGCGGCGACGAGGTCCACCGCGCCCCCGTGCGTGTAGATCTCCGTGACCGGTCCGGCCATGACCCGCGTGGTGAGCGCGACCAGCACTCCGCTCTCGACGGCGGCCCTGACCGCCTCCACGATCTCCGGCGTCGCGTTGCCCGCGCCGGTGCCGACCAGGACGACACCGCGCGCGCCCGCCGCGACGGCGGCGTTGAGCAGTACCGGGTCCCCGTCGGCGTGGTGGACCACGACGTCGACACGCGGCGGCAGTTCCGGCATCGCCGGCAGCGGGAGGGCCTCGGGCCGCTGCGGCGTGCGCAGGATGGTGACCTTGCCGAAGCCGATCTTCCCGAGCAGTTCCTTCGACGGGTCCGCGAACGCGTCCAGCGCCACCGCCTGGGTCTTCACCGTGCCCCGTGCGGCGTGCACCCGTCCCGCGAAGGAGATCAGCACGCCGAGCCCGCGCGTGTTGGCGGCGGTGAGGAGGGCGTCGTAGAGGTTCTCCGGGCCGTCCCCGTCCGCGGTGCCCATGGGGCGCTGCGAGCCGGTGAACACCACGGAGCGCGCGTCGCGGTGGTGGAGGTCGACGAGGAACGCCGACTCCTCCAGGGTGTCCGTGCCGTGCGTGACGACGACGCCGTCGACGGCGGGGTCCGCGAGCACTTCGTGCACGGTGCGCAGCAGGGTCAGCTGGTGGGCGGTGGTGAGCCGGGGGCTGTTCACGCTGAACAGGTCCACCACGTCGACGGTGACCCCTTCGGGCATCGGCGCGGTGGCGATGACCTCGTTCCCGTCCGCGTCCGCCGCGAAGCCGGAGCCCTGCCAGCGGCTGGCTATCGTTCCGCCGGTGCTGATGACGACGATCCGTCCCATGGCCGTTGGCCGCCCTTCCCTCGAACCCCAAACAGCGTCCGCACGTATGTGCCCAAAGCAGCAATCATAGAGCGATCTACGCGCAATGCGATTGCGTGTTCAGGCGCCTCTGTAACGCCTGATGGGGGATAATTGCGCGGTGGATGCCATTGACCGAGATATCTTGCGCGAGCTCCAGGCCGATGGACGGCTCAGCAACCAGGAGCTCGCCCAGCGCGTGGGCCTGACCCCCTCCCCCTGCATGCGGCGCGTGCGCCAGCTCGAACAGGACGGGGTGATCCAGGGGTACCGCGCCGTGATCTCCCCCGAGGCGGTGGACCGCGGCTTCGAGGTGCTCGTCTCGGTCGAGGTGCGCCGCGACCGGGAGGCCGTCGAGTCCTTCGAGGCCGCGCTCCAGGACATCCCGGACGTCATCGAGGCCTACCGCCTCTTCGGCAGCCCCGGCTGCCTCCTGCGGATCGCCGTCGCGGACCTTCGCGCGTACGAACGCCTCTGGATCGAGAAGCTGACGGCCCTCTCCGGTGTCACCGAGGTCAACTCGCAGATCATCATGAAGCGCATCAAGAAGCCGACGGGCCTGCCCATCGAACGCTGAAACACCTCTCCCCGCCTCTCCCCGGCTCTCCCCGCCCCTCCCCGACAGGAAGCAGCACACACCATGGAACCCCTCGGCGCCGGAGACCCCGTCCGGCTCGGCCCGTACCGCATCCTCGGCGTCCTCGGCGCGGGCGGCATGGGCAAGGTGTACTTCGGCCGGGACAACGACGGCCGGACCGCCGCCGTGAAGGTGCTGCTGCCCGAACTCGCCCACGACGCCCACCTCGCCCAGCGCTTCCTGCGCGAGGCGCACACCGCCCAGGCGGTGACGAGCGGCGGCGTGGCCCGTGTCCTCGGCGCCGAGAGCGAGGACAGCCGGCCCTGGATCGCCACGGAGTTCCTCTCCGGACCCACCCTCGACGACGCGGTGCGCACGTACGGCCCGCTCGGCCCCGACGCCGTCCGCGCGCTCGCCGCCTCGCTCGCGGCCACCCTGCGCGACATCCACGCGGCGGGCCTGGTGCACCGCGACCTCAAGCCGCCGAACATCGTGATCACCGCCGCGGGCCCCCGGGTCATCGACTTCGGCATCGCCCGCCCCGAGCACGGGATGACGCTGACCACCACCGGCCAGGTGCCGGTCACCCCCGGCTACGGGGCGCCCGAGCAGGTGCTCGGGCAGCGGGTCGGCCCGGCCGCGGACGTGTTCTCCCTCGGCGCGGTACTCGCCTACGCGGCGACCGGCCGGCGCACGTTCGACGGCACGCACGTGGCGGCGGTCCAGTACGAGGTGGTCCACGGGGAGCCGCGGCTCGACGACGTGCCCGACGGGCTGCGCCACCTGATCGCCCCCTGCCTGGCCAAGGACCCGGCGCACCGCCCGACCCCCGACCAGATCGCGACCGCCTTCGCCCCGCCCCCCGGCGCCGACCGCATCTGGCACACGGGGCCCCTGGCCGAGGACATCGCCCGGCGCGCGGGCGACGCCGAACGACAGGCCGCCACCGTCATCGGTGAGGGCTCCGCTGCCGCACCCTCTCGCCGCCGGGTCCTGCGGCTCTCCCTGGCCGCCGGCGGGGTCCTGGCCGCCGCCGGCGGGGCCACCGGCGGCTGGTGGCTGACACGGGGGGACGGGCTCCCCCCAGCGGGGAAGGCCACCGACGCGAAGCCGCTGTCCCCGCTCACCGCCAGGTCCGGGGAGCCCCCGAAGCCGCTCTGGGGACCGCTGCCCGTGGCGGATCAGGCGGCCGACGAGATGCTGACGGCCCCGCTGCCAGTGCTCGACGTGGTCGTCTTCGCCGCCAAGGAGGGCGGACTGGCGGCCCGGCTGACGACCGACGGCACGGAGAAGTGGCGGCTGCCCGGCACCACTCCCGCGGCCGGTCTCGTCGCCCTGCCCGGGCACCGGTTCGTCACCGGCGGCCCCAGCGGCGCCCTGCTCTGTTACGAGGCCTCCACCAGCAAGCGGCTGTGGACCGTCGCCGAAGCCGACACCCGTCGCGTCCTGGCCGCGGACGCGACGGGCGTGTACCTGGTGACCCGGGACGGACGGCTGCGCGCCGTGGACACCGCCGCCCGCACGGTCCGATGGACCGTGACACTGCCGGAACTCGCGCTCACGACGCCCGGCCCGTACGCCGCGGCCGGCGCGGACCGGCTCGTGCTCGTCGGCGACGACGGCAACGTCCTCGCCTTCGACACCACCACCGGCGCCAAGGCCTGGGAGGTCCCCTCCCAGGCGCGCTACGCCACGCAGCCGCTCATCGTGGACAACGCGGTGTACCTCGGCGGCCGCTGGCTCAAAGGTGTCAGCCTCAAGACGGGCAAGGAGCTGTGGGACCCCGTCGACGCGCAGGGACTCCGCACGGACAACACCGCGGGCTGGCGCCCGCCGGCACGCTCCGGCGACAACCTGTGGGCCGTGGACGGTACTCGGCTGACGCGGGTGCCGCTCGCCACCGGACGGACGGTCCCGCTCGGCAGCGCGCTCCACGGCCCGCTTCCGTACGTCCCGCCCGTCATGCAGGCGCGCACGCTCTTCGCCGTCGAGGGGGAGGGGCGGGGCGTCTCCGCATTCGACATCGAGGGCGGCCAGCGGTTCTGGACCTGGTCCCCCGACTCACGCGGCCTCTGGGCGATGGCCGGCGCGGGCAACCGCCTCTTCACCGTCAACAACCGGAAGCTGACCGCCCTGCCGGTGGTGAACTGAACATCGCCTAGGCTCGGGCCGACCGACCGAACGGGGAGACAGAGCGCATGGACCGCCTACGGCAGGACGACCCCTCGTGGATCGGGCCGTTCGCGACCCTGGGGCGGCTGGATGCCGAATCCGCCGAACGCACCGTCCCCGACCGCCGGTACCTCGCGCGCAGCGCCGACGGGGAACGCACCGTCCTCGTCGGTGTTCCCCGGGTCGGCGCCGACCCCTCCCGGTGGGCACTGGAGGCCGAAGGCGCCCGGCGGCTGGCCCTGCCGGGGCTCCTCACCGTCGCCGAGGTCGGCGGCACGGCCGGCTTCCCCTGGTACGCGGCCCCCTACACGCCGGTGCTGCCGCTCCCGGCGGTGCTCGCCGCCCACGGCGGGCCGCTGCCCGAGGACGTCGTGCGCGGCCTCGGCGCCGCCCTCGCGCAGACGCTCACGGACGCGCACGCCCAAGGGGTCGTGCACGGCGGTCTGTCACCGGCCGCCGTCCTGGTCACCCCTGCCGGCCCGCTGCTGTCCTGCTTCGGCGCCGCGCGCGCCGCGGCCCCCGCCGGGGTGGCACGCGCCGGTCTGCCGGGGCTCGATCCGGGCTGCCTGGCCCCCGAGGAGGCCTCGGGAGCGGCGGCTCCCGGGCCGCTCGGCGACCTCTTCGCGCTGGGGTCCGTACTGGCCTTCGCGGCGACCGGCCACACCGTGCCCGAGCACAGCGAACTGCCGGCCGGGCTGCGCGAGGCGGTGGGCCGGTGCCTGGCGCGCGACCCCGCGGACCGGCCCCGCTCGGCCGCGGAGCTGCCGCCCCTGCTGAACGCGTCGGTGCGGGTGCCCGATCCGCGCCTGCCATCCGCCCCCGCACCTGCACCCGCTCCTCCCGCGCCGATGCCCGGGCGGGTGGTCGCCGCGCTCGCCGCCCAGGCGGCGTGGCTGCTCGCCGCCGAACTGCCCTCGGCGCAGGAGCCGTTCACGTCGCCGTCGCCCCAGAAAGTGCGCTGACCCCGATGCCTCCCCTTCCGGCCCCGCTCGCCCCGCTCACGCACGACGACCCGGCGCAGCTCGGCGACTACCGGCTACTGGCCCGGCTCGGCAGCGGCGGGATGGGCACGGTCTACCTCGCCCGCGGCGCGGGCGGCCGTACCGTCGCGCTGAAGACCGTGCACGCCCGGATCGCCGCCGACACCGCGTTCCGCACCCGGTTCCGGCTGGAGTCGGACGCGGCCCGGGTCATCGGTGACCGGTACGGGGCCCGCGTGTTCGGCGCCGACCCGCTCGCGCCGACGCCGTGGCTGGCCACCGAGTACGTCATCGGCCCCCAGCTCGACGAGGCGGTCCGCCTCGCCGGCCCCCTGCCCGAGACCCTGGTCCGGGCCCTGGGCGCCGGCCTCGCCCACGCCCTGGGCCAGTTGCATCGCTCGGAGGTAGTGCACCGCGACTTGAAACCCTCCAACATCATGGTCACCGCCGCCGGGCCCAAGGTCATCGACTTCGGCATCGCGCGCGCCCTCGGCGACCAGCGGCTGACCAGCACCGGCGCCGCCGCCGGCACCCCCGCCTACATGTCTCCCGAGCAGGCCGGCGGACTCGAACACACACCGGCCGGCGACGTGTTCGCCCTGGCGGGCGTCCTGGTCTTCGCCGCCTGCGGGCACGGCCCCTTCGGTGGCGGCCAGGCCGCCGACCTGCTCTACCGGGTCCGGTACGCCGAACCCGATCTCACCGGAGTACCGGCGGGCCTCGTACCGCTCCTCGCCCGCTGCCTGGCCAAGGACCCGGAGCTGCGGCCGGGCACCGCCGAACTGGCGGAGTTGCTCGGCCCGGGCCCTGCCATGTTCGCGGACGCACTGCCGCAGCCGGTGCTCGCGGACATCGCCCGGCGCGCGGCGGCCGTCTGGCAGGACCCGCCGCCCCGGCTCCCGGCCCCCGCCACCGCACCGGACACCGTGCCCCCGGCGGAGCCGGACCTCTCGCGGCGCCGAATGCTGCGGCTGAGCGGCGCGGCGGTGGTCGCGGGAACCGCCTTGACGGCGGGCGGCGGCTGGTGGGCCTGGCGGGCGAGCCGGCCGCGGAAGAAGCCCGCGAAGACGGGCCCCGAACTGGCTCCGGCGCCCCGGGCCTCGTGGTGGTCCGACCTGCAGAGTCCCCCGGTCATGCCTGAGCCCCTGTGGGTGAACGGCTCCCTGGCGCTCGCCGACAAGACCGTGATCCGAATGGTCGACCCCAGCACCGGCAGGCAACTGCCGCTCTACTACAAGGGGTACGCGGACCGCTGGCGGATCGGCACCGAGGCCAGGACCTTGTACGGACTCGGGGCCCAGGACGCCCTCGACAAGGCCGTCACCCTCTGCGTCCTGCCCCAGAAGGACATCGAGGTGGGCAAGGAGGTCTTCCCCCCGTTCATGAGCCTGCCCGCGTACGACGGCACGCAGCTGCTCACCCAGATCCTGTGCGTGGACGGCGACACGGTCTACCTCCACGCCAAGGCGGCAAGCGGAGCACAGTGGTCCCTGGTCGCCGCGAGCGTGAAGTCCGGCAAGGAACTCTGGCGGCAGCCGTCCACGGCCCCCACCGCCAACCAGATCAAACTGAGACAGCCGGCCGTCATCCGCCTGCGACCCGTGCGCGACGGGGTGCTCGTGTGGCAGCACTCCGAACGCGGCGACGACGTACGCCTCTCCCTCCACGACACGGCCACCGGCGCCGAACGCTGGACCACGACGGTGACCGCCCCGGGCGCCACCCCGGACCAGCCGGCGACGGACGACGACCACGTGTACATCGGCGCGGCCGAACTGCAGGCCCTGCGCCTCAAGGACGGCAAGCCCGCCTGGTCCTTCGGCGCGGGCCGCGACGTGGGCCGGGTACCGGACAAGCAGCGCCGCTACGGCCTCCCGACGGTCCGCGACGGTGTCGTCCACGCCGTCGAGGGCAGCCTCGGCATCGTCGCCCTCGACGCCCGCACCGGCACCGAACGCTGGCGCGAAAACCCGCCCGCCGGCACCGTCCCGAACCGCGAGACGGCCCTGCTGGCCACGGCCGGCCACGTCTACGGCGTGGACACCCACGGCGTCCGGGCCGTCGACACCCGCACCCACCGCACGGCCTGGCGCTACGAGGCCCAGGCCCTCACCCTCACCACCAACCCCACAGGCGCCTTCCTCTACGTCCGCGAGCAGAGCCGCCTGACGGCCCTCCCGATCACCTAGCGCGCAGGCTCGGGATCCGCGCCCGCCGGATGCCGGGGGGAACGTGCAGCGGTCCGGCTCGAAGCAGGACTCCGAGCCGAGGACCGCGGGTCACGCGTCCTCGCGCACCGGCTCCAGGATCGCCACGCACTCCATGTGGTGCGTCATCGCAAACATGTAGAGCCAAAACAGGTCAAAGAAAACCACAGGTCAGAGACTTGCTCGACGCAAAACGGGCGCAAGATCAATGTGCATTACGTGCATGACGGGCGCTACGTGCGATGCCTGACGCACGACAAGGGCGTCCAGAGCTCCGCGCCACCGCGAAGCTCGCCGAATAGCATTCGAAATGCCATACTCATGTCATGGCTGACGATGACACCGACTTCCCGCCCGGTGATGGCCCCACCAGCGGCATCTCCGTTTCCCTGACCGCCGGCACCCTGCAAGCGATCCGTGAGCGAGTGGGCAAGCGGGGCGTGTCGGCGTATCTGGAGAAGGCCGCGCAGCGGCAGATCGAGCGGGACAACCTGGACGAGCTGATCGCCGACTTCGACAAGGCCCTCGGCCCCGCCGACCCGGAAGCCGTCGCAGCCAAGCGGGCCAAGCTCACTGGCGGCACCGCGTCCGGCGCCGGGGCGGCCGCGTGAGCGGCGCCCTCCTCCTGGACAGCGAGGGCCTGGCCAAGGCCGTGCAACGCGACCGTGAGGTCCACGAGTGGCTCACTGCCGCTCGTGAGGCCGACCTTCCGGTGATCACCTCCGCCGCGGTCCTCGTCGAGGTGATTCATCCCCGGATCAATGACGCCGCACTGAAGTGGACTCTGTCCCGCCTGCGGGTCGAGCCGGTCACCCAGGCCCTCGCCCAGTCCGCCGCCACTCTGCTGCTCGCGGCCGGACTCCACGGCCACAAGTACGCCATCGACGCCATGCTCTGCGCCACCGCCCTCGCCCAGCCGGGACGCGTCACGATCCTGACGTCCGACGTCGAGGACATCACCGTGCTCACCGCCGCCCATCCCCGCGTGACCGCCGAGAAGGTCTGATTCGTAACACCGCTTCGGGCCACGCAGCCTCGGGATGCCCCGGCAGGGGGCCGTGTAGGACGGATCGGCTGCGGGCGGTATCGACTGCCGCCGTCGTCTGGGCGCCCGCCCACTGCCGAGAAGGATGCTTACCGGAGGGCGGGCGGGCTGCGTGGCGTCGTGGGCACTCGCCGGTGCAAGTGCCCACGATGCCACGCTGTGCGGTGGTATTACCGTGCCGGACCAGTGACCCCTTTGGTTCGTGTCCTACACCGAATTCGATCCGGTCATTCGGTCGCGTGCGACGAGATACAGCGAAGGGTCCCTGGGCGCGGTGCGCGCCCAGGGACCCGGAAGGTCGCTTGTCCCGTACGAAGGACTACAGCGCGATCCACTCGGTGGAGGTGGTGACCTCCTTCAGGACGTCCGGGAGCGGCTCGATGCCGAGGCCCGGGCCCGTAGGGACGTCGAGGTGGCCGTTCTCCAGGACGAACGGCTCCGTGATGTCCGTGGCGAAGTAGCGGTGGGAGCCCGAGGTGTCGCCGGGGAGGGTGAAGCCGGGGAGGGCCGCCAGGGCGACGTTGGCGGCGCGGCCGGTGCCGGTCTCCAGCATGCCGCCGCACCACACGGGGATGCCGTGGGCGCGGGCGATGTCGTGGATGCGGCGGGCTTCGAGGTAGCCGCCGACGCGGGCCGGCTTGATGTTGATGATCGAGCAGGCGCCGAGGGAGATGGCCGCCGCGGCGTCGGCGGCGGACTCGATGGACTCGTCCAGGCAGATCGGGGTGCGCAGGAGCTTGGCGAGCTGGGCGTGCTGGACCATGTCGTCGTTGGCGAGGGGCTGTTCGATCAGCAGGAGGCCGAAGTCATCGAGCTTGGCGAGCTGCTGGGCGTCGACCAGGGTGTAGGCAGCGTTGGCGTCGACCTGGAGGAGGAGGTCGTCACCGAAGCGCTCGCGGACGGCGCGGACGGGCGCGACGTCCCAGCCCGGCTCAATCTTCAGCTTGATCCGGACGTAGCCCTCGGCGACGTACCCTTCCACGGCGTCCAGGAGCTCGGGTATCGAGTCCATGATCCCGACGGAGACGCCGC
The DNA here is from genome assembly GCF_055585365.1 of Streptomyces sp. NPDC053432. Classification (NCBI taxonomy): domain Bacteria; kingdom Bacillati; phylum Actinomycetota; class Actinomycetes; order Kitasatosporales; family Streptomycetaceae; genus Streptomyces; species Streptomyces sp. NPDC053432. The sequence goes on from NZ_JBVJKF010000006.1 coordinate 203,310, forward strand.
AGGGGACGCGGTCGCGCGACGCGCCCAGGTGGGAGGCGAAGGATTCTCCGGCCGAGCGGAGTTGGGCGTCGAGGACCGCCGTCTCCAGGACCGACTTCGCCATGTGGTGGCCGGTGAAGGGTTCCAGGGCGCGGCCGACGGCGGCCGCGTCCACGCCGTGCTTCGGCAGGGCCGGGACGAGGTGGCGGCGCAGGACGTCCTGGGCCCCGTCGACGTACTCGGAGCAGTAGCGCGGCTCGGACATGGCCGCGCACTCGGCCCAGCCTTCCGTGCCGTCGGAGGTGACGACGCGGACCAGCAGGACGTCCCGGCTGGTCTCGACGCCGAAGGAGGTGCGGAACGAGGCGACGAGCGGCATCGCGATGCGGCGCAGTTCGACGCCGGAGATCGTGGTCTTCATGTGCGGGTGGCTCCTGGTGGGGTGTTCAGGCGGCGGTACTGGTGGTGCGGTGGATGACGTAGCTGCGGCGATCGTGGAAGCCGGCGACGCGGGCTCCCTCGGCGAGCAGGCCGCCCAGGGTGTGGCGCACGGCCAGCCGCCAGTCGTGTGCGGCGCTCGGGTCGGTGCGGCGCAGCGACTCGATGTCGTCAGGGAGGTCGATCAGGACGGTGTCGGCGTCGGTCGGGCCGATCACGGGGCGGCCGTCGTCGTTGCGCACGCCACGGGCGGCTCCGGCGGGCAGGTCGAAGGTGCACGGCCCCTCGGGCGCCGTCAGATCCCAGGCGGTCAGGACGCGGTCGGACTCGTCGCCGCCGTTGATCGCGTCGTCCATCGCGCCGTAGAAGGACCGTAGGTACTCCTCGGGGCGGGCGCCGAGCTTGACAAGGTTGAAGTAGGCGTTGCGGCGGATCAGTGGATCGTAGGTCCACGTGATGCGCTTGAGCCCGCGGGCGAGGGCCCATTGGCGCTGGTGCAATTTGAGGGCGAGGCCGATGCCGCGGCCCTGGGCGGCGCCCGTGATGTGGGAGTGCAGAGTGGTGCCGACGGGGTCGCCGTAGAAGCCGACGGAGGCGCCGACCAGGCGGCCCTGCTCGTAGGCGCCGGCCACGTAGTTGCCCGCGTGGGACAGGGCTCGCATCACCTCGGCGGAGACAGGTGGGCTGTCGGCGGCCGTGCCCCATATGCCGGCGTAGAGGCGGCTGACGGTGTCGAGGTCCTCCATGGCGTGGAGTTCCCTGACGTCGAGTGCGGTCAAAGCATCGCTCCGACGAGGTGGGCCAGGAGCCGGGCGCGGGCCGGCATGGTGGCGGTGAGGACGTGTTCGTGGTCGGCGTGGGCGCCGTCGCCGACGGCGCCGAGGCCGTCGAGGGTGGGGCAGCCGACTCCGGCGGTGTAGTTGCCGTCGGACGCGCCGCCGACGGCTGCCTGCCGCAGGGGGCCGAGGCCGAGTCGCGCGGCGACGTCGCCCGCCAGGGCGAAGAGCCCGCGTGAGGCATCGGGGTCCAGAGGCGGGCGGTTGGGGCCGCCGGTGACGTCCAGATGCGCGTCGGGGAGTTCGGGCCGCAGAGTCCTGATCAGCTGGTCGACCGCGTCCTGGGCGGCAGCGCTGGGGACACGTACGTCGACGCTGAGGTCGGCGCGGGCGGGCACGGTGTTGTTCGCGGTAGCTGCCGAGGCCAGCGTGGGGGTGACCGTCGTCCCGGGCCCCGTCTCGGCGGTCACCGTGTCTGCGATCCGGCTCAGGGCCAAGATCTGGTGGGCGAGTTCGGTTGCCGCGTTGATGTCCTTCTCGGGTTCGAGCCCGGAGTGGGCGGCGCGGCCGTGAACCGTGATGTCGTAGAGGGAGACGCCTTTGCGGCCTGTCTTGAGCGCTCCTCCGGGGGCGGAGGGCTCCAGGACGAAGGTGGCCGTGCACTGACGCGCCAGGTCCTCGATGAGCGGGCGGGAGGTGTCCGAGCCGACCTCCTCGTCGCCCGTGACGAGGACGCACACCCCGTCGAGGGAGGGCAGGGCAGCCAGTGCGTGGAACATCTGGACCAGGCCGGCCTTCATGTCGAAGACGCCGGGACCGGGGGCGATGCCCTGCTCCACCGACCAGGGGTGGGTCTTGAGGGAGCCGATCGGCCAGACGGTGTCGTGGTGGCCCAGGAGCAGGACGCGCGGGGTCCCGAAGGTCCACTGGACGTGCGTGACGCCGTCGATCACAAGCGTCTCCGGGCGGGCGCCGAGCAGCCGGTCGCCCTGCTCGGCGACCACCCGCGCGCTGCGGGCCACAGCGGCGTGGTCGGCGGAGTACGACTCGCAGGTGACGAGTTCTTCGAGGTCGGCGAGCATGGCGTCGAGCTCGAATACGGGGGCGGACGCGTGGTCCGCTCGCAGGGGGTGGGGTTCTTGGTCAACCGGCACGGTGGTTCCTCCAGGTCGGGATGACCGCCACGCTAGGCAGGCCGGACACGGCCCGGTTGGTGGCGCCGTGACAACCTGGGCGCCCGATTCGTGCCGGGGACCCAATGACCATGGAACGGGCGGTGCCCGGCGGGTCGTACGTCCCGCCTGCGGACCGTGTTCCGCGAGATCCCCAACTTCCTCGCGATCGCCCGGATCGGCATCTCCTCGGCTCTGTGCAGCCGCCGGATCTCCGCCCAGTCCTCCACGCTGATCACCCATCCTCCCGGTCTGACTCAACGAGCCAGCCCCTCGATGGGGGTCAACTTTCATCCGTCGCCAACGGCCCACTTTTCACCCGTCACCGACAGACGCGGAGTGGTCACCGCCCTGAGGAACGGCTGGGCGGCACCGTACCGATACTGACGGCGAGATTTTCGGCCGCCAGGTCACGTGCTTGTGCTGGGTTGACTCAGCAGATGCCCAGCAGCCCGGTGCGGATCGCCTGGTCGCGTAGCAGAGCGAGGGTTTCGGGCGCGTCCGCGAAAATGTCCTCGGCTCCTGGGGTTAGAGCCTGGTGAAACATGGCGTGGACGACGTCAGCGGTGGGCTGTTCCCAGATCGTTTCTGCATAGGCCTCCGCCTCCGCTAGGTCGTCCCTTTCAAAGGCAGTACGCCACTTGTCCAGCAGAAGCGGGGTGATCCGATAGGCGTTGAGCCGCCCCCGGACAAGGATTCTCCGGTTGAGGCCGAAGACCTTGATTGTCGCGTCGCCCCTGTCTGTGAGGTCGATGTATGCGCCCGCAGCAAGTGAGAGGTGCAGATGCGGAGCGGGATCCTCGCTGGCTGGGTCAATGAGCAGGGGTGTGTCGTCGTCGGCGAGGGGGAATTGGTCACGCTTGAGGTGGCTGTTGCACAGGGAACACGCCAGAAGGTGGTTGTGCCAGTCGAAGGTGCGCAACGGATTCACGCGGACGGGCTCGAAGTGGTCGATGTCGGTTCCCTGGTTGTCCCCGCAGTACATGCACCGCTCCAGCCCTGGTGCCATCTCCGCCAGAGCACTTTTCAGCGCAGGGTGTATGTGCCTCCGGACAGTGGTGTGCTTCCATAACTGCTTGGCTCGCTGCTTGGGGACGGCCGCCTGCCCGATGTCTCCGGTGTAGCCAGCCATTGAGGTCAGCGTTGCCTGTAGGAGTGGCACTCTCTTTAGCCGGATCATGAATCGCGCCGGGGGTGACGGGAGTGGATCCGGGCTGCGATTTCGTCGACGCGAGCAGCCGGGGAGCTGGCCAGTTGGCGCTTCAGATCACGGTACTGGACCTTGTCCTCTTCGCTGGCTCGGCCTCGCACCACGTCCAGCTCCAGAGCAAGGAGCTCCTCCCGCTTCTGTTCGGCCTGGTCCGAGTAGGGAGTGTCGAGCCCGAACAGGTCCGAGAGCACAGCGTCGTCACCGCTGCCGAAGATGACGCGGTCGTAGAGGTGCTGGGGTACGACCTCCACGGGGCTCTCCTCGTCCGGGCCCGGCAGCCGGATGAGGCCCCCAGGGTCCGCTGCCTGGCAGATGTACGGGCTGTGCGTGGTGACGATGAACTGAATGTTCGGGAAGTGCGCCTTCAGCCAGCCGCCGATTCGCTTCTGCCAGGAAACGTGCAGATGGGCGTCGATCTCATCGATGATGACAACCCCGGAATTAGGAACGTTCGGTCTGCCGTCCGTCGTGTCCAGGGCAAGTTCACCGTAGGCGTCGTGGATCTGCTTGAGGATGTCCACGACCAGGGCCGCCACCGTGCGATAGCCATCGCTCATCTCCCTCAGTGGGAACCGGTGGTTGCTGTTGATGACCCACAGGCCCTCGGAGTCGACGTTGTCGATCTGATAGTCGTCGGGCAGCAGGTCGTCACCCAGGATGGCCAAGGCAGCCGCTTTCATGTCCCGGGCACCGTCCTTGTCCTCGAACGCGCGCAAGTGCTGCTCGATGAGCCAGCTCACACCCTCCGCCAGCGATGCGTCCTCGTGGAAGAGGCTTGTCAGCCGGGCGACCGAGCCTGAGCCGGACATCAGCCGCTGGATGTCGCTCGAGCCTCCGGCGAGCCTGCGGAAAGGTCCGTACCCTGCACAGAACCATCCCACCGGGTTGTCAGCCCATGGGCCGCGCTGAGCGACGGGGCGTTCCTTCTGGTAGCCGATGGTGTTCAGGGCCGGCTGTCCGGACCGGCTGGAACCTGGCTTGCCGGAGAGCGACGCCTGGTCCGCCGCGGTCCAGCGCAGCCCTGCCCAGATCGGCCGGACCGGACGTCGGCCCGTGGTGAACTGGTCCCGTTCCGGGTCATGGACCAGGCACACCTCGGCCTTCGCCACGGTCTGGCCCCGGGATACCCAGGTATCGAACCCGGGAACGAGGCTGCGGGCCACGGCCGGACCGCTGATCGCCAGCGCGATCGCGCGCAGCAGGGTCGTCTTGCCCGAGCCGTTGCGGCCCGCCAGTACTGTCCAACCGGCGTACGAGCCGTCGGGCCTGGTCAGGTCCAGGTCGACGTTGCGCGCACCGTGGAACGACCTGATGTTCCGTAGGCGAAGGTTCTTCAGGTACATGTCTGGTCCGCCGGGATCCCGTTCTGAGGTGAGAGTCGGATAACTACAGACTCCGTGGTGACTCTAACGTGGCGTTGCGCCAAGTCACCGCACATGGAGGTCAGTAGCTCCCTCCAGGAAGGGGCTGCGCGGGCCCGCCCAGGTGATGGCGAGCTGCTCGCGGGCCCGGGTGGCCGCGACGAACAGCAGCGAGCGCTCACGCTGCAGGTCGCGATCGTGTTGGGTACGGTCTTCGGAGACCGGGATGACAGCACTGGGTTGAGGCACCTGATCCGCGCCCGCACCGATGATCGCTACTGCTCGGTACTCCAGGCCCTTGATCCGGTGCATCGTCATCACGTGCACCCCGGAGCCGACCGCCGGAGTCTGTCGCGGCCTCACCTTGACGGCTTTGATTCCCGCATCCTGCAACGCCGCCACCGCCGTGTCCGCGAGCTTGTTGGTCCGGGCGGTGACGACGATCTCGTCCTCCTTCAGGCCCTCACCCAGCCACTCCTCGATCCGTCCGGTCAAGCCGCCAAGTTCGGCGGCAATGGAGGGGTACTCGATCAGCTCGGGCTTCGCCCCGCCGAGGACCGAACGGTAGCCGCCCAGGTCTTCGGCCGCATCATCGAGGTCGTCGAAGCTCGCGTCGCCCAGCAGGCTCAGCGACGTTCCGAGAATCTGGCGAGTCGTGCGGTAGTTCAGGGTCAGCCGCTTGGAGCGTCCCCCTCGCACATTGATGCCATGAGCACTCAGCGTCGTCCGGTTGTCATAGATCCGCTGGTGGGCATCGCCGACGATGAACAGGTCGTCCTCGCCGACCGGGACCAGCGCCCGCAACAGCTTCCAGTGGGCGGCATGCAGGTCCTGAGCTTCGTCCACGACGATGTGCCGGTACGGCCGGGTCTCGTCGTTCCAGCCGGAGGCGATCCGGGCCGCCTGCGCGGCGAGTTGAGTGACACCTACCTCACCCGCCGCGTCCAAGCGGTGTTCGAAGGATTCGATCAAGCTCCACACCTGTGCCCGTTCCGGGCGGTTGAGACGTCGGCCGCGACCGGCCCGGCTCGCGGCCAGGTAGTCGTCACGGCTGCGTATGTCCTGGGCGAGAACGACCTGCTTCCATTCCGCCTCCAGGAAACGTGCGTCCCAGCGGTGTGGCTGCTGTTCGTCGGCCAGGTCGTCCCAACGCTGGCGGATCTCATCGTCGCCGAGGGACCTGGGAGTCTTCGCGCCGAAGATCTCTTTGGCGATGCCGTAAGCAACCTTGTCGATGTTGCGAACGTCCACCTTCGCAGTGAGCTGTGCGCCTCCGAGGTCCTCCAGCAGCGAGCGCAGCAGCTCGGCAAGGGTGGTGGTATAGGTGGTGAGCAGGATCGCCTGGCCGGGCGGCAGCCGGTCGGCCAACGCCTTGACCCGGTGCAGCGCGACGACGGTCTTGCCGGTACCGGGGCCGCCGGTGACCCGTACCGGTCCCTTGTTGGGGGTCTTGCGCTCGGCCAGGGCGCGCTGTGCCGGGTGCAGGAAGATCCGCCAGGCCGACAACGGCTCGGACATGATCCGGCCGAACTCGGCTACATCACCAGTGACTACGAAGGACTCCTTGGTCGCGGGGCGCCCGTTCGCGGCCTCGTAGTCATCCGGGTCGATCGTGTCGCTGGTCGCCGCGACGGAGCTGACGTGCTCCCACACGTCCTCGACGGTCATACCGTCGGCAAGGCAGAGGATCACGTCCCTGGCGAGCTTGGGCAGATGCTCCACGAAGCCGAGAATCGCGTCAATGCTGCGGATCTCACGCAACGCCGGTACGACCGAGGGGTGCACGCCGAGCCGGTCGAAATCGGAGTCGGAGACATGGGCGAAGACGGAGGGTTCTGCGGTGACAGGAGCCTGGGCCGGCTGCCCGCTGAGGGTGCCGTGCAGGCTCGCGAGGTTGATCAGCTCGACGCCGCCGGTGACCTTGTTGATGTCGAAGATGATGTGGGATGCGAGCGTGTAGGCGTCGTCGTGCGGCAGCACCGCGACGAGATAGTAGATCCGGTCGGCGTAATGCATCAGTACCGCACGGAAGTTGTCGTTGATCCTTGCCGTACGAACCCGCTTGTCCTCAGCGCCCTTCGGCGGCTTGAGGTTCAGCCCGTTGGCGTCCGGGTCGCGCTGCATCTTCATGATGAACTGCAGCACTTGCGCCTGGACCGACCCGTCAAGCTTGTCGTAATACTTGCCGAAGACGTCCGCCATGACGACCTGGGCCTTGGACATCACGCATTCTCCAAACGCTCGGCCAACTCGGCCACATCAACTGTCTTGGCATGTACGACGTACCAGCCGGCCGCCTCGAAAGCAGTGTCACGCTGCTCGTGGGTATCGAGGAACACCGCCACCTTGGCGTCCGGCCAGGCGAGTTCCGCCTGCTGTGCAACCCGGTCGTCGAGCTCGAAGCCGACCTCCGGCGCACCGAAATGACGAGTACGGGCTTCCCGACACAGGGCGAACAGCAGTCCCTCGGCCTGCGAAGAGGCCCATTCGACCGCCTCCGCCCAGGGCTCCGGCAGCTGCTCGGGCAGGCCCGCGGTGGTGGGCAGCGCCCCCGCGAGGAGGGCGACCGTGTGCGGGTCGAGCTGTCCAGCCGTGGACGTCGCGACCTGGTGGAACGAACATGGCAGTGCCGAACCCCGGTCATCCGTCAGCAGCTGCAGCAGGTTCGACCATCGCAACCAGTCGGCCCACCGTGCCCGATGGCCCGGCTCGGCAACCGCCTCGTCGCGGTCGTCCAGCACGGTGAAGGCCGACCAGGCCGACATCCCGGGCTGACCGGTCGCGGGCTCGGGCCGCCTGTCGAGCAGCCCGATGATGCGCAGCCCGCCCAGGGTACGGACGTCCATCGCGATGGCGTCGGCGGCGGCCGGGCCGGCGGGCACCGGCAGGGTGCCGCCCGCCAGTACGTCCAGCAGCCGCTCACCCACCGAACGCCGGTCGACCGGCACCCGCGCCGCGCCGCCTCCGGCGAAACCGCCGACCAACGCTGCCGCCCTACGGGACCACTGCTCCGCGTCGGGTTCGGCGAGTACCTCGAGCAGCGTCTCGATCGGGTTGCGCAGCACCGGATCCAGCGTGTCGTCGGGCTGCGGGCCGTCCGTCAGCATCTGATGGATCTGCCGGGCCGCGCGCAATGCGCCCTCGCCGAGAAGTGGTGCGGCAGGGGTACGCACCTGACGGTCGGCCGCGGTCCCCTCCACCGCCGCCTTCCAGGCCATGACGTCCGGGTGCGTGAACTGCCACACCTGCATGCCCTCGGCCCGCAGTGCTTCCCGCTTGGTGGCGTCGTCGGCGATCCGGTTGATGCCGGTACTGGCGTGGAAGGCGTAGCCGTCGAGGAAGATCGCGATACGTGTCGACGGTCCGTCGATCCGGGTCAGCAGATAGTCCGGCTCACTGGGCGCGGACGTCAGCTGTCGCACATGGTCCTGAAAGAGCCAGCGGGTGCTGCCGCCGTCCGGGCGGGTGAAGCGCAGCTCGTACTCCATGCCACGTTCCCCGGCACGGGGCGTCACTGAGCCGGACTCCGGACGGCGGCTGCCCCACTCGACGAGGGTGCGGACGAACTGCTTCTCCAGCTCGCTCTCGGCGAGCTGGTCGATGCGCACTCCGGACAGGGTATCGACACGCTCGGTGTCCCAGCCCGTAAGGATCTCGTCCAGGAGCTCCCTGGCCACGCGCAGCGATGCGAAGGGATGCTCGCTGCTGTTGACGTGCGGCAGCAGGCAGCGATGGCACGGGGTGCGCAGGTTCTCCTTGCCGCAGGGGCAGTCTCGCAGGGCGGTCTGGGCGAGGGTCAGTACCCGGTGCAGCACGGTGGCGTCGGCGAGGTGCTCCAGATAACCGGTGCCGCCCGGCATGGAATCGTGCAGCACCAGGAAGCGGCGGCGCAGGTCCCGGGTTCCGCCCGGCATGGTCGCTGGCACGACGCGCAGATGGTCGGGAGCGCCGCCGAAGTGCTTGGTTATGCCCAGCAGCAGCGCGGCCTTGAACGACACGAGCCGGGTCTGCAGCTCCATCGTGGAGACAGGCAACAGGATCCGCAGCGCCTGAGTGGTCAGCTCGTGCGCCAGTACGAGCCTCTGCATCGAAGCCGTCTCGGCGGTGATCCCGTCATCCTTGTGGCTGCACCAGTACGCGTGCCGGGTACCGATCCGCTCGGCGGCCCGGTCCCATGCCTGCGGATGCACGCCGCGTACGGACCCGCACTCCAGGCAGGTCTCAAAACCGGGGACCTGGTGGTCGTCACCGGCGATCTGGTGCTCGGGGCCCGCGGCGGAAGCCGGGCCCAGGTTGAGCGTGCGGATGGTCGCCACCCGCGCGAACTCCACACCGAACGGCAGCTCCCCGATCCGTTTCCAGGCGCGCAGCCCCTGGGGCTGGGCCGGGTCGATGTCCACCAGCGTGATGTCGTTGAATCGACGTCGCTCGCGCTCGTCGCGCTCGTCGGTGAGCCGCGCATCCTCCCGCCGCTCACGGGCGGTGACACGCTCGGGCACGAGCACGGTGTGGAGTGCGCCCGGGTCCGCGATCTGGACGGCCTCGCAGCGCGGGCAGGCGGTCAGGTCCAGCCCGGACTCGGCGGTGGCGACGTAGCCGCACTCCGGGCACAGCCGCCACTTGGCGTAGGCGGTGTCGCCCTCGCCGGCGCCGAGATCCAGGCCGTTGACGATGTATTTGTAGCCGTCGGTGTGGAAGGTGTTGCCGGGCGCAAGTTCCAGTAGGGCCATGCGTGAGCCGCGCCCGTACTCGGTCAGCTGGTCCTGGAACTCGCCGTCGGCGTCCTTCCACCACAGTGTCGCGTCGAGCAGTGTGGCGTCGTCGTGGAGGGTGTAATTGGGCAGCAGGCCCAGGCGGACCATGGCGTTGACCGAGTTCTCGCCAACCAGGGCGTCTCTGCGCCTGCTGACGGACCTGCGTTCCGCGTAGAGCTGGCGGCGCTGTTCGTCGCGTTCTCGGTCGCCGGAGGCGGTGGCCAGGGCGTCGAAGGCCCGGCCGATCTGCCGGGACCGAGAGCGCAGTGCTTCCAGGCGTTTGCGCCAGGCGGTGGCGGCCTGGCCGACGGTCTGTTCCAACTCCAGCTGCGCGAACTGCCGCAGACCCTGATCGACCTCAGGTGACATCCCGGGGAAGAGCCGGATGAAGGAGTCCGCGAGGTCGACGTGACGGGTCTGGGCGACGTCGAGGAAGCGGCGGAACCAGCCGTCCTCGGCCAGCCCCTTGGTGAAGAGAGCGCCGATGCGGTGCGGCATGGGCTCCTCGGGCATCATCGTTGCCTGCCACAGGCTGCGGTCGGCGGCCCGGTCGAGCAGGAACGCGAGGTACTGGCGGCGCAGGATCTCGGAGGCATCCAGGTAGCAGTCCGGCGGGATGATCCGGCCCGCGAGCATCTCCTCGGGCGCGTGAAGGTAGTACTGGTTGCGAGCGCCGCGCGGTACGAAAGTGACGGTGAGCGAGTTGCCGGTGCTGCGGCCGGCGCGGCCGATGCGCTGCGCGTAGTTGGCGGGAGCGGGCGGCAAGGAGGCGAGCAGCACGGCGGACAGGTCGCCGATGTCGATGCCGAGTTCGAGGGTGGGCGTGCAGGTCAGGACATTGGGGTCGAACGGCGAGGGACGGTTTTTGAAGGCGTGCTCGACCTCCTCGCGGCGGGCCCGGCTGAGCGCGCCCGTGTGCTCGGCGGTGAGCACGTCACCAGGCCGGTCGACCGTGTAGAGGCGGCGGTAATAGTCGTCGCTGTAGTCGCGGTCGTCGGTGGTGAAGCGGCCTTTGCACTGGAAGCGCAGGCAGGGCGTATCGAGCCAGTCCTCGCGTCGGCCGGGCGGGACGGTCTGCCGCCAAGTGCAACTGTCGCAGCGGACGCCGTGGTCGTTGATGCTGGTTGCGGCGGCCGGGGCAGTTCTGCTGCCCTCTTCAGGAGCCGACGGGTCGGTGGCGAGGCTGTGCACCAGGATGGTGCGCGGCTTGAGGGCGAAGACGGTCGAACCGCCGTCGGCCGGGTAGGTCGCCAGTACTTCGCGCTGCGCGAGCAGCTTCATGGCTTGTTCGGCGAGGGCGCGGGCTTCGCGTCGGTCGCAGCCGAGGGTCCGGTGGCCCCAATCGGCGAACCAGGTGTTGTCACGGTTGAGCGAGTCGAAGTCGGTCGGACCGACTCGCCCGAGGATCGGGAAGGTGGGTGCGGCCAGTCCACGAGGGAAGGCGGGCATGCCTGTCGGACGGCCACCCCAGATCGGCCAGCGCCGGGCGCCGGCCTGGGCGATGTATTCCTTCAGCCAGGGGTGGAACAGTGCCCCGCGCAGCCTCATCCGCTCCAGCAACCCGCGCAGGAAGATGACGTAGTCGGCGTCGTCGGTGGGGAGGGTGATCTGTCCGGGGAGACGCTGATGGGCTTCCCGCAGCAAGGCTGCTACGGCGGCCGCGTCGGGGAGGTGCACCTCTGCGGCCGAGGTCCGGGTCAGTTCGAGGGTGCGGCCCAGGCGGGAACGCAGACCGAACTCCATCAATGTCTGGAAGACCATACGGTCCTGCAGCATGTACGCGCCCGCGTCGCTGAACCCGTCACCGCTGAGGAGCGTACGGATCTCCGGGTTGTCGCGCAGATCGGGAGGCACGATCGAGGCGAGCTTGCTCATCTCGCCCTCCTCGGAGCCCTTCTCGGCAGTCGTCACGACGGCTTGGGCGGCGTCGGTGGCCAGGTCGTGTACGGCGACCGGCGCGCCTGGCTCAAGCTGCTCGGCCAGCAGCCCGCGGAACGTAAAGCCGAAGCTGCGGTTGGCGATGAACGCAGCCCGGTGGGTGGCGTCCTGGACGGAGTCGGTGAAGACCAGCAGCTTCCGTTCGTCCTTGGCAAGGCCGCGGTCCGAGAAGAGCTGCGTGGTGGTGACGGAGGCGAGGGTGGCGGTGCCCGCACCGAGGAAGCGCATGCCGTCGGTCAGGTCGCAGGACGGGCACTTGTCGCCCGTGTTCGCGGGGACAGGCCCGGCGACGGTGATGACGGGTACGGTCTGGGCGCTCGGAACCGTACGCAATTCGGCTTCTTCGGCGTGCAGGAAGACAGGGGTGTCCTCGCCGGGCCTGGCGCGGATCATCCAGCGGACCGCACGGTTGCCCTGGGCGGAGGCACGGTAGATGTCCAGCGGCTTGGTCTTGAGCTGCTGCCACTCCAGGTCCGTAGACAGTGCTGCCCAGCCGGAGCGTCCGCAGTGGCGGCAGTACACAGCGGGGAGATGGGCACGATAGGCCGGGCCGACGGGGCGGACGAACGGCACGGCGCTGTTCGAAGCGAGGCCTGGGATGCCCGTGCCGTCGTCGGACTCGGCGTCGGCGGTGCTGTCCACCTCTGCGGAGGGATAGATGGCGAGGTTCGCTGGGTTGGGGCGGGTGTCACCCGTGGGGCCGTCGTCGTCGAACCAGCGGAAGTGGGGTGTCGGCGTCGCGGCGCGGATGACGCGCCGGACTTCACGGACCCAGAGCTGGGCTTCGACACGGAGGAAGGGACTGATGCGACCTGTGTCCGGGTCCTGGACACGGGCGGTCGAGACCAGAGCGAGGAGCCGTGCGAGGCCGGTGGCGACCAGGCTGATGTCGGTCCTGGCCGCCTCGTCCCAGGCCGCGCCGCCGCCGCGCTTCGCGAATTCGCGAGCGATCTCCGGGACGGTGACGGGGGTGTCGCCCGCTACGTCGAGGAGGGCGCGGACGAGGTTGTGCTGACGGAGCTTCCGGCCGAGTTGGACGGGGTCGGCGAAGTCCACACCTACGACGAGCTCGGCGAGCTGCTGGAGGGCAGACGGGTCGTTCAATGGGTCAGGGACGGCAGCGAGGGCGGCCGGTGAGGGAACGGGGAGCAGGAAGTCGGGCTCGGCGACGAACTCGCCGGGTGTCTGACGGTCCTCACCGATCAGAGCGGTGTCCGGGAAAGGCGTGCCGAAGACCTTCTCGGCGAATTCGAGCAGGAGTTCGCGGTCAGACTTATGAGGGCCGTCGGTGGTGGAGGCGGCGTCGAGGGAGCGCATGCTGCCGGTGGGGGCGGTTCCGCCGGCTGCACTGGTCCCACCCCCGAGCGTGGCGGAAGTGGCGACGGGGGTGATCGTGCCGAGAGGGCGACCGGGCTCGGCCTTGCCGGTGGCTGCCCCCAGGCGACGCAACAGCATCGCCACGTCGGTGCCCTGCGCGCCGTCGTAGGTGTGGAACTCGTCCAGGACGACGTACGTCAAGCCGCCGTCCTGCCAGAGGGGGACGTCCGGGATGCGCTGGAGGAGCAGGTCCAGCATTTTGTAGTTGGTGAGCAGCAAGTCCGGTGGGTTGGCCCGGATGGCCTCACGGTCGGTGATCAATCGACTGTCCGGCGACAGTTGGGTCGGGGTGATCGTGCTTGCGCCGGACTCCCGGGCGTAGGAACCGGGAGCGTTCTCGTCCTCGTCGTCCGGGGGGCGGTTGCCGGAGGCGCCGCCGATGTAGATGCCGGCGGTGACGGCGGAGAGAGCGCCGTTCTTGGCGAGCAGCTCGTCGATGCGGCGGGCCTGGTCGTCGGCCAGGGCGTTCATCGGGTAGAGGAGCAGCGCCTTGACGCCCTTCACCCCGGCGGCGCGGGCGCGGGCGCAGTGATCCAGGATCGGGATGAGGAACGACTCGGTCTTGCCGGATCCGGTGCCGGTCGTGACGATCGTCGGCTCGGGAGCGTGGCCCGACTTGCTGGACAGCCGCTGCCAGGCGGTCGCCTGGTGGGTGTAGGGGCGGAAGCCGGTGGGGCACCAGTCCAGGGCCATCTCCCAGCCGGGGGGCGCTTCCCGGAAGGGAGTACGGACACGGAGGTACGGGCCGCGGAAGAGCCTGCTCTCCGGCCGCTCAAGGAATGCCTCGAGCTCCTCGCGAACGTCGTCGTCGGCGAGCGCGAAACTCGTCGTCAGGTACGCGGCGAGGGCACGACGCAGATCCTCGGCGGCCAGGGAGGGAAGCATGGCTGGGTGCTACCTGCTTTCCGGGGCGGGGGTGGGCGTGGCTTCGGGTGTGGTGAGGGGGTGCTCGGCGAGATAGGCGGCGTAGTCGCCGTATTCACCGGCGTGCAGGCGCGCGGTGAAGTCCGCGTGGGCACGGGTCATCTCGGCTTCGCGGTTGGGCTTCACCCAGCCCTGGGGGACGGCGGGGGTGGGGTCGCCCGCGCGAGCGGCCTTGGCCCATGCCTTGACGAAGGTTGTCTCTTCGGGGGTCTGGCGGATTCCCACGTTGTGGGTAGCCGCGCCGATCTTGTGGCCGTCGGGCGCGAAGAACATCTCCCACTCGTACTTACGCAGTACGGCGAACTGAGAGCGGTACATCGCGCAGAGCTGCTCGGCGGTAAGCCCGAGCATGACGCCGACGAGCGCGTCGACCTCGACTAGGGCCATGCGGCGGTCGTACTCCGTGCGCAGAGGCGTCGCCATTGACCAGGTGGGCTCGACGGCCTGGATTGGCGGCCGGGAGGAACCGAGGTCAGTCCAGTGGTCGGTGAGCCAGGCAGCCTCGAAGAGCTCGTCCCAAAGGGAGGCGTAGTCGCGGCTCAGGCAGTTCAGGCGAAGCGTGCGGAGGAGGAGCGGCGTGCTCAGGAGATGTTCCAGTGGCGCAGGGAAGCGACGAGCCAGCTCGAAGTTGACCGCCGTCGTTCCGGAGACTTTAACCAAATAATCGAGACCAATTGAGGACCAAAGGCCACCAATAATTGCAGTGCTACGGTTATTCTCCATCGCCATGGTATGCACCGCGTGCACATGCGTCGGGCCGGGCGGCAAAAGTGCGGCATGCAAAGATCGCTCAGTGTTCGAGGTGACCATGCGGCGCCACGCGAGCCGAAAGCGATCACGCGAAGGGACCCCATCCCATGCGCGCTGTGCTGCTACGAATTCGTCTGACGTACACGACCTTCTATAGTTCACTCGGGGAATGACAGCTGCCGGCAGAGATTCCAGGTCCCAAGCCGAATAATCTTTATTAGACCTACATTCCACGTTTGGCTGCTTTGCAAATGGGGTGGCCACCGAGAAGTGTGGCCCCTGCAGCACCGCCTCATACCACGAACCCGGCGTGTGCGTATGCCACTCAATCACTCGCTCCCTCTTAGCCTTCCCTTCATCGAGCTCCAGAGACCACCAGTACTTATTGTCTTGAATTCGCTCCGGAAAACGCGACAAGGCTCGGAGCACCTGATTTTCGGCTGTCGTCACCGGACGAAGCGTGCGGGCTTGCGGAGCCGGCGTTCCCGGCGGGTCCACGAGCGCTGCCCAGTCGGCGAGAGTTTCGCGCGTTACGTGCACAATTCTTTCCCGGTGCGGCCGCAAGTCCCAGCCACCTTCCGAGAATTGGATCCCTGGCAGCTCGCCGCGACCGTCATGTTCAAACGAGCCATCCACCATAGACGGATGGATAGCTCGCGCGATCTGCACGAACCGCATTTCCCTTTGGGTGCCGTAGACACTGATGCCAAAATTCTTGTTATTATCTACATCCTCGAACAGGAGGACGTTGTTACCGAATTGAAAGTGACGCCGGAGTCTCGCGTACGTTGCCGCACGAAACAAACCTCCCGTCGGAAACGTGAAGTGATTCTCCTCGTGAATCAGTGCTGCAGACCCTCGTTTTTTAATGTTTCGCCAAACCCGCTCCATGAAACTCATGTAAAGATTTGTCTTCATTCCAGACAGTAGCGGATGGGTCACAGGCGACCCAAGATGCTCACTGATCCCTGCCCAGGAAGCTAGGTCGAGCAGGTACTCCATCATTGCGGATTGTTCGAGGAGCGCCTTCTCCTTCCGGTCAACCTTCACTTGCACAGGCGCATTATCGACCAAGCCAAACCAGGCGTCGTGTTCCGCGACAGCGAGCTCATCATCCCATTCGAACTTGACCCAGGGCGGGTTTCCTACCTGAAGGTCGAACCCTCCCTGTTCGAAGATGTGTGTGAACTCAAGCTCCCAGTGGAAGAACCCCTCACGGCGTGAGATCCCATCTACCTCACCCAGCCAGGGGAACCGCACCATCACCGACGGCAAGTCAATGCTCTTGCTCATTACCCTGTCGAACTCATCGTCCGTTGCCAGTTGCTCGAAAACACCAGTATCGGCAAACAGCCCGAGTTCGTCGTCCAGTCCCGCTGCGCCGCCACCGACCCGACCGGATGGCCGTGCCTTTGCCTTAGCAGCCGGAATCCCCGCTACGGCCTCGCAGAACGACAACCACTCATCCATGTTCGGCGGCGCGGGTGTATCAGGCTGGCCCACTGGCCAGAACCACAGGGCGCACCAGGCGTCCATGACCAGCTTCAGCCGACCGCGTGGCGAGCCCGGCTCGTTCAGCGCGCTCTCGATCTGCTCGCGGGTCACGTCTTCCGACGCCTTCTCCAGCGGCTGGCTGGTGTCGACCTCCCACACGTCGATCTGGCGCCGTACCTCGCGCTCGCTCACGATCAGGCGGCGCCGGGTCAGTTCCCATAGGCGCTCGACGCGGGTCGCCAGTGCAAGCAGACGCTTCCCCTGAGCGGCTGAAGGCGTTGCCGTGACAGCCGTTCGCCACTTCGCCAGAGCATCGCGGTCCTCCTTGGCCAGCTCCTTGGCCGGCTTGGCATCCGCGACCGCGCCCCAGCCCTTGGCCGGCAGTAGGAAGTGGTGGATCTCCTTGCCCGCCTGGAACTGGCCTTCTTCATCTCCCGCCCGCAGTGGCCGGTCAGTTGGGATCGTCGTCAGCCATGCCTTTCGCTTCAGCGCCTCCGCCGCATACACCGCTCGCCGAGCCCCGATCAGCGAGTTGCCGCGACGCAGGTGCAAGCCGAACCAGGGAGCCTTGAGCCCCTCGTGCATCGAGTTAAGCCAGAGTGAGACCTCCGCCAGCTCAACCGCCGTCTGATTGAGGTCGACGCCGTAGGAGTTGTGCAGAGCAAGGTAGGCCTTGACCTTCTGCAGTTCCGCCTCGTACCGGTCCGGCGGGAGTTGCTCACCGCCCAGCTCCGCCATCCTGCGCTTCAGGTACTCCGCCGCCAGTTGATTGATGGCCTCGTTGAGGAACGCCCCCGAGCCCAGAGCAGGCTCGCACACCGTCAGGTCAAGGATCGCCCGTGCCGGCGTCGTCACGCCGTCCTGGTCCAGCAACTCGGCCAGCGCGTGCTTGACCGTGCTCCGGGTCAGCACCTCCGGCGTGTAGTACGAAGCCGACCGCTGCCGCTCGCGCCCCGACAAGCGGTAGACGAAGGTGCCCTTCTTGTGCAGGATCCGCTTCTTGACGCCTGTCAGCTCGTCCGTCCGCTTGACGAAGACGTCCTCGTCGTAGTTGTCGGCGTCCTTCAGCGGCACGACCCACGTGCCGCTCAGCCCGTCCGAATCCGGTTTGGCAACCTCGTACAGGTCATCCCAAGCGAAGAATCCGGTGTAGGACATCAGGCCCTCGTACACCGCACCGAGCTGGTTGATGCCGAGCTGCGCGTACGAGATGAAGCCCTTGCCCGTACCGCCGCCGGCCTTTCCACGCCCGCTGCGGCGCCCCTGGGTGAGCATCAGCAGATTGAGTACCCGCCACAGCACCTTGTTCCGCAGACGTGTGTCAATCCGCTCGCCCTCGACCGAGACCGAGCCGATCAGCGGAGTCGCGCCAGCCGCGAACAGGTCGCTGCGCAGCGCCTCGAAGCGCAGGCCGTCCGCGTCGAGCACGGTCACGCCGTCTTCGGACGCTCCCTCGTCCCTGCCCAGCGGTCGGTGCCCCTGGTCGACGAGCCGGAACAGCAGATCCAGCGATTCGGCGAAGTGGAAGCCGTTCCGGGTCTCCTCAGGGAGGTCATAGGAGACCAGCTCACCGAGTCGGGCCAGGCCGTAGCCGTCCTGATAGGCGTCGTCCTTGCTCGGCAGGATGCCAAGCTCGGGCCGGGCCTCCGCATACAGCAGGAACAGGATCCGATACAGGTAGCGCAACGACTCGCGAGTGAGCCGGCTTGCCAGGTCAGCCGGGTCGCCCAGCTCCGCCGGGTCGGCGCCGCCCTCATTGAGCCGGTCCAGGATTTCCTGGGCGATGAGCTCGACGGACTGCCGGAGTCCCTCCCGCAGCTCCTTCGAGACGCCCACCGCGTGCTTGCGGCCCTTGTCGACCAGGCCGTCCAGGTAGCCGGCGACTCCACCCGCCGTCAGCAGCGACTCCGCACCGAACAGCGCGGCCACCGCTTCCAGTTCCTCGCCGTCCGCGCTGAGGTTGCGGTCCAGGGCCTCGTCGATGCTCACCGCGAGGAACCGACCCTCGTGCCAGGCCGTGCGGTCGGCGAGAAGTACCACGCCACCCGCGAGCAGCAGGACGTAGCGCGGGGCGTAGCCTTCCTCGCAGCCGAAGAGGAAGGTGACGGCGTCGGCCGCGCCGGTGATGAGTTGCTTGCCGTCGAGCTGGATCGGGTCGAGGAGCTGTGCCCCGCCGTCTTCGACATCTGCGACGACGAGTTCGCCGTCCACCTCCCAAGTGACGTCCAGAGCGACGAGTTCCAGGCCACCGGGACCCGTGACGGCGAGCGCAACCGGCACCGACCGTTCCTTGTCGCCCTGCATCACGCCGAAGTCGCCACGGCGCAGTCGGGTGTGCGTGGAGCCCTCGGGCTCCGGCGTGGCCTCGGCGTCTTTGTTCTCGCCCTCCGGCTTGACATACGCCAGCGCTGCCAGCAGATGGTCGTTGAGTTGCCGTACCTCAGGACCTTCGAAAGCCTTGTTCTCGGTGATGCGGACCTTGGCCTTGAAGTACTCACGGCGAAGACCCTTCACACCCGAGCGGGACGACGGCGCGCCCGCCCGGTCGGAGGAGGTCCAGCGCTTGCGCAGCTCGGTGAGGTCACGGGCGAACAGCTCGGCGAGGTAGTGGGCGGAGATGTACTCACCGCGATTGGTGATCGCTTCGAATGCCACGGTGTCACACGCCCCTCTGCTGCTGAACTTCGTTACCGCCGGCGGCTGCGGGCGGAGCGAGGACCCCGATCACCCGTACCATCGCCTCGCCCTGCGTGGCCAACTGCTCGATGAGGTGCTCGACCTCCACCGCGGTCTTCTGCACGCGCGTCTCCTCGTGCTTCCGCCGGATGCCGCTGAAGCTGAGCTGCTCGAAGGTAGACAGGCTGGCCTTTCGCCAGGCTCCCAAACGTTGCTCGTACTCGGCGAGTTGCTCCACGAGAGGCGATTCCTGCTCGTTGCGCAGCACGGCGATGTGCTCGCGGCTCGCCCGTACCGCCGCGGGGACCATTTCCTGCAAGGCCGACGTGTCACCGGTGAAGGGCCGGTTGAGCATTTTCGGCTTCACCCCAGCCCGATCGAGTACGCCTACCAAGTCGTCGTCGAAGACAGGTGTGCCGCTCGCTAGGCCCGTCACGCAGGTCCAAGCCAGCACGGTCGGGTGGCCCTTGGCATTGGAGTACATGCCCTGGGTGAGGAACACCGGTTCGGTCACGTCCGCCGTGATGATCGAGGCGGTGTTGCGGGTGAGCCGGACGAGGACCTTGTCGGTGAGCCACTCCACCACCGGGTGCTGGTCCGTCAGGTAGCTGACATCGGGCCAACCGGAGGTCTCGGTGCGCTCCTGTTTGGTGATCGCGCCCTTGGTGCGTTTTCCACTGCGCTCTCGGGCCCTGTCCAGCCGGTCCTGGCCGAACTCCTTGTCAAAGGTGACCCGAAGCTGTTCCAGAACCCGCCGCTCGTCCAGATACGACTTGGGAAGAACCAGCAGGCGTCGCTGGAGTTCGCGGTCCGGGGTGAAGACCATCATCTTGGGGTGGTCCTCGTCCCAGTATTTGCCGATGCGCTGTTCCGGGTTGTCGTAGACCTCCTCCAGGGCCTCCTCGACGAACGCACGGGTGGACGCGAACAGTTGTGGCACCTGGTAGCCGGGCGAGTCGCCCTCCGGGGTGTGGTCGGCCAGGAATGCCTCGAAGGGGTCCAACGGGACCGTCGGCACGACCGTGTCGAACGGTTCCTCCTTCGCCAGGAGGCGTTCCATGATCGCGGTCGTCTCGGCGTCTTCGTCCCGCAGCCCGAGGATGGAGGCCGCCTCGCCGAGCGTGCGGTGGACCTCGTCCTCACGCTTCAGCAGCCGCTCGGACACGGCCCGGTCGGCCGACGGGCGCTCGGGGTCCTCGTCGTCAGTGAGCAGCAGCAGCGCACGGATCTCCGGGGAGTGCTGCTGGCCGTAGCGGTCGATACGGCCGTTGCGCTGCTCGATGGTGATCAGAGACCAGGGCAGGTCGTAGTGGATCATCTGGTGGCACTGGCGGTGCAGGTTGACGCCTTCGGCGGCGATGTCACCGGTGAGCAGGATACGCAGGTCGCTGCCGGCCAGGCCGAAGTCCTTGACGGTCCGCTGCTGCTCATCGTCCGACAGGCCGCCGTGAAGCTGGCGGACGGCTCCGCTGGTCTTGCCCCGACTCGGGGCGAAACCGAGGGCCGAGGGCAGGGTGTCTTGCAGTATCTGCAGCGTGGCACGGCGCTCGGAGAAGATGACGACGCGAGCGTCAGATCCGGGGCCGACCTTGACCTCCTCCTTGAGGACCTTCACCAACTGCCGGAACTTGGCGGCTTCCTCGATGTCGATGGCCTCGGCGATGGTGCCGAGGTTGATCAGTGCGTCGCGTTCGGCCTGCCGCTCCTGCGAGTCGGAACTCCCATCGATGGTGTTGATCCGGTTGTCGACCGTTTCGACCAGCGCGGAATGGGAGGAGAGGAAGGACTTCAGCAGGGTGTATGGGAACAGCCTGGCGCCCTTCCCGGAAACAGGGGCCGTGCGACCGTCCTTCGGGTCGATCCAGACGTCGTACAGCTCATCGAAGACCCGTTGCTCGGCTGGCGTCGCCGTGCAGTCGAGAGCTACCGGCCGCTTACGGGTGGCCCACATGTGGCCGATCTCGGCCGAGACGTCGGGGGACATCTTGTGGCGCCGGATGTAGAGGTTCTGGAGCTGTGTCTCGTCGTAGTCACTGGTGTCAGGGATGGCCGTCGGGTCAAGCAGGCTCAGCAATTCACCGAAGGACTCCCGCTGACCGTTGTGCGGGGTGGCGCTAGCCAGGATCAGGGCGTCGGTCTTCGGCGCGAGGAGCTGGGCGAGGCGGTTGTTCTTCGTCCCGGTGTTGATGAGCTTGTGCGACTCGTCGATGACGACGGCGTCCCAGGTGACCTGCATGAGGTGGCTGCGCCAGCGGTCGGACCGCAGGGTGTCGATCGAGATGATCGCCCGCTTGTAGTAGGAGAAGGGGTTGCGGCCGGCGGGGATGTCGTTCTTGATCCGCTCGATACCGGCCGAGTCCAGCCGCACCACCGGGATGGCGAAGCGCGTCCACAGCTCGTGCTGGAACTGCTCCAGGATGTGCTTCGGTGTCACCACGAGGATACGCTCGCCGCGTCCACGCCTGATCAGCTCGGACAGCAGCAGCCCGACCTCGAGGGTCTTGCCGAGGCCGACCGCGTCCGCGATCAGCAGCCGGGGGCGAAGGGCGCGCAGGGCGGCCTTGGCGGGCTCGCGCTGGTAGGCGAGGTCGTCGACGAGATGGGTACCGACGGTGGCGAGACGCTGCTCGGAGAGGGGCAGCGGCGTCTTGCGGATCAGCGCGTCGATGAACAGGCGCGTGCGGCGGCACTCGGGGGAGTCGTCAGGGACGAGCTCGGTGTCCTCGGGGCGCAGCGGGGTCACCCTGTCGAGGTTCTCGTGAGCGAAGAAGACCGCGCGCTGATCGCGGACCAGGGGCGAGATGCCCCGTACGTCGAGGCGGGTGCCGTCCTTGGTGGTCTCGTCGACCTCCACCACCAGCCAGTCCTCGTCGCGGGCGCGGACCTGCATCCCGGCGGCGAACTTCGCGCCGACGGGCGCATCGCCCGGGATGTTGCCTGACGCGCTGTCCGCGACGGTGGCCATCGGCGGGTCTCCTTCGGTTGATGCTCTACTTCTGCGCGGTTCGAGCACTGTGGGTTTGCGGTCTTGTGGGAGGGTCCGCGGAGGCTCAGCCGCCGTAGTCGCTGCGACGGTCCTCGATACGGCTGCGCCATCGCGCGGCCCAACGGTCCGGCGTGGCAGAGGGCCGGGGCCCGGGATCGAATGGGCCCGCGGGCCGTGGGAACGGCCGGGCCTCGGGCTCCGGCTCGGGGGCCATGTCCTCAGCGTCGTCCGGTTCGGCGTACACCACGGGATCCGGATCCGGTATGGCGTCTATCGCCTCGACCGGTGTGGCCTGCCGCTCCAGGACGTCCGCGAGGAACGCCTCCGGCAGCGGCGGGTGCGCCTGCGCCTCCGTCGGTATGCCGAAGTCGAGCAGGCGTCCCATCGCCTCCTCCAGCACGGTCTGTGCCGTCGGCCGGTCCTCGGCGCCGAAGGCCAGGGTGTGGGTGACCAAGTCGAGCAGGGCGGGCGGGAGGCCGGTCAGGTCGGGCTGGATGTCCAGCGTCCGCTGCACGGGCATCTGCGCGTAGAAGGGGACATGGCCGGTCGCAGCGTGCACCAGCGTGGCGCCAAGGCTGTAGACGTCCGCCGCCTCACTGGCTTTGCGGGAGTCTGCGGCCTGCTCCGGTGCCATGTAAGACAGGGTGCCCAGCGCCGCACTCCCTGTGGTCAGGCCGGTACCGCCGCTGACGTGGGAAATACCGAAGTCTATGACCCGGACGCCGTCCGCGGAGACCAGGACGTTGCCCGGCTTAAGGTCCCGGTGCAGTAAACGCACCGAGTGGATGTGCATCAGGGCGTCCGCGAGCCCCGCCGCCAGCCACCACGCGCCCAGCTCGCTGACCGGGCCGTGTTGCTCCAACAGCTCCAACAGCGAGGGTGCGTTGATGTACTGGGTCGCGATCCACGGGGTTGCGGCCTGAGGATCGGCGTCGACCAGAGCGGCGGTGTGGAAACCGCCGACGCGACGGATCGCCTCCAGCTCTAGGGCGAAGCGCTTGCGGAAGTATTCGTCCTCCGCGAGCTGTGGTCTGACAACCTTGACCGCGACCGCGCGGGTCGAACGGTAACCCAGGTACACGACACCCATCGCGCCCTGCCCGAGTCGGCCGACCAGTCGGAAATCCCCGACCGTCGTCGGGTCGCCCGCTCTGAGCGGCTGCAACACTTTTTCCCCCGAGATGCCCTGACCTGGCTGGACAATAGCGAGGTTATCAGTGGGTCGGCTCACTGTGCCTGCGCCTCCTGAGACTCCCCTTCCCCGGAGACGTACCGGTAGCCGGCGGAGGCAGGGCGCCCTTGAGTAGCCCGTCGTACGCGAGCCCGCTCGCCCGGCCGGTGATGGCAGTCGCCTCGCTCGGCAGCTCCTCGAAAGCCGCCAGGCGCCGGAAGGCCTCGCCGTGCTTCCGCTGGAGCTCCCGCCCCCGTACACCATCGCAGCCCAGGGCCAACGATGCGAAGGGCGCCTCCCGCAGCAAGATCACGATCTGCCGCGAGAGGCGCTCATCCGTGACTGACGAACCATCAAGAATCGCCGACCCTGTGCGTCAGGCGTGCGTCACGAGCGTCGAATCAGCGTCGAGATATCGCCCACAACGCACACAGCTCACATCATGCACACCGACCTCACCTGCAGGTCAGAGGCCCTTTGCAATGGGTTCAAGGATCGCGACACACTCGACATGATGGGTCATCGGGAACAGGTCGAAGACCCGCAGCGTGCGCACCTTGTAGCCGTTGTCCTTGAAGTAGCCCAGGTCGCGGGCCAGGGCTGCCGGGTCGCAGGCGACGTACGCGATGCGGCGGGCCGAGAGGCCGGCCACGTGGCGGACCGTCTGCTTGCCCGCGCCCGCGCGCGGCGGGTCCAGGACGACCAGGTCGCACTCCGTGATGCCGGTCTTCGGCAGGACCGTCTCGACCTTGCCCTGTTCGATGCGGACGCGGGGGAAGTCGGCCAGGTTGTGGCGGGCGTCCTCGACGGCGCGCTTCGTCGACTCGATGCCGAGCACCGCGCCGGTCTCGCCCAGGCGTTCCGCGAGGGCGCCCGCGAAGATGCCGACGCCGCAGTAGAGGTCGAGGGCCATCTCGCCCTTGCGCGGCATCAGGCCCTGCATGACGGCCTTGATCAGGGTGTCCGCGGCCTGCGGGTGGACCTGCCAGAAGCCGCCCATGCCGACGCGGTACGTACGGCCGTCCGCGCGCTCGCGGACGAAGGGGCGGCCGTGGACGCGGTGGACGCCGCCGTCCTTCTCCTCCACGCGCAGGACGGAGACCGGCTTGTCGAGCTCCACGAGCGGGAGGCGGCCGCCGGGGCGCGGGGTGAGGACGACCTGGCGGTCGTTGGAGCCCGAAGCGGCGATGGCCTCGACCGTCGCCATCTGGGGCCAGTCCTGCTTCTCGATGCCGAGCTCCGAGACCCCGGGCGCCGCGATCATGCAGTGGTCGACGGGCTCGATCTCGTGCGAGCGGTGCTTGCGCAGGCCCGCGCGGCCGGTCTCGTCGATCGCGTACTGGACCCGGGTGCGCCACTGCGGGACCTGGCCCGCGGGCAGCTTGTCGCCCTCGGCGGGCATGACGGTGCCGTCCCAGCCCGCCTCCTCGGGGGTGAGTCCGGCGAGCCGCTGCAGCTGCTCGGCGACGACCTCGCCCTTGAGCCGGCGCTGGGCGCCGGGCTTGGCGTGCTGCCAGTCGCAGCCGCCGCACTTGCCGGGGCCGGCGTACGGGCAGGGGGCCTCGACGCGGTCCTTGGAGGCCGAAAGGATCGTGACCGCGTCGGCGCGCAGGAAGCGGGAGTCCGTCTCGCCCTCGGTGACCTTCGCGACGACCTTCTCGCCGGGGAGGGTGTGGCGGACGAACAGGACCCGTCCGTCGGCGGTCCGGGCGATGCAGTGGCCGCCGTGCGCGACGGGGCCGACCTCGACCTCGTACTCCTCCCCGACCAGTGACTGCTTCTCGTTCTGCTCGGTCATGGTGGGGAGACTCCAAGGGATCAAAAAAGGAACGGCCGGACGACCGACCCACCAGTTTACGTGGATCTCGTCCGGCCGTTCGCCAACAGGTCGGGGGTCGGGCCGCCGGCTACTTCGCCGCCGGTTACTTCGCCGCCGGGTCCTTCGCCGCCCGCGGGGCGTCCACCGGTCCGCGGCGCACCGCGCCCGGGGCGTTCCACTCCGCGTGCTTCCGCGCCCGCTTCTTCGCCAGCTCGGAGGACTCCAGCTGGTAGGGCACCGAGGTGACCATCACACCGGGGGTGAAGAGCAGCCGGCCCTTGAGGCGCAGCGCGCTCTGGTTGTGCAGGAGGTGTTCGTACCAGCGGCCGACGACGTACTCGGGGATGTACACGCTGACCGCGTCGCGCGGGTTCTCGCTGCGCAGGCTCTTGACGTACTCGACCACCGGGCGGGTGATCTCGCGGTACGGCGAGTCGAGGATCTTGAGCGGGACGTTGATGCCGCGCCGCTCCCACTCCGCCTTGAGGGCCTTGGTCTCGGCCTCGTCGACGTTGACGCTGAGGGCCTCCAGACGGTTGGAGTGCAGCAGCTTGGCGTAGGCGAGGGCGCGCAGGGTGGGCTTGTGGAGCTTGGATACCAGGACGACGGAGTGCACGCGCGAGGGGCGCACGTACTCGTCGGGGCGCTCCTCGGCCGCGGCGATCTCGACGGCGACCCGGTCGTAGTGCCGGCGGATCGCGGTCATCGTGGCGTAGAAGATCACCATGCCGAGCAGGGCGACCCAGGCGCCGTGGGTGAACTTGGTCGCGAGGACGACGACCAGCACCAGGCCGGTGAAGAAGGCGCCGAAGGCGTTGATCGCGCGGGATCGGATCATGTGGCGGCGCTTGGCGGGGTCCGTCTCCGACTTCAGGTGCCGGTTCCAGTGCCGGACCATGCCGGTCTGGCTGAGCGTGAAGGAGACGAAGACGCCGACGATGTAGAGCTGGATGAGCTTCGTCGAGTCGGCCCCGTAGAGCCAGGTCAGCAGTGCCGCGGCGCCCGCGAGGAGCACGATGCCGTTGGAGAAGGCGAGACGGTCGCCGCGGGTGTGCAGCTGGCGCGGCAGGTAGCGGTCCTGGGCGAGGATCGAGCCGAGCAGCGGGAAGCCGTTGTAGGCGGTGTTCGCGGCGAGGAACAGCACGAGGGCGGTGGCGGCGGCCAGCAGGATGAAGAGGAACGAGCCGTCACCGAAGACCGCCTCGGCGACCTGGGAGATCACCGGGTTCTGGACGTACGAGGGGCCGACCGGGACGCCGCCCAGGAGCAGGTCCTCGGACGGGTTCTCGGCCATCCTGACGTCCGTGGCCATGGCCAGCGCGATGATGCCGCAGAACATGGTCACGGCCAGGGCGCCCATCAGGGCCAGGGTGGTCGCGGCGTTCTTGCTCTTGGGCTTGCGGAAGGCGGGGACGCCGTTGCTGATCGCCTCGACGCCGGTGAGCGCGGCGCAGCCGGAGGAGAAGGCGCGCAGCAGCAGGAAGACCAGCGCGAAGCCCGCCAGTCCCGCTTTTTCGGCCTTGATCTCGAAATCGGCGGTCGGGGCCTTCATCGTGTCGCCGAGGACGAGGCCCTTCCAGGCACCCCAAGCGATCATGATGAATACGCCGGCGACGAAGACGTAGGTCGGAATCGCGAAGAGTTTTCCGGATTCCTTCATGCCGCGCAGGTTCATCAGCGTCAGCAGAACGATCATCCCGATGGCGCAGAACACCTTGTGCTCGACGACGAAGGGGATGGCCGAGCCGAGGTTCTCGACGCCCGAGGCGATCGACACGGCGACGGTCAGCACGTAGTCGACGAGCAGGGCGCTGGCCACGGTGAGACCGGCCTTGGGCCCGAGGTTGGTGTTGGCGACCTCGTAGTCGCCGCCGCCGCTGGGGTAGGCGTGGACGTTCTGCCGGTAGGAGGCGACGACGGTGAACATCAGCACGACGACCGCGAGGGCGATCCACGGGCTGTAGCTGTACGCCGAGACGCCCGCGATCGAGAGCACCAGCAGGACTTCGCCCGGGGCATATGCCACCGAGGAGAGCGGGTCGGAGGCGAAGACGGGAAGGGCGATCCGTTTGGGGAGGAGTGTTTCTCCCAGACGGTCGCTGCGTAGCGCCCGGCCGATCAGGATCCGTTTGGGCAGGTCGGTCAGTTTGGACACGCAGAGGATCGTATGCGTTCGAAATGAGGCTGACGAACCCCCCACCCCCTCACACTGCAATCCCACCCCATTTCCTCCTCCGCAGGACCCCAACCGCAGCACAAGAGGTCACACTCGTGACCGCCCGTGTGTAGCTTGGGCCATGGTCTGAGACCCTGTTAAGCCAGAGCATGCAATGAGGCTGGGAACCAGCGAGCCGCTGACAGCCGGAAGGACGGCCGTGCACATCGTCATCATGGGCTGCGGAAGAGTGGGCTCCGCTCTCGCGCAGACCCTGGAACAGCAGGGGCATACGGTCGCCGTGGTCGACCAGGACCCCACCGCATTCCGTCGCCTGGGCGCCGGGTTCGGTGGCCGCCGCGTCACCGGAGTCGGATTCGACCAGGACACCCTGCGCGAGGCCGGGATCGAGGAGGCGGGAGCCTTCGCCGCGGTCAGCAGTGGTGACAATTCCAACATCATCGCCGCCCGCGTGGCGCGCGAGATGTTCGGCGTGGAGAACGTCGCCGCCCGCATCTACGACCCCAAGCGGGCCGAGGTCTACCAGCGCCTCGGCATCCCCACGGTCGCGACCGTACGGTGGACCGCCGACCAGATGCTGCGCCGGCTGCTGCCCTCGGGCGCCGAGCCGCTGTGGCGCGACCCGAGCGGCGGCGTACAGCTCGCCGAGGTGCACACCTCCGCGGCCTGGGTCGGGCACAAGGTCAGCAAGCTCCAGGACGAGACGGGCGTGCGGGTCGCGTTCCTCACACGCCTGGGCGAGGCCATGCTGCCGACGTCGCAGACGGTCCTGCAGGAGGGCGACCTCGTCCACGTGATGATGCGCACGGACGAGATCGACAAGGTGGAGGCCGCCTTCGCCGAGGGGCCCGAGGAGGCACACGCATGAGGGTCGCGATCGCCGGAGCCGGCGCGGTGGGCCGCTCCATCGCGGGTGAACTGCTGGAGAACGGCCACGAGGTCCTCCTCGTCGACAAGGCGCCGACCGCCATCTCGGTGGAGCGGGTGCCGCAGGCCGAGTGGCTGCTGGCCGACGCCTGCGAGATCACCTCGCTGGACGAGGCCGCGCTCCAGCGCTGCAACGTGGTCATCGCCGCCACCGGTGACGACAAGGTCAACCTCGTCGTCTCCCTCCTCGCCAAGACCGAGTACGGGGTTCCCCGGGTCGTGGCGCGGGTGAACAACCCGAAGAACGAGTGGCTGTTCAACGAGTCCTGGGGCGTCGACGTCGCGGTCTCCACGCCGCGCCTGATGTCGGCCCTGGTCGAGGAGGCGGTCAGCGTCGGCGACCTGGTGCGGCTGCTGCGCTTCAGCCACGGCGACGCGAACCTGGTCGAGCTGACCCTGCCGGCGGACTCCTCGGTGGCGGGCACCCAGATCAGCGAGATCGCCTGGCCCGAGGACACCTCGCTGGTCACGATCATCCGGGGCAACCGGGTCCTCACGCCGCACGCGGAGGAGACCCTGGAAGCGGGCGACGAACTCCTCTTCGTGGCCGCCCAGGCCCGCGAGGAACAGCTGGAGGACCTCCTCCAGTCCCGGCGATAGGGGTTTCAGCCTCGCCGGCGGACCCCTCCGGGCCCGCCGGCGTTCGAGGCGCGGGGTCCGGGGCAGAGCCCCGGCAACGGCGCCGCACCCGAGAACGCCGAAGGGGCGGGGTGACCGACTCGGTCACCCCGCCCCTTCACGTTCGTTCAGGCCCGCTTCTCGCCAGCGGCAGCCTCGGCGGCCTCCTTGGCCTCCCACTCGGCGATCACGTCGATCGGCGGCGGCGCCTTCGCCAGGAACACCCACGTGAAGTACACCGCGAGCACCATCGGCGGCAGCTTCAGCGCGATCAGCACCCAGCCGAGCTGCGTCGCGTCACCCCACCAGTAGAGCGGGAAGAGGATCGCGTACTTGGCGAGGAAGATCAGCCCCCACGCGAGGCTGGCCTTCACGTACGCCTTCTTGCGCCCGGGGTTGCGCGTGCGCCAGGACAGGTTCTCCTTGAAGACCGGCCCGAGGATCACGCCCAGCAGCGGGAAGCCCACCAGCGCCGAGACCGTGAAGGCCACGCCCAGGCCGACGCCGTAGATCATGCCCGGCAGGTAGAAGCCCTTCGCGCTGCCCGTGAACAGGGCGAAGGCGACGCCCACGCCCACGCCGAAGACCCCGCTGAAGGCGTGCTTGACGGTGTCCTTGCGCAGCAGCCGGACGATCACCAGCAGCACCGCCACCGCGCCCGCCGCGATCGCGGAGAGCTTCACGTCCTTGTTGATCGTGTAGATCATCACGAAGAGCAGCCCGGGGAGCATCGTCTCCACCGTGCCCCGGATGCCCCCGAACGCGTCGAACAGCGCCGCCTGCGTCACCGCCCTCTGGTCGTCGGCGGGCGCGGCGGCGGATTCAGGCGGGGTGTTCGGTCCGTCGAGTGACATCACCGGTCAGTGCTCCTGTCCGAGCGGTCGGAGTTCGTACTTCGGGTTGAAGAGCACCCGACGGCCGTGGCTCATCGAGATGCGCCCGGAGGCGATCAGGCGGCGGCCGGGCTCGATTCCCACGATCGAGCGACGCCCGAGCCAGACCACGTCCAGCGCCGCCGAGCCGTCGAACAGCTCGGCCTCCAGGGCGGGCACGCCCGCGCGGGGCCGCAGGGTGACGGTGCGCAGGGTGCCCGTCACCTTGACTATCTGGCGGTCGTGGCAGTCGCAGATCCGCGTGCAGCCCGCGGCCTCTGCGTCCTCCTGCAGCTCCGCCGAATGCAGCTCCTCCTGCGAGGACGACAGCCTCTCGATCATCCGGCGGAACCGGCCCGCCGGCCTGGCCGCCCTGGCCGGCTTGACGGACTTCTCGGGACGCGGTTCAGCACTCATAACAGGAAGCCTACCGGCGTGCGGGCCGCCCACCGAAGCTACCTCTCGAAGCGGTACCCCATGCCCGGCTCGGTGATGAAGTGCCGCGGGTGCGAGGGATCGGCCTCCAGTTTGCGGCGCAACTGCGCCATGTAGACCCGCAGGTAGTTCGTCTCGGTGCCGTACGAGGGCCCCCACACCTCCTGCAGGAGCTGCTTCTGGCTGACGAGCTTGCCGCCGTTGCGGACGAGGACCTCCAGCAGGTGCCATTCGGTGGGCGTGAGCCGTACGTCACGCCCCTCCCGTACGGCTTTCTTGGCGGCCAGGTCCACCGTGAAACCGGCGGTCTCGACGACCACCTCGTCCTCGCCCGCGCCCGCGGACGGCTCGGCACGGCGGACGGCCGCGCGCAGCCGGGCCAGCAGCTCGTCCATGCCGAACGGCTTGGTGACGTAGTCGTCGGCGCCCGCGTCGAGGGCCTCGACCTTCTCGTCGGAGGTGTGGCGGGCGGAGAGGACCAGGATCGGCACGCGCGTCCAGCCCCGCAGGCCCTTGATCACCTCGATCCCGTCCATGTCGGGCAGGCCCAGGTCGAGCAGGACCACGTCGGGGTGGCGGGCGGCCGCGAGCTCCAGCGCGCTCGCGCCGTCGGCGGCCGCGTCGACCTCGTACCTGCGCGCCTTGAGGTTGATCACGAGGGCTCGGACGATCTGCGGCTCGTCTTCCACCACGAGCACCCGGGTCATTGAGGTCCTGCCTTCTGTCGTTCCGCTTCGAGGTCTTCGAGATCTTCGGGGTCTTCGAGGTCTTCCGTGATCATGTCTGCTGCCGGTCCGGTGGCGCGGGCCCCGCCGGCCACCGTGACGCGCGGCGGCGGGCCCTCCCGCGTGGAGGCCGTGCCGTCCGTCGCGGCCCTGAGCGTGAGGACCATGGTCAGCCCGCCGCCGGGGGTGTCCTCGGCCGCCAGGGTGCCGTCCATGGCCTCGGCGAAGCCCCGGGCCACGGCCAGCCCGAGGCCCACTCCGGCGCCTCGGGGGGCGTCCCCGTGCCGCTGGAAGGGGGCGAAGATGCGGTCCTTGGCCTCGTCGGGCACGCCCGGTCCGCGGTCGACCACCCGCACCTGGACCCGGTCGCCGAGGAAGCTGGCGGCCACCAGCACCGGCTGGCCGGCCGGGCTGTACTTGACGGCGTTCTCCACCACGTTGGCCACGGTCCGCTCCAGCAGGCCCGGATCCACCGCGACCATCGGCAGGGTCTCGGGCACGTCCAGCAGCACGCTGTCCTCCGGTACTCCGCCCAGCGCCATCGGGACCACCTCGTCGAGGTCGATCTCCCTGATCAGCGGGGTGACGGTGCCGGTCTGCAGCCGGGACATGTCCAGCAGGTTGCCCACCAGGTGGTCGAGCCGGTCTGCGCCGTCCTCGATGCCTTCGAGGAGCTCGGCCCGGTCCTCCTCGGACCACTCGACGTCGTCGGAGCGCAGGGAGCTCACGGAGGCCTTGATGGACGCGAGGGGCGTACGGAGGTCATGGCTGACGGCGGCCAGCAGGGCGGTCCGGATCCGGTTGCCCTCGGCGAGGCGGCGGGCTTCCTCGGCCTCCCCGACGAGGCGCTGGCGGTCCAGGACCACGGCCGCCTGGGCGGCGAAGGCGCCCAGCACGCGGCGGTCCTCGGCGGGCAGCACCCGGCCGGACAGGGCCAGCGCCATGTGATCGCCGACGGGCATGTCCACGTCGGCGTCCTCGGGCCGGTCCACGGGCGCCGGGCCGACGCTGCCGGCCCGGGTCCAGGGCTCCGTGTCGCCCGCGCGCTCCAGCAGGGCCACGGACTCCATGGCGAAGGTCTCGCGGACCCTCTCCAGCAGCGCGGGCAGCGCCGTCTCGCCGCGCAGCACGCTGCCGGCCAGGAAGGAGAGGATCTCGGACTCGGCGCGCAGCCGGGCGGCCTGGTGGGTGCGCCGGGCGGCCAGGTCCACCACGGACGCCACCGAGACGGCGACCCCGAAGAAGATGGCGATGGCCACGATGTTCTTGGGGTCGGAGATCGTGAACCGGTGCAGGGGCGGGGCGAAGTAGTAGTTCAGCAGCAGCGAGCCGAAGGCGGCCGACGCCAGAGCCGGCCAGAGCCCGCCCAGCAGCGCCGCCGCCACGGTCAGTGCCAGGAAGAGCAGCATGTCGTTGGCGAGCCCCGGGTCCGCCTCGACGTGGGTGAGCAGCAGGCACAGCGGTACGGGGAGGACCACTCCCACCGCCCACCCGGCGAGGATCCGGGCCCGGCCGAGGCGGGCCCCGGAACGGGCCACCGGCAGCCCGCGCCCCTTGGCCACCTCCTCGTGCGTGACGATGTGGACGTCGAGGTCGGGGCCGGAGTCCCGGGCCACGGTGGCGCCCACGCCCGGCCCGAAGACGTACTGCCAGGTCTTGCGGCGGCTGGAGCCGAGCACGATCTGGGTGGCGTTGACCCCGCGGGCGAATTCGAGGAGCGCCTCCGGGACGTCGTCGCCGATCACATGGTGAAACGTTCCGCCGAGGTCCTCGACCAGCGTGCGCTGGATCGCGAGCTCCTTCGGCGAGGCAGCGGTCAGACCGTCGCTGCGGGCGATGTACACGGCGAGGATCTCGCTGCCGGAGCCCTTGGCCGCCATCCGGGAGGCGCGCCGGATCAGGGTGCGCCCCTCCGGCCCGCCGGTAAGCCCCACGACGATCCGTTCGCGCGCCTGCCAGGTGGAGCGGATGCCGTGCTCGCCCCGGTACTGCTGGAGGTACTCGTCCGCCCGGTCGGCCACCCACAGCAGCGCGAGTTCGCGCAGGGCGGTGAGGTTGCCGGGCCGGAAGTAGTTCGACAGGGCCGCGTCGACCTTGTCGGGCTTGTATATGTTCCCGTGCGCCATCCGCCGCCGCAGCGCCTGCGGGTCCATGTCGACCAGCTCGATCTGGTCGGCCCGCCGGACCACCTCGTCCGGGACGGTCTCCCGCTGCCGGACCCCGGTGATCGATTCGACCACGTCCCCGAGGGACTCCAGGTGCTGGATGTTGACGGTGGTCACGACGTCGATGCCGGCCCGCAGCAGTTCCTCGACGTCCTGCCAGCGCTTGGCGTTGCGCGAGCCGGGCACGTTGGTGTGCGCCAGCTCGTCCACGAGGGCTATCGCCGGCCGGCGGGCCAGCAGCGCGTCGACGTCCATATCGGTGAAGGCCGCGCCGCGGTGGGTCAGCTCCCTGCGCCCGACCTGCTCCAGCCCGTGGAGCAGCACCTCGGTCCGCGGCCGCCCGTGGTGCTCGACGAAGCCGACGACGCAGTCGGCACCCCGCTCCACCCTGCGGTGGCCCTCGGAGAGCATCGCGTAGGTCTTGCCCACACCGGGTGCCGCGCCGAGATAGATCCTTAGCCTGCCGCGTCCCATGGGCCCATTCTCAGGGACGTTTGCCCCGTTCACGTACCTTTGGCGGTCCCCGGGCCGATCCCTGACGGATCTCTGACGCGGGCGCCGCGAAGCACCGCGGGCCGTACCCCCAGGGAGTACGGCCCACGGCCTGAAACGTTCGCGGCCCTCGCGAGGCGGGGGTCAGCGGACCTCGGTGATCTCCGGGCCGCGCTCCAGCTGACCCATGCCACCGCCGAAGCGGGAGCCTTCCTGCTCCTCCGTCTGCACGCCGTCCGGCACCATCTGGGCGTCGTTCGGCAGTTTCAGGACGATGGGGTCACGCGGGGCCATCGGGCCGTCGCCGCGGACGACGACGGTGTCCCGGAAGATCGTCTCCAGCAGGCCGGCCGACTCGGGGCGCACCGCGCCCTGGCCGGAGATCACACCGCGCAGGAACCAGCGCGGGCCGTCGACGCCGACGAAGCGGACCAGCTGGGCGCCGGTCTGCCCGTCCGGGAGCGGTACGGGGACCTGCGCGCGCAGCTCCCAGC
Organism: Streptomyces sp. NPDC053432; assembly: GCF_055585365.1. Taxonomy (NCBI): domain Bacteria; kingdom Bacillati; phylum Actinomycetota; class Actinomycetes; order Kitasatosporales; family Streptomycetaceae; genus Streptomyces; species Streptomyces sp. NPDC053432. The sequence goes on from NZ_JBVJKF010000006.1 coordinate 237,039, forward strand.
CCAGCGGACCCTCGACCTCGTCGATGATGCCGCCCTGCTGGGTGATGCCCGCGGCGATCTCCTCGCGGACCTCCCCCCAGATGCCTTCCTTCTTGGGAGCGGCGAAGGCCTGCAGCTGTACGGCGCTGTCGCGCAGCACCACGGTCGCGGCCACGATCGCGTCACCGGCGACCTCGACGCGCAGCTCCATGCCCTCGACACCGGGTACGAGGATGCCGCCGAGGTCGACCCGGCCCTCGGCCGGGTTGCCGGGTACCTCGGAGACGTCCCAGGGGCCGTCCGGCCGCGGGGCCGGCGGCAGGTTCACACGGCGGGGCGCGGCATCCTGCTCATCGGCGTCGGCCGCAGCGCCGTCCACGCTGTCGACGACCTGCTCGGCCGCGCCGCCGTCCTTGGCGGAGTCGTTCTTCTTGCGACGTCCGAACACGTCACTGTCCTTCCCGGTCGGTTACGACCGAAGCGTAGCCATTCCCACCCTGCTGACCAGCGCCTGATCCGGCCACGGCCGCATGACCGCCGGTGGAGCCGAAACCCCCCTCGGCCCGGGCCGAGCCGGGAAGTTCCGCCACCTCGTGGAAGCGCACCTTCTCGACCCGCTGGACAACCAGCTGGGCAATGCGGTCGAAACGCTCGAACCGGACGCTGTCGCGAGGGTCGAGATTGACCACGATCACCTTGATCTCCCCACGGTACCCGGCATCCACCGTCCCCGGGGCATTCACGAGCGCGAGCCCGCAGCGGGCGGCGAGCCCGGAGCGCGGGTGCACGAACGCGGCGTACCCGTCGGGCAGCGCGATGGACACTCCGGTGGGCAGGACCGCCCGCTCACCGGGGGCGAGCTCGGCGGCCTGGGTGGTCACCAGGTCGCAGCCGGCGTCACCGGGGTGGCCGTAGGCCGGGATGGGCACCTCGGGGTCGACGCGGCGGATCAGCACGTCGACGGGAGCGTGGTTGTTCAGAGCCATCAGGGGTTCACCTCGAAGGCGCGTGCGCGCCTGACCTGGTCCGGGTCGGCCATCGCCGCCTGGATCTCCTCGGGCCGACCGTTGTCGATGAAGTGGTCGACCTTCACCTCGATGAACAGCGCGTCCGCGCGCACGGCGACCGGTCCCTCCGGCCCGCCTATGCGGCCGACCGCACTGCAGTAGATCTTGCGCCCGGCCACGGCGGTGACCTCGGCCTCCAGGTACAGCACGGTGTCCACGGGCACCGGCCGCACGAAGTCGGTCTCCAGCCGGCCCGTCACGGCGATGACGCGCAGCAGCCAGTTCAGGGAACCCAGCGTCTCGTCGAGCGCGGTGGCCAGCACCCCGCCGTGGGCGAGACCCGGGGCGCCCTGGTGTGCGGGCTTGACGGTGAACTCGGCGGTGACGCGCACGCCCTCGCCCGCTCGGGCCTCCAGGTGGAGTCCGTGCGGCTGGCCTCCGCCGCAGCCGAAGCAGTGCTCGTAGTGCGCACCGAGCAGCTCACCGGGCGCCGGGGCGTCGGGGTGCCGGACCGGTGCGACGGCATCGGCCGGGGGCGTCAACGCTGTGTTTCGTCCACTCACAGCCGCAGACCTTACCCGCGCGGCTACCCGCCGGTCGCCTCGTGGCAGGCTTGACGGCATGCAGCTCTCCCCCGCGCACCACGACGAACGCCTGACCGCCCCCCGCTCCTGGTGGTTCATCTCCGTACTCATCGGACTGGCCTGCGCGTTGATGCTGCTGCCGCTGGGCACGCTGCCGCTGCTGGCCGGGCTGGTGGGCGGTACCGCGCTGGCGGGGCTGCTGGTGAGTTCGTACGGCTCCGCGCGCGTGCGCGTGGTGAACGGCGCGCTGGCGGCCGGGGAGGCGCGGATCCCGGTGACGGCCCTGGGCGAGCCCGAGGTCCTGGACGCCGAGGAGGCCCGCGCCTGGCGCACGTACAAGGCCGACACCCGCGCCTTCATGCTGATGCGGAGCTACGTGCCCACGGCGCTCCGCATCGAGGTCACCGACCCGGCGGACCCGACACCGTACGTCTACGTCTCCACCCGCGAGCCGGAGGCCCTGCGGGCGGCCGTCCTCGCCGCGAAGACGGACCGCCTGACCCCCTAGTGGTCGGTGGACCCTTCGAGTGCGGCCCTGGCGGCCTCGGGAAGGGGCTGGGAGGGCTGTTCCAGGGGCGGCAGCTGCGGCAGGGCGTCCCAGGGCACCGCGCGTCTTTGGAGGTCGCCACGGACCTTCTCGGCGAGTTTGCGGGTGTCGCGGCGGTTCATCACCGCGCCGACCGCCGCACCGATCATGAACGGCATCAGGTTCGGCAGGTTGCGGAACATCCGCTTCATGATCTGCTGGCGCAGTTCGCGCTTCATCTGGCCGCCGAGTGCCGCGTTCAGCGTCGTCGGCTTGGTCAGGTCCACCCCGCGCTCCTCGGTCCAGGAGGTGAGGTAGGCGAAGCTGCGCTGCGTGAGGGTGCCGGGTGCCCGCAGGCCGTACACCTCGTGGAGCTCGGCGATGAGCTTCAGCTCGATGGCCGCGACTCCGGTGATCTCGGCGGCCAGTTCCATCGGCATGGCGGGCGGGACGGGCAGCATGGCCGCCGCTCCGATGCCGGCACCGACGGTGGAGGTGCCGTTGGCGGCGCCGGTGATCAGTTTGTCGGCGAGCTGATCGGCGTCGAGGCCCGGAAACTGGGCGCGCAGGGTCGCGAGGTCTCTGACCGGAACGCGAGGCGCGATCTCGATGACCCGGTCGGCGATGTACAGGGCGGCGGCCCTGACGCCCGCGCCGCCCTTGCGTACACCGTTCTTGACGGCTTGCAGCCGACGGGCCCCGGACCCTTGTCCGGACGCCTCGTCGGCCCCTGTGGCCGACGGCACCACTGTCGCGGCGCCCGAGGACACGGCGGATCCGCCGGGGGCTCCAGGACCCGTTTCCGGGTCCGTGGTTCCCACCTGCGTCTCCGCCGATTCACCACGTTTGCGCAAGCCGAGCCTGCGAAACGGTGTCGAGCCAGCCACGGCCGACGCCTCTCAGTCGCAGTCGCGGCAGATCGGCTGACCGTTCTTCTCTCGTGCGAGCTGGCTGCGGTGGTGGACCAGGAAGCAGCTCATGCAGGTGAACTCGTCGGCCTGCTTGGGCAGGACCCGGACGGCCAGTTCCTCGTTGGAGAGGTCCGCACCGGGCAGGTCCATGCTCTCGACCGAGTCGAACTCGTCCATGTCCGAAGACGAGGACGACTTCTCGTTGCGCCGCGCCTTCAGCTCTTCGATGCTGTCGTTGTCGACGTCGTCGTCGGTCTTGCGTGGGGTGTCGTAGTCCGTTGCCATTTTTCGCTCTCCCCCTCTGGGTGTTAGCGGTGTCTCAGCGCAGGTAACGCGCGAGAGGCCGGACTTGTGCCCGACCTGAGGCGGAGATTTTGCCTCACATCAAGGTCTGTTACTCAATCGACACCCAGCCGCACGCCTGAAGAGCCGATTGGCTGGGATGACGACCGGGACCGTACACGGTCCGGGGGCCGTCGCGCACAAACGCCACCCCGTCTATTTCCCGCCATCAGGGGGGCCGGAAACCCGGACTTTGCGGGCTTTCCGGCTCCCCGGGGGTCACCGAACGCACATGGCCGGACACGTGACACTGTGATCGATCACACAAGGGCGACCGACTGCACAGGGCAAGTATTCAGCCAACAGCGAACACGCGGGTGGGTTCTCACAAGGGGAGAGTGACACGCATCACGAGGCCACCGCCCTCCCTGGGCACCGCCTGGATCCGCCCGCCGTGTGCGCGCGCCACGGAGCGCGCGATCGACAGGCCGAGCCCGACACCCTTGTCGCTGCCCGTTCGCTCCGTACGCAGCCGCCTGAAGGGCTCGAAGAGGTTGTCCACCTCGTACGCGGGAACGACGGGACCCGTGTTCGACACCAGGAGCACCGCCTGCCCGTGCTGGACGCCGGTCGTCACCTCCACCCAGCCGCCCTCCGGCACGTTGTACCGCACGGCGTTCTGCACCAGGTTGAGGGCGATCCGCTCCAGCAGCACACCGTTGCCCTGCACGACGGCCAGCGCGCGCTCGCCGCGGATCTCCACGCCCTTCGCCTCGGCCTCCCCGTGCACCTGGTCGACGGCGCGCGAGGCGACCTCCGCCAGGTCCACGGGCTTGCGCTCGACGATCTGGTTCTCGCTGCGGGCGAGCAGCAGCAGGCCCTCGACCAGCTGCTCGCTGCGCTCGTTGGTGGCGAGCAGGGTCTTGCCGAGCTGCTGGAGCTCGACCGGGGCCCCGGGATCGGAGAGGTGCACCTCCAGCAGGGTCCGGTTGATCGCCAGTGGCGTCCTCAGCTCGTGCGAGGCGTTCGCCACGAACCTCTGCTGGGCCGTGAAGGCCCGCTCCAGCCGGTCGAGCATCTCGTCGAAGGTGTCGGCGAGCTCCTTGAGCTCGTCGTCCGGCCCGTCCAGCTCGATGCGCCGGGTCAGGTCGGAGCCGACCACCCTGCGGGCGGTGCGGGTGATCCTGCCCAGCGGAGAGAGCACCCGGCCGGCCATCGCGTAGCCGAAGGCGAAGGCGATGATGCTCAGGCCCAGCAGGGCCATCAGCGACCGGCTCAGCAGATCGTCCAGCGAGTGCCGGCGCTGTGCGGCCATGCACTGGTTGATCGCGACGTCGAACTGGTCCCACTGCTTGATGTTCGCGACACCGGGGCAGGAATCGCTGGTGACCTGCACGTTCTGACCGCTGATGATCTTGTACGGGATCATGTTGCCCTCGCGGAGGGCCTGCGCCGCGAGCAGGTAGATGATCGACAGCAGGAGGATGCCGGCGATCAGGAACATTCCGCCGTACAGCAGCGTGAGCCGTATCCGGATGGTCGGCCTCAGCCATGGGAAGGGACCCTCGGGCTGGCCGGGGTCCCAGGTCGGTTTCGGTGGCGCCGCGGGCGGCGCCGGAGTCGTCGCCACCCTCGTCAGATCCGGTACCCGGAGCCAGGGACGGTCACGATGACCGGGGGCTCCCCCAGCTTGCGACGCAAGGTCATGACCGTCACCCGCACCACGTTCGTGAAGGGATCGGTGTTCTCGTCCCATGCCTTCTCCAGCAGCTGCTCGGCGGAAACGACGGTCCCCTCGCTGCGCATGAGGACCTCCAGCACCGCGAACTCCTTGGGCGCGAGCTGCACCTCCCTGCCCTCGCGGAACACCTCGCGACGGTTCGGGTCCAGCTTGATCCCGGCCCGCTCCAGCACGGGCGGCAGGGCGACGGTGGTACGCCGCCCGAGCGCCCGTACGCGGGCGGTCAGCTCGGTGAAGGCGAAGGGCTTGGGCAGGTAGTCGTCCGCCCCGAGCTCCAGGCCCTCCACGCGGTCGCTGACGTCCCCGGAGGCGGTCAGCATCAGCACGCGCGTGGGCATGCCGAGCTCGACGATCTTCCGGCACACGTCGTCGCCGTGCACGAGCGGGAGGTCCCGGTCGAGCACGACCACGTCGTAGTCGTTCACGCCGACCCGCTCCAGGGCGGCGGCGCCGTCGTACACGACGTCCACGGCCATGGCCTCCCGGCGCAGCCCGGTGGCCACCGCATCGGCGAGCAGCTGCTCGTCCTCGACGACGAGTACGCGCACGTCGTTTCCTTCCTCCGGGCCCCTTCAGGGCACACGTGTATTGCGTCTGTTGCGTCGTCCATCCTGCCCTTTTCGCCGGTAAACCGGCTGTAAGGCACCGCGCGGAGGGGTGCGGGCGGGGCGGGAGTGAGGATTGGCTCACGTGGTGAGGTTTCCCGGCCCGGGGCGCTGGGGAGGACGACAGCACACCCCATCCACTCCCTGACGGCGGAGAGCCACGTGCCGCCGCCGACCCACGAAGAGGGGGCGAACCCATCATGGACGCATTCACCGCGGGTCTCCTGCAGCGCATCAGGGCCACGCAGTCGGACCTCAGGCAGGCCCGCGAGACGGGCGACGACTTCCTCGCGGAAGTGGAACAGGCGGAGCTGGAGGACCTCCAGCGGCTCGCCGCGGAACACGGCGTAGCCGTGTCCGCCGTCTGACCTCCGGTCAGGTACACCGCCGAACCCCGGCCGCCCCTCTCGGGCGCCGGGGTTCGGCGCTGTCCGGGTCCTCCGCCGCCCCGGCCTCCGGCCCGCCCCGAGGGCGACCGGGGTCCCGCTGCGCACGGCCCGCTCCACCGCCGGGGCTCCGGCCCGTCCGGCGTTCGACACCCCCGGGGGGCCTGGGCCCGGCGGCGAAGCCAGCCCCTCCGGCGTTCGAGGAGCGGGGCCCGGGGCGGAGCCCCGGGAAGCCGGGCCGCGGGGTCAGTCGTGCCAGGCCCCCGCCTCGTCGAGCAGCGGCTGCAGCAAGGCGAAGACGGCGGGCGTGGCGGCGAGGACCAGCTCGCCCGACGCCCGCTCCCCCGGCCGGCCGCCCGTAAGGGCCCCCGCCTCGCGGGCGATCAGGTCACCCGCCGCGAGGTCCCACGGGTTCAGCCCGCGCTCGTAGTACCCGTCCAGCCGCCCGGCGGCCACGTCGCACAGGTCCAGCGCCGCCGACCCGCCCCGCCGGATGTCGCGGACCAGCGGGATGATCCGCGCCACCACCTCCGCCTGGTGGGCCCGCCGGCTCTGCAGGTACCCGAAGCCGGTCCCCACCAGCGCCTGGTCCAGCGGCGCGGCCGCCCGGCACGCGAGCCGCGCTCCCTCCAGCCACGCCCCGCCGCCGAGCACCGCGTGGTACGTCTCCCCGCGCATCGGCGCCGCCACGACGCCGACCACGGTCTCGCCCCCGTACTCGGCCGCGATGGACACGCCCCAGCTCGGCAGCCCGTAGAGGTAGTTCACCGTGCCGTCCAGCGGGTCCACGACCCACCGCACCCCGCTCGTGCCCGCGGTGTCGGCCCCCTCCTCGCCGAGCAGCCCGTCCGCGGGCCGCCGCTCCGCGAGGATGCCGGTGATCAGCTTCTCCGCCGCGATGTCCATCTCGGTCACCACGTCGATCGGGCTGGTCTTGGTCGCGGCCACCGCCAGGTCGGCCGGCCGCCCGTCGCGCAGCAGCGCACCCGCCTGCCGGGCGGCGTCCAGGCCCACGGCCAGCAGTTCGGCCTTCAGCTCTTCAGAGATCACGGTCCCGCTACCCCTCTGCGTTCCCTACGCGTACGGACTGTCCGCGCCCGCGGCCGCCGGCCGGAGGCTGCGCGCCGGGCAGCAGCCCACCGCGCACAGGTCATGGCTCGCGCCCAGCAGCCCGAGCGCGCACCGCTCGACGCTCTCGCCCCGTTCGGCCGCGGCCCGCTCCAGCACGAGCTCCCGCACCGCCGCCGCGAACCGCGGGTCGGCCCCGACCGTGGCCGAGCGGGCGATCGGCAGGCCGAGCTCCGCGGCCTTCGCAGTCGCCTCGGTGTCGAGGTCGTACAGCACCTCCATGTGGTCCGAGACGAAGCCGATCGGGACCATGACCACCGCAGGGGTGCCCGCCCCGTGCAGGGCCTCCAGGTGGTCGCAGATGTCCGGCTCCAGCCACGGGATGTGCGGGGCGCCGCTGCGCGACTGGTAGACGAGGTCCCAGGGCAGTTCGGTGCCCGTCTCGGCCCGCACCGCGTCCGCGATCACCTTGGCCACGTCCAGGTGCTGCTTGACGTAGGCCCCGCCCTCGCCGTCCTGCGTGTGCTCCTCGACCGGGCCGGAGGCGTCGGCCGCCGCGGTGGGGATGGAGTGCGTGGTGAAGACCAGCCGGGCGTCGGCCCGGACCTCCTCCGGCAGGGACTCCAGCGAGGCGAGCACCCCGTCGATCATGGGCTGCACGAAGCCGGGGTGGTTGAAGTAGTGCCGCAGCTTGTCCACCTTCGGCAGCTCGGTCACGCCCTCCCCGGCGAGCGCGGCGAGCGCGTCGGCGAGGTTCTCGCGGTACTGGCGGCAGCCCGAGTACGAGGCGTACGCGCTGGTCGCGAGGACCGCGATGCGGCGCCGCCCGTCGGCGGCCATCTCCCGCATCACGTCGGTCAGGTACGGGGCCCAGTTGCGGTTGCCCCAGTAGACCGGGAGGTCCAGCCCGTGCTGGGCGAAGTCCTTGCGCAGGGCGTCCAGCAGCTCGCGGTTCTGGGCGTTGATGGGGCTGACCCCGCCGAAGCCGAAGTAGTGCTGCCCGACCTCCTTGAGGCGCTCGCGCGGGATGCCGCGGCCGCGCGTGACGTTCTCCAGGAACGGAACGACGTCGTCGGGCCCCTCGGGGCCGCCGAAGGACAGCAGCAGGAGGGCGTCGTACGGGGCGGCGGGCCCGCCGGCGGGCGGGAGGAGCTGGTCTGACATGCCCCGAATCCTGCCACCCGGCGTCCTCGCGCGGGAACCGGCCCGGCCCCGGCGCGCCCCGGTGAGCAGGTAAGGTCAGCCTAAGTTCCATGATCCGGAAGATCCGCGTGCGGCGTCCACCCACCGGTCGTAAGCTGTACCGGTCGATTACGTCCCTTACGGAGAGCCCTTGCCCAGTCCCTACCGCGCCATCTTCACGGCGCCCGGAACCAAGGCCTTCAGCGCCGCGGGGCTGATCGGCCGGCTGCCGATCTCGATGGTCGGCGTCGGCATCCTGACGATGATCTCCGAGATCACCGGCCGCTACGCCATGGCCAGCGCCCTCACCGGCACCCTCGCGCTCTCCGCCGCCGTCATCGGCCCGCAGGTGTCCCGCCTGGTGGACCAGTACGGGCAGCGCCGGGTCCTGCGGCCCGCCACCCTGATCTCGGTGGCGGCCGTCGCCGGTCTGCTGCTCGCCGCCGCGAACGGGCTGCCGGACTGGACCCTCTTCGTCCTCACCGCCGTCGCCGGCTGCGTGCCGAGCGTGGGCTCGATGGTCCGCGCCCGCTGGACGGTGCTCTACGCGGACTCCCCGCGCGAGCTGCACACCGCGTACTCCTTCGAGTCCGTGGTGGACGAGATCTGCTTCATCTTCGGCCCGATCATCGCCATCGGCCTGTCCACCACCTGGTTCCCGGAGGCGGGCCCGCTCATCGCCGCGGTCTGCCTCATGACCGGCGTCTGGCTGCTCACCGCGCAGCGCTCCACCGAGCCGGAGCCGCACCCGCGCGGGACCACCGGCAAGCACACCTCGGCCCTGCGCTCCCCCGGCCTGCAGGTACTCACGGCCACCTTCGTGGCGACCGGAGCGATCTTCGGCTCCATCGACGTGTCCACGCTGGCCTTCGCCGAGGAGCAGGGCCACAAGTCCGCCGCCAGCGTCGTCCTGGCCATCTGGGCGTTCGGGTCCTGTATCGCCGGAATCGTCTTCGGCCTGCTCCACCTCAAGGGCCGGGCGGAACGCCGTTGGGTACTGGGCATATGTGCGATGGCCGTGAGTATGATCCCCCTCCTACTGGCCGGGAACTTGCCGTTTCTGGCCGTGGCGCTCTTCGTCTCGGGCCTCGCCATCGCTCCCACGATGATCACCACGATGGCCCTGATAGAGGCGCACGTCCCACGCGCGAAGCTGACCGAGGGCATGACCTGGATCAGCACCGGCCTCGCGGTCGGCGTCGCCGTCGGCTCGTCCGTGACCGGGCTGGTCATCGACGCCGCCGGGGCGCGCAGCGGGTACGTCGTCTCCATCTCGGCGGGGGTGGCCGCGGCGGCGGTGGCGTTCGCGGGATACCGCCGGCTGACGAGGCCGGCGCAAGGGGAGGAGCGCGTCAGCGATGGCGACGGCGACAGCAGGGAAGAGCGCGCAGACCGCGTGGCGTAACTGGGCGGGGAACGTCACCGCCACGCCCGCCCGCACCGTCACCCCGGCTTCGGTCGGGGAGCTTCAGGAGGCGGTGCGCCGGGCGGCCCAGGAGGGCATGCGGGTGAAGGCGGTCGGCACCGGCCACTCCTTCACCTCGGCCGCCGCGACCGACGGCCTGCTCGTACGGCCGCAGGCACTGGCCGGGATCCGGGAGATCGACCGGGCCGCCGGCACGGTGACGGTGGCGGCGGGCACGGTCCTCAAGGACCTGAACGCGGCCCTGGCCAGGGAGGGCCTCTCGCTCACCAACATGGGCGACATCATGGAGCAGACCGTCTCCGGCGCCACCAGCACGGGAACGCACGGCACCGGCCGCGACTCGGCCTCGATCGCCGCCCAGATCCGCGGCCTGGAGCTGGTCACGGCCGACGGTGAACTGCTGACCTGCTCGGAGAAGGAGAATCCGGAGGTCTTCGCGGCGGCCCGGGTCGGCATCGGGGCGCTCGGCATCGTCACCGCGATCACCTTCGCCGTGGAGCCGCTCTTCTTCCTGACCGCCCGTGAGGAGCCCATGCGCTTCGACCGGGTGACGGCGGAGTTCGACCAGCACTTCGCGGAGAACGAGCACTTCGAGTTCTACTGGTTCCCGCACACCGGCAACTGCAACACCAAGCGGAACAACCGCAGCCAGGGCCCCGCCGCCCCGCCCGGACCGGTCAGCGCCTGGATCGAGGACGAGCTGCTGTCCAACGGCCTCTTCCAGGCCGTCAACTCGCTGGGCCGCGCGGTCCCGGCCACGATCCCCTCCATCGCCCGCGTCGCCAGCCGCGCCCTCTCGGCGCGCACCTACACGGACATCCCGTACAAGGTGTTCACCAGCCCGCGCCGGGTGCGGTTCGTGGAGATGGAGTACGCCCTCCCGCGCGAGCGGCTCGTCGAGGCCCTGCGGGAGCTGCGGGCCATGGTCGACCGCTCGAACCTGCGGATCAGCTTCCCCGTGGAGGTGCGGACGGCTCCGGCGGACGACATCACCCTGTCGACGGCCTCGGGGCGCGAGTCGGCGTACGTGGCGGTGCACATGTACAAGGGCACCCCGTACCAGGCCTACTTCACGGCGGCCGAGCGCATCTTCACCGCGCACGGCGGCCGTCCGCACTGGGGCAAGGTGCACACGCGCGACGCGGAGTACTTCGCGCAGGCCTATCCGCGGTTCGGCGAGTTCACCGCGCTGCGCGACCGCCTGGACCCGGACCGGGTGTTCGGCAACGACTACCTGCGGCGGGTCCTGGGCGACTGAGCCGCGGGCCGTCCGGGTCAGCCCCTTCCGGTTCAGGGAGTGGCGCCCGGCCGCCCCGGGCCCGTCTGCGGTGACGGGTCCGCGGCCGGTGTCCGGCTGGGTGCCGGTGCGGTGGTGGGGGCGGACGGGGTCGGCGTGGGGGTGGGCGTGGCGGTGGGCGCCGGGGTGCCGGACCGCGAGCGGCCCGGGTCCGGGGTCGGGCCGCGGCCGGCGCCGGTGCCGTCCGCCCCGCCGGAGGGGTCCGGGGAGGCGCCGGCGCCGGGGCTGCGCCCGTCCTCCGGCTCCTTGCCCCGCCCGTTCTCACCGCCCTCCCGCTTGCCGCCGGTGCCCGACTCGGGCCCCGGGTCGTGCCGTTCCCGGCCCGCGGTGCGCGTACCGCCGGAGAAGATGGTCCCGCCGCCGCTGCTGACGGAGGTTCCGGCGACGGCCTCGTACGTCCCGAGGGCGCCGAGCGAGATGGCGAAGGCGGCGCCGGCCGCGACCGCCGTGCGCTTCCGGCCCCGTACCCGGGTGCCGTGCACGGTGGCTTCGCCGAACTCCCCCTCCGGAGCCGGGACCGGCACCCGGCGGGCCCCGGGGCGGGCGCTCGCGCGCAGCTGGTCGCCCGTGCGCCGGAAGAGGTGCTGGATGACCGGTCCGCCGGCGGTCGCGACCACGCTCACCACGCCCGCGCCCAGGATCGTCCCGTAGACGCCCATCTTGGAGGCCAGCAGCGCGGCCGCGACGGTGGCGAGGGAACTGCCCGCCACCTGGGTCGCGCTCAGGTCGAGCTTCTTCTTCTCCGCCGGCTCCGCCGGCCGCCGTATGTCCGGTTCGGTCTCGTGCGCTGCTTTCTGACCCATCGCCATCCCCTGCGCGTCGCGCCCCTTGCGTGTCGAATCCCTCAGCGGTTACTGACAGCTGAACGAAATGAAAAGTTCCGTTTCTGTGGATTCTGTGAAGCAAGACACCCCGAATCGGACACGGGTGCAGGTGGGACCCGCCAGAGGGCACGCCAACTCCCGCCGTCCGGGAGAAGTTCGGCGGCGCGGCGGTCCACCCAGGTGGCCCGAATGGAGTACTGTGGCGATCCCTGGGGCTGTCCTTCCTTACGGATGTCCGGACTCGGGAGAGGGGGCCGATTGATGGAAAACGGCACTCGAAGACCGGTGATGCCGCGATATCGCACGGGCTCCTGCTGCGCACAGTAACCAGTCGGTCACTGTGCGTGCCCAACAGGTAACCGTGCCATAACGGCGATCAAGGGCGCATGCCCGACACGCCGGTTTAACTCGGCAAGGTTGTGGCAGGCTGCACCCGGGCAGGCCACACTCGACTAGCGGAAGCAGCGACGCACGTGACGTCGGCAGGCACCACCCGGGAGGTCCCCATGCCCGAACTGCGTGTCGTGGCCGTCTCCAATGACGGCACACGACTGGTGCTCAAGGCTGCGGACAGCACGGAGTACACGCTTCCGATCGACGAGCGGCTTCGGGCCGCCGTACGCAACGATCGAGCACGCCTGAACCAGATCGAGATCGAGGTCGAGAGCCACCTCCGCCCCCGCGACATCCAGGCCCGCATACGGGCCGGTGCCTCCGCTGAGGAGGTCGCTCAACTCGCCGGCATCCCCGTCGACCGCGTACGGCGCTTCGAGGGCCCGGTGCTCGCGGAGCGCGCGTTCATGGCCGAGCGCGCCCGCAAGACGCCCGTGCGCCGTCCCGGCGAGAACACCGGGCCGCAGCTCGGCGAGGCCGTGCAGGAACGGCTCACCCTGCGCGGGGCCGAGAAGGAATCCGTCCAGTGGGACTCGTGGCGCCGCGACGACGGCACCTGGGAGGTCCTCCTCGTCTACCGGGTCGCGGGCGAGCCGCACTCGGCGAGCTGGACCTACGATCCGCCCCGCCGGCTGGTGGTGGCCGTGGACGACGAGGCCCGCTCCCTCATCGGCGAGGCGGAGGACCTCCCGGCGGCACCGGAGCCGAGTTTCCCGTTCGTGCCGAGGATCGCGCGGCTGCCGCGCGACCGCCCGCTCGACCGCACCCTCGACCGGCCGCTGGACCGCGCCCTCGACCGCCAGCTGGAACGGGCCGAGGCCAGGGCCGCCGCCCCCCAGCCGGAGCCGGAGGAGGAACGGGACACCCTGACGAGCCTGCTGGAGGCCGTCCCGAGCTTCCGCGGCGACCTGGTGGTGCCCGACCGCACCGAGACTCCCGCGACGGAGTCCGAGGTGGAGGAGCCGCCGGCCCCGGCCGCCTCGGCGGGCGCGGGCGCGGCGTACGCGGACGTCCTGATGCCCCGCACGGTGGCGGGCCACCGGGACCGCCTGACCGGCACCACGGACCGCCAGGCCGAGGCGGACGGGGTCCGTCCGGGCCGCCGCGCGGCCGTGCCGAGCTGGGACGAGATCGTCTTCGGGACGCGGCGCAAGAAGCAGGAGTAGCGCGGGAGCGACGCGCGTCGGCCGGGCCGCTGCCGGGACCTCCCGGCGGCGGCTCGGCCCATGTGGTGCGCGGTTACTGCGGGTCCGGGCCCGTGGCCACCGGGCGGGCCGGGTCGGAGGACCACTCCGACCAGCTGCCCGCGTACAGGTCGGAATCGATGCCGGCCACGGCCAGGGCCAGGACCTCGTGGGCCCCGGACACGCCCGAGCCGCAGTACACGCCCACCGCCGTGCCCTCGCTGACGCCGAGCGCCTCGAAGCGGGCGCGCAGCTCGTCCGCCGGGCGGAAACGGCCGTCCCCCGTGACGTTCTCCGTGGTCGGGGCCGACACCGCGCCCGGGATGTGGCCGCCGACCGGGTCGATCGGCTCGACCTCGCCGCGGTACCGCTCCCCCGCCCGGGCGTCCAGGAGCAGCCCCGCGCGCGCCCGTGCGGCCGCGCCGTCGGCGTCCAGCAGACCCGAAGTCGCCGGAGTTGGCTTGAAATCGCCCTCCATGGACGTCACCCGGTCGGCCGAGACGGTGCCGCCGGCCGCCACCCACGCGGCCAGGCCCCCGTCCAGCACCCGCACGTCCGGGTGGCCCGTCCAGCGCAGCAGCCACCACGCGCGGGCCGCGGCCCAGCCCTGGCCGCCGTCGTACACGACCACGGGCCCGTCGGAAGTGACGCCGGCCCGGCGCATCACCGCGCCGAAGGCGTCCGTGTCGGGGAGCGGGTGGCGGCCGCCCGCACCGGGCGGACCTGCCAGTTCGCGGTCGAGGTCGACGTACACGGCGCCGGGGAGGTGCCCGGCCTCGTAGGCGGGGCGCTGGTCGGGGCCACCGAGCTGCCAGCGGACGTCCAGCAGCACCGGCGGCCTGGGGCCGGCCAGCTCGGTCTGGAGCTCGGCGGCGGAGAGGATCGCAGAATTCGCAGTCATGCGGCCCATCTTCCTCCCCGCCCGGGCCCCGCGTAACACGCCCGTCACCGCACGGGCGCACCGATCCGGTCATCTATGTCCCCGGGCTCGTCCATGCGGCCCGGTCGGGGCGCGCCGGGCCTTCCGGAGTGGAAGCATCAGCACCGGCGAGGGACTCGAACTCGACAGAGGAGACGGCTCACATGACCGAGCCAGCGACATCGACCCGGCACACGCCCGGCACCCCGTGCTGGGTGAGTCTCATGGTGCACGGCCTCGGGACGACCGAGGACTTCTACGCCGATCTGTTCGGCTGGGAGTACGAGCCGGGCCCCGAGCAACTGGGCCCGTACGTCCGGGCCGTGCTGAACGGGCGGGAGGTCGCCGGGATCGGCGAGATGCCGCCGGACCGGCACCTGCCGGTGGCCTGGACCACGTATTTCGCCACCGACGACGCCGACGCGAGTGCGGAGGCGATCCGCTCGTGCGGCGGCACGGTGGCGGTGGGTCCGCTGGACGGCGGCAGGGCGGGGCGGATGGCCATCTGCTCCGACCCGCTGGGGGCGATCTTCGGGCTGTGGCAGGCGCTGGAGCACCCGGGCACCCGGCTGCCGGGCCCGCCGGGCACCCCGGTGTGGAACGAGCTGATCACCCAGGACACCTCGACGGTCGGCAAGTTCTACCAGCACGTCTTCGGCCACGAGGTGCCGGCCGACGACACGGGCAGCGAAGACTTCGACCAGCTGACCCTCCAGCTGGGCGGCCGGCCGGTCGCCGCCGTGCACGGGGTCGGCCGCTCGCTGCCGCACGACCGGGGGCCGCACTGGATGGCGTACTTCGAGGTGGAGGACACCGACGCGGCCGCCGCCCGGGTCGCCGAGCTCGGCGGGCGCGTCGTCGAACCGCCCCGCGAGGGCGCCCGGGGACGCGTGGCCACGGTCGCGGACCCGGAGGGCGCGGTGTTCACCCTCGTGCGCTCGCGCGACCGGGACTGACTTCGGGGGCGCGGGCCGGCCGCCGGGCGCGGACGACGGGGACCGGCGCGGCCCGTCAGCTGTGGTTGACGGGAAGGACGTCCGGGGAGAGCGCACCCGCGTGGGCGGAGGCGGAGGTCATCCGCTTGCGGTGGTGCCGACGGCAGAGGACCTCGTAACCGATCTCCTCCGAGGGGCGGTTGACGTCCCCCACCACCACCTGTGCGCCTTCCACGACCATGTCGCCGCCCACCGTACGGGCGTTGTGCGTGGCGCGGGCTCCGCACCAGCACAGGGCCTCGACCTGGAGCTGCTCCAGGCGGTCGGCCAGCTCGATGAGGCGCTGCGAGCCCGGGAACAGCTTGGTGCGGAAGTCGGTCGTGATGCCGAAGGCGAAGACGTCCATGCCGAGCTCGTCGACGATGCGGGCCAGCTGGTCGATCTGGTCGGGGGCCAGGAACTGCGCCTCGTCCACGATCACGTAGTCCGCCCTGCCGCCCGCCGAGAGCTCCGCCACCAGGTACGCGTACACGTCCATGGTGTCCGTGACCTCGACCGCGTCCGTCACCAGGCCCAGGCGCGAGGACAGCTTGCCCTCGCCCGCCCGGTCCTGCCGCGTGAAGATCACGCCCTGCAGTCCGCGCGCCGAGCGGTTGTGGGTGATCTGCAGAGCCAGAGTGCTCTTTCCGCAGTCCATCGTTCCGGAGAAGAACACCAGCTCGGGCATGGGAAGTGCGGGACCTTTCGGGTCGTGGGCGGGAGGGGGAGGAAGGGTCAGGAGCGGACTTCGAGCAGCGGGACCAGCTGCTCCGCCGCCGTCATCGAGCCGTGCATTCCGGCGAGCGCCGACTCGTTGGGCTCGTTGCGGGAGGCGGTGATCGCGACGTCGGCCTGGGCGGCCGCGACGACGTCGCCGATACGGCCGAGCACGCGCTCGTCGCACTCGCCCGGTGCGCCGAACCAGCCCAGTTCGAGGGCCTCTTCGCGGCCCGCGACCCAGAAGCGGTCGCCGAGCACTTCGCGCCACACGGTCAGGACGTCGGCCTCGGCACCCGGTACCGCGTACACGTGCCGGGCCCGGCCCTCGCCGCCGAGCAGGGCCACGCCCGCGCCGAGCTCCCAGTCCTCGTCGAAGTCGATGCGCGATTCCTCGTCGAAGGGGACGTCGACCATGCCGTGGTCGGCGGTCACGTACAGCGCGGTGCGCGGCGGCAGCTGCTCGGCGAGGCGCTGGACGAGCCGGTCGACGTACATCAGCTGGCCGCGCCAGGCGTCGGAGTCGACGCCGTGCCGGTGGCCGGCCCCGTCGAGCTCGCTGAAGTACGTGTACACGAGCGAGCGGTCGCCCTCCGCGAGCTGGATCGCCGCGAGGTCCATCCGCTCCTCGCCGGTCATCCGGCCGTGGAAGGTGCCCCCGGACAGCGCGATCTTGGTGAGCGGGGTGGTCTGGAAGGCGGGCGAGGACACCTGCGCGGTGTGCACCCCGGCCTTGTCGGCCAGCTGGAAGACGGTCGGGTACGGCTGCCAGGGCTTCGGCGGGGTCCACGGCTGCCAGCGCAGCTGGTTCATCAGCTCGCCGCTGGCCGGGTTGCGGACGGCGTAGCCGGGCAGGCCGTGGAGGGCCGGCGGCAGACCGGTGCCCACGGAGGCGAGCGAGGTGGCGGTGGTCGCCGGGAAGCCCGCGGTGATCGGGCGGCCGGTGCCGCCGCGCGAGCTCCCGAGGAGGGAGGTGAGGTACGGGGCCTCGTCCGGGTGGGCCTTGATCTGCTCCCAGCCCATGCCGTCGACCAGGAACACGCAGTTCCGGTCGGCCGGCGTCAGCTCGGCGATGGACGCGGTGAAACCGGGTACGCCCTGGCCCGCCACGAGAGTGGGCAGCAGGTCGGCGAGCGAACCGGTGCCGTAGTGCGGGACGGGCGCGGCGGCCAGGTCCAGCAGCTCCGGTTCGTCCCAGTCCTGCGGTGCGGAGTAGGACATCAGCGGGCGGAGGAGGACGTCGCCGCGGTCGCCTCGGAGAGTGCCTGCGCGAAGACGAGCGTCTGGCGCACCGCCTCCGGGCCGTCGCCGGCCTCGCTGACGCGCAGGCTCAGGTCGTCGGCGGTGGAGTTGCCGGTGTAGCCGTGGTCGGAGTCGCAGTTCGGGTCGCCGCAGGCGGCCGGCTCCAGGTCGATCCGGGAGACCGCGCCCCAGCCGATGGTCAGGACGACCTCGCGGGGCAGGGTCCCGGGGGTGTAGGACTCCGGGTTCGCGACGACCCGGCTGAGGACCACGGAGGAGATGCTGGACAGCTTGACCGACTCGGTGGAGGTGGTCGCGTACGGGGAGGGGGACCCGGCGTCGGCGGCCTGCTCGTCGGTGTGGCTGACGATGAAACGGTTGCCCGTCAGGACGAGCACGGTGACGTGGCGGCGCACCTCGTTGGAGTCGAAGGTCGTCTCCTGGTGGACCAGGTACGACGAAATCGGCTCGCCGCCCACCGCGGCCTCCACCGCCTCGGCCACGAGGGCCGGGTAGTAGCCGCTGCGCTCGATCGCCGTGCGCAGCCCCTGGGTCGTCGTACCGGATTTCGCCATGAGGTCCATCCTAAGGCCCGTTCGGGGCGCCCCGGCCTTCCTGCGCACCGCGCTCAGTAGCTGGGAAGGGTCCGAGGGCCGAGGTCGCCGCGGGCCGGCGGGTGCGCGATCCGCACGGTGGCGCTGAGCACGGAGAACCCCTCGGTCGCGACCACCACAGGCTCCAGGGCGACCCCGACCACCTCGGGGTGGTCGTCCACCAGGCGGGACACGCGCAGGAGCAGCTCCTCCAGGGCGGGGGTGTCGACGGGGTCGCTGCCGCGCCAGCCGAAGAGGAGGGGAGCGGTCCGGATGGACCGGATCAGTCCCGCGGCGTCCCGGTCGGTGGCGGGGACGAGCCTGTGGGCGGTGTCACCGAGCAGCTCCGAGGCGACGCCCGCCAGCCCGAAGGACAGGACCGCGCCGACGGCCGGGTCCACGACGGACCGGACGACGGTGTCGACCCCGCGCGGCACCATGGCCTGCACCACGGGCAGGAGCTCCGCGGGCTTGCCGAGCCCCTCGGTGAGCTCCTCGTACGAACGCCGCAGCTCGGTCTCGTTGGCGAGGTCGAGCCGTACGCCGCCCAGGTCCGCGCGGTGGCGCAGGTGCGGGGCGGTGGTCTTGAGGGCCACGGGGTAGCCGAGGACCCCGGCGGCCCGGACGGCGGCGTCGGGGCTGGGCGCGGGCAGGGCGGGCAGCACGCGGATCCCGTAGCGGGCGAGCAGCTCGCGGCCGTCCCAGTCGGGCAGGGTCAGCACGCCTCCGCCGTCGGGGTCGAGGCCGGCCAGCAGCGCGGTCAGCTGGGCGGCGGCGCCGGCCTCGTCGATGTCCTCGTACTCGGGGACCTGCCCGGCCGTGTCCGCGGCGGCCCGCCGCCACTGGCCGTAGCGGACGGCCTCGGCGAGGGCCCGTACGGCCCGCTCTGCGGCGGGGTAGCTCGGGATCCGGCCGGGGTACCCGGCCGCCGGCTCGGCGGGGGCGGTGGCGAAGGGCGGGAGCGCGGCGGGGGCGGGCGCCCCGGCCTGCGGTGCGGACCTGGCCCCGGCCGGCGGCGCGGCGGGGGTGCGCACCTCGGGGACCGGCCCGGCCGGGAGGGGCTCTTCGGGGTCGGAGGCCCGGGCGGCGGAGAGGGCGGCCACCAGTTCGCCGAGTTCCACGTGCACGACCGCGACGGGCTTGCCCGGCACCTCGGTGACGGCGTCCCGCAGGGCATCGGCCAGGTCGTCGGCGAGGGCGCGCTCGCTCACCCAGGGGATGGCGGTGACGACGACGGCGTCGTTGTCCGGGGAGGCGAGCGCGGCGGCCAGCGCGTCGCGGAAATCGGCCGGGGAGGCCGCGGTCGTCAGGTCCAGCGGCGGCAGCGGGCTCAGGCCCTGGGTGAGGCAGGCGTCGTAGGTGAGGACGCCGAGGGACTCGGAGTTGCCGAGGATCGCGATCCGGGGCCCGGCGGGCAGCGGCTGCGCGGCCAGCAGCAGGCCGACGTCCACCAGCTCCGTCACGGTGTCGACCCGGATGACGCCCGCCTGCCGCAGCAGGTCGGAGACGGTGGCGTCGGGCAGCCGGGTGCCGGGGACGACATGGCCGGCCGGGGTGTGCCGGCCGCCCTTGGCGACGACCACCGGTTTGACGGCGGCGGTGCGGCGGGCGAGGCGGGTGAACTTCCGCGGGTTGCCGAGGGTTTCCAGGTACATGAGGGCGACGTCGGTCGCCTCGTCGTCGTACCAGTACTGGAGGATGTCGTTGCCGGAGACGTCGGCCCGGTTGCCCGCCGAGACGAAGGACGACAGCCCCTCGCCGCGCCGGAGGAGGGCCGAGAGCAGGGCGATGCCGATAGCCCCGGACTGCGTGAACAGGCCGATCCGGCCGCGCATGGGCATCGGCGCCGGGGTGAGGGAGGCGTTGAGCTCCACCTCCGGGGCGGTGTTGATCACCCCGTAGGCGTTCGGGCCGATCAGCCTCATCCCGTACGAGCGCACCTGGC
This sequence comes from Streptomyces sp. NPDC053432, assembly GCF_055585365.1. Classification (NCBI taxonomy): domain Bacteria; kingdom Bacillati; phylum Actinomycetota; class Actinomycetes; order Kitasatosporales; family Streptomycetaceae; genus Streptomyces; species Streptomyces sp. NPDC053432. The sequence continues at coordinate 256,824 of NZ_JBVJKF010000006.1, forward strand.
GCACCAGTTCGCGCTGGCGCGCCAGCCCCTCGGGGCCGCTCTCCCCGTATCCGGCGGACAGCACGACGAGGCCCTGCACCCCGTGCTCGCCGCAGGCGGCCACGGCCTCCGGGACCCGGTCGGCGGGGACGGCGATCACGGCGAGGTCGACGGGCGCACCGATGGCCTCGACGGTGCGGTAGGCGCGGACGCCGTCGAGCAGGTCGCGGGTGACGGCTTCGTTGACGGCGTAGAGGTGGCCGTGGAAACCGCTGTCGCGCAGGTTGCGCAGGGCGGCGGCGCCGACGCCCGCTCCGGAGCGGCTGACGCCGACGACCGCCACCGAGCCGGGGGCGAGCAGGCGCTGCACCGAGCGCGCCTCGGCGCGCTGTTCGCGGGCGCGCTGCACGGCGAGGGATGCGGCGGTGGGTTCGAGGTCGAGGGTGAGGTGGACCGAGCCGTCCTCGAAGCTGCGCTTCTGCTCGTAGCCGACGTCGGTGAACACCTTGATCATCTTGCTGTTGGCGGGCAGCACCTCGGCGGCGAAGCGGCGGATGCCGCGCTCCCGGGCCACGGCGCCGATGTGTTCCAGGAGGGCGGAGGCGACGCCGCGGCCCTGGTGGGCGTCCTGGACGAGGAAGGCGACCTCGGCTTCGTCGGCGGGGGCGGAGGAGGGCCGCCCGTCGGGGCCGATGCGGTCGTAGCGGACGGTGCCGATGAACTCGCCGCCGATGGTCGCGGCGAGTCCGACGCGGTCGACGTAGTCGTGGTGCGTGAAGCGGTGCACGTCGCGGTCGGAGAGGCGGGGGTAGGGCGCGAAGAAGCGGTAGTACTTCGACTCGTCGGAGACCTGCTCGTAGAAGCTGACCAGGCGGCCCGCGTCCGCGGTGGTGATCGGCCTGATGCGGGCGGTGCCGCCGTCGCGCAGGACGACGTCCGCTTCCCAGTGGGCCGGGTACGAGGGGTCCGACTCGTTGGTCATGCCCATACCTTACGGGCCTGACGGGCGCCTGGGCGGGGCGGGTCGCGCTCGCGCGGCGCTCTAGGCAATCCGGGACGAAGCGGTGCAAGCTGGGGAGGGCCGAACGGCGGGAGGTTCGTGACGAAGGTCGGTCCGAGCATTCCGGGCTTCGTGAGAGACTGGTCTAGACAACCGTAAGAACCTGAAGGGCATCACCATGGCAGAGCGCCGCGTCAACGTCGGTTGGGCCGAGGGCCTGCACGCTCGTCCCGCCTCGATCTTCGTCCGTGCGACGACCGCTTCCGGCGTCCCGGTGACCATCGCGAAGGCCGGCGGCGACCCGGTCAACGCCGGTTCCATGCTGGCGGTTCTGGGCCTGGGCGCCCAGGGCGGCGAGGAGATCGTCCTCGCCTCCGAGGCCGATGGCGCGGAGGCCGCGCTGGACCGCCTCGCGAAGCTGGTCGCCGAGGGTCTCGAGGAGCTCCCCGAGACCGTCTGACCCTTCGGGTTCGCCACACCGCACCCGTCGAAGCCGCGCCCTCCTCGTGGAGGCCGCGGCTTCGGCGCGTCCGCCGGCACCCCTGTCCGGCGCGACGCCGCTCCTCGAACGCCCGAGGGGCTGAGGTGGGGTCGGCGCGCACGCCTCCGGGCGCGGCCGGCACCTCTTGCCCGCCTTTGCCGGGGCGGGCGCGCATCTGCCGGTTTCGGGAGCACGACCCACCTCTCCGGCCCGCACCTGCGAGCCGGCAGCGAGGACGATCCAGCCGCTCCGGCGTTTGAGGAGCGGGGTCCGGGGCGGACCCCCGGCGGCGGAGCCGCACCCGGACCCGCCGGCTCGCCGACCCGCCGACCCGGGCCTGGCCCCGTAAAAGCGCAGCCGAATTACACACACCGGAATTCCGTGCGCCCGAATTCACCGGCCCTGGGCGGCGGCCCGCACCGAATTAAACGGGGACCGGAATTCCGCCCGCGGGACCGGGATACCTGACCTTTGTATACGGCGCCTGTTAATGCCGGCCGCTCGACATGTTTACGGCAGGTTGCGAAGTGCTCACCGCCGCCCTGATCCGCAGCCGGTGCGCCCCCGCCGCCCGCTCGGCGTGGACCGCCGCCAGCGCCCGGGCCCGCTCGGCGTCGCCCCGGGCCACCGCGTCCACCACCGCCCCGTGCTCCGCCCAGGACTCCACCGGCCGGGCCGGCGCCTCCACCACGTACATCCAGGCGACCTTGTGCCGCATCTGCGTGAGCAGCGCGATCAGCCCCGGGCTGCCCGAGGCCTGCGCGAGCGTCTCGTGGAACCAGCCGCCCAGGGACCTCAGGTCCTCCCCCTGGCCCCGCCTGGCGCGCTCCTGACCCAGCCTGACCAGGCCCCGCAGCACCTTGAGGTGCGCCTCGGTGCGCCGCCGCGCGGCCCTGGCCGCGGCGAGCGGCTCCAGCAGCATCCGCAGCTCCAGCAGATCGGCGGCCTCCTGCTCCGTCGGCTCGGCCACGCAGGCCCCCGCGTGCCGCCGCGTGGTCACGAACCCCTCGGACTCCAGGGTCCGCAGCGCCTCACGGACCGGGACGCGGGAGACCCCGTACCGGCGGGCCAACACCTCCTCCGTCAGTCTGCTGCCCGGCCCGAAGACCCCGGAGACGATGTCGTCGCGAATTGCCGTGCATACCGCGTGCGCAGGAATACGCAAGACCGGACCTCCGCCTTTTCCGACTCACACCCTCATCGGTGCCGTGCCACTACTGCTGCGACTCTATTGCAACACACGATGATTTCCGAGAGCGGCCGGAAATGGGAAACCCGGGGCAGCCCCGGGAAGCCTGCCGAAACACGAAGACCCCGGCTCGGGGAGCCGGGGTCTTTCGGTGGCGCAGCGGTGCGGTGGAGTCGATCAGAGGTCGACGCCGTGCGAGCGCAGGTAGGCCAGGGGGTTGATGTCCGAGCCGTACTTCGCGCCGGTACGGGCCTCGAAGTGCAGGTGCGGGCCGCTGGAGTTGCCCGTGGAGCCCGACAGGCCGATCTGCTGGCCCGCGGTGACCTGCTGGCCGACGGAGACGTTCAGCTGCAGCAGGTGGCCGTACTGCGTGTACGTGCCGTCGTTGTGCTTGATGACGACGTTGTTGCCGTACGCACCGCCCCAGCCCGCCTCGACGACGACACCGGCGCCGACCGCGTGGACCGAGGTGCCCTCGTCGGCGTGGAAGTCGATGCCCGTGTGGCTGCCGGAGGACCACATGCCGCCGCCCGCGTGGTACTGCGTGGAGACGTAGGAGCCCTCGACCGGGGCGACGAAGGTGTTGAGGCGCTTGCGCTCCTCCTCGCGGGCCGCGCGCTCGGCGGCCTCGCGCTCGGCCTTCGCCTTGGCCTCGGCGAGACGCTTGGCCTCCGCCGCCTGCTGCCTGGCGTCGGCCTCGGCCTGCGCCTTGGCGGCGGCGTGCTCGGCTGCGCGCTGCTGGGAGTCGGCCTGCTCGGCGATGTCGCTCGGGAGCTCCTCGGCGACGACCACGGCACCGAGCGTGTTGTCCTGGGAGTGGTTGTTGCCACCGTTGTCCGCGGCGAAGGCCGGGGCGGCGATGGTGCCGACGACGCCGGTCGTGGCGAGGGCGGCTATGCCGGCGTAACCGGCGGTCTTGCGGCTCAGACGGCTGGAACCACGGTGCTTGCCGGAGCCGGCGGGACGACTGCCAAACGCCATGAAGGGGCTGATCCTTTCCTTCCTTCTCGCCTACCGGGTTAGCTGACGGGTTCGGAGCAGGAAGGTCTCCTACGGGCCCCCTCTTGCGAGGCGGTCCGATTCACCCCAGGGACTGATGTGGGTCCCCGGCTCCCCAGGCTCGCGCCTGACGGGGACTCGGCGATCGCTGCCCGGTGCCGCGGATGCGGCGCGTACAACTGACGGACAGCACGGCCGACGCTAGGCGGATCATCAGCCAATCACCAAACAGACACGCCCTTTTGTTGCGTACGCCACACCGCAAACAAGCAACCTCGCCACCAAACGGACAAAAGGGGCCCGAGCGGCCAAGCCGCCCGGGCCCCTCCAAGGACCGCCGTTCAAGCGCCAGTTGAGGACGCCGGTGGGGTATCTCAGTTGGTGACGACGCTCACTTCACCGATACCGAGGGCGCGCACCGGCTCCTCGATCAGCGACGCGTCACCCACCAGGACCGTGACGAGCCGGTCCGCCGGGAAGGCGCTCACGACCGCGGAAGTGGCCTCCACGGTGCCGGTTTCGGCGAGCCGGGCGTACAACTGCGCCTGGAAGTCGTCCGGAAGTTCCTGCTCGACCTGGTCGGCGAGGGTGCCGGCGACCGAGGCCGCCGTCTCGAACTTCAGCGGGGCCACGCCCACCAGGTTCTGCACCGCCACGTCCCGTTCGGCGTCGGTCAGTCCGCCCTCCGCGAGGGTGCGGAGCACCTTCCAGAGGTCCTCCAGGGCCGGTCCGGTGTTCGGGGTGTCCACCGAGCCGCTGATGGCGAGCATGGAGGCGCCCTTGCCGTCCGCGGTGGAACGCAGCACCTGGCCGAAGGCGCGCACGCCGTAGGTGTACCCCTTCTCCTCGCGCAGCACCTTGTCCAGGCGTGAGGTGAGGGTGCCGCCCAGGCAGTAGGTGCCGAGCACCTGGGCCGCCCAGACCCGGTCGTGGCGGTCCGGCCCGATGCGGCCGATCAGCAGCTGCGTCTGGACCGCGCCGGGACGGTCCACGATGACCACACGGCCGGTGTCGTCCGCGGTGACGGCGGGCACCGGGAGCGGGTCGGCGAGGTCGCCCGTCCAGGTGCCCAGGGTGTCCGCCAGCACGGCGTCCAGGTCGATGCCGGTCAGGTCGCCGACGATCACCGCGGTGGCGGTGGCGGGGCGTACGTGGGCCTCGTAGAAGGCGCGTACGGCGGTCGCGTCGATCCGGGCGACCGTCTCCTCGGTGCCCTGGCGCGGGCGGGACATCCGCAGGGTGGCCGGGAAGAGCTCCTTGGAGAGCTGCTTGGCGGCCCGGCGCTGCGGGTTGGCCTGCTCGTGCGGGATCTCGTCGAGCCGGTTGCGCACCAGCCGGTCGACCTCGCTGTCGGCGAAGGCGGGCGCGCGCAGCGCCTCGGCGAGCAGGCCCAGCGCCTTGTGCAGGCGGGAGGCCGGGACCTCCAGGGAGACCCGCAGGCCCGGGTGGTCGGCGTGCGCGTCGAGGGTGGCGCCGCAGCGCTCCAGCTCGGCGGCGAACTCCTCGGCGGAGTGCTTGTCGGTGCCCTCGGAGAGCGCGCGGGCCATGATGGTGGCCACGCCGTCCAGGCCCTCGGGCTCCGCGTCCAGCGGGGCGGCGAGGTTGATCTCGACGGCGACGACCTGCTGGCCCGGCCGGTGGCAGCGCAGCAGGGTGAGGCCGTTGGGCAGCACGCTCCGCTCGGGGGCGGGGAAGGCCCACGGCTTGGCCTCGCCGGCCTGCGGCCGCGGGTGGAAGGTCATCGTGACGGCTGCGGTGTCGCTCACTGCTCCGCCCCCTCGTTCTCGTCGCTCTCGTCGGACTCGGCGGACTCCTCGGAGCCCGGCAGCGGCTCGTAGACCAGCACCGCGCGGTTGTCGGGGCGCAGCCGGGCAGCGGCCACGGCCTGCACCTCCTCCGCGGTGACGGAGAGCACCCGCTGGACGGCGGTCAGCGCCAGCTGCGGGTCGCCGAACAGCACCGCGAACCGGCACAGTTCGTCCGCGCGGCCGGCCACCGTGCTCAGCCGGTCCAGCCACTCGCGCTCCAGCTGCGCCTGCGCGCGCTCCATCTCCTCGGCGGTGGGGCCCTCGGCGGCGAACCGGGCGAGCTCCTCGTCCACGGCGGCCTCGATGACGGGCACCTCGACCCCGCTGGAGGTCTTGATGTCCAGCCAGCCCAGCGAGGGCGCCCCCGCCAGCCGCAGCATGCCGAAGCCGGCCGCCACGGCCGTCTGGTCGCGGCGTACCAGACGGTTGTGCAGCAGGGAGGACTCCCCGCCGCCCAGGATCGTCAGCGCCACGTCCGCCGCGTCGCACTCGCGCGTGCCGTCGTGCGGGAGCCGGTAGGCGGCCATCAGCGCACGCGCCGGGACCTCCTCGACGATCTCCTCGCGCAGCTGCCCGCCCATGATCTCGGGCAGCGTGCCGTCGCGGGGCGGCTGCTTGCCGTCGTGCGCGGGGATGGAGCCGAAGTACTTCTCGACCCACGCCAGGGTCTGCTCGGGGTCGATGTCGCCGACGACCGACAGCACGGCGTTGTTGGGCGCGTAGTACGTACGGAAGAAGTTGCGGGCGTCCTCCAGGGACGCGGCGTCCAGGTCGGCCATGGAGCCGATCGGGGTGTGGTGGTACGGGTGGCCCTCCGGGTAGGCGAGGGCGGTCAGCTTCTCGAACGCCGTGCCGTAGGGGACGTTGTCGTACCGCTGGCGGCGCTCGTTCTTGACGACGTCGCGCTGGTTCTCCATGGACTCCTCGTCCAGGGCGGCCAGCAGCGAACCCATCCGGTCCGCCTCCAGCCACAGCGCGAGCTCCAGCTGGTGGGCCGGCATGGTCTCGAAGTAGTTGGTGCGCTCGAAGCTGGTGGTGCCGTTGAGGGAGCCGCCGGCGCCCTGGACGAGCTCGAAGTGACCGTTGCCCGGTACCTGCTTCGAGCCCTGGAACATCAGGTGCTCGAAGAGGTGAGCAAGACCGGTACGCCCCTTGACTTCGTGGCGCGAACCGACGTCGTACCACAGGCAGACCGCGGCGACCGGGGTCAGGTGGTCCTCGGAGAGCACCACGCGCAGGCCGTTGGCCAGCCGGTGCTCGGTCGCTGTCAGGCCGCCGGAGCCGGCCTGAGCTGTGGCCGTGTGACCCATGGGCATGTGGTCCCTTCGATCGCGATGCAGAGATTTCTTCTCGACCTGCCACTGTATGCAAGCGCGTCGCCCACCGGATAAGTTCCCGGGTCACTCCCCCGCACTCCGTATGGGGGGACCCCCGGGGTCGGAGTCGGCGTTGTCGGTGCCTCGGGACACAATGGTCCGCGTCGTACCGACCGACAGCCCCGAATCAGCCAGACGACGCCACACCCGTCACACTCAGCAAGACCGAGCCGCACCCCAGCACACCCATTCTTGGTTAAGGAGCCGCGCAGCGATGGCCCGCCGCAGCACGAAGACCCCGCCGCCGGAGGATTTCGAGGAGAAGATCCTCGACATCGACGTCGTCGACGAAATGCAGGGCTCCTTCCTCGAGTACGCGTACTCGGTGATCTACTCCCGTGCCCTGCCCGACGCCCGGGACGGCATGAAGCCGGTCCACCGGCGCATCGTCTACCAGATGAACGAGATGGGGCTCCGCCCCGACCGCGGCTACGTGAAGTGCGCGCGCGTCGTCGGCGAGGTCATGGGCAAGCTCCACCCGCACGGTGACGCGTCGATCTACGACGCCCTCGTGCGCATGGCCCAGCCCTTCTCGATGCGCCTCCCGCTGGTCGACGGGCACGGCAACTTCGGTTCGCTCGGCAACGACGACCCGCCGGCCGCCATGCGTTACACCGAGTGCAAGATGGCGGACGCCACGTCGCTGATGACGGAGTCGATCGACGAGGACACCGTCGACTTCACCGCCAACTACGACGGCCAGGAGCGGGAACCGGTCGCGCTGCCCGCGGCGTACCCGAACCTGCTGGTCAACGGCGCCTCCGGGATCGCGGTCGGCATGGCCACCAACATGCCCCCGCACAACCTCGGCGAGGTCATCGCGGCGGCCCGCCACCTGATCCGCTACCCGCAGGCGGACCTGGAGGCGCTGATGCGCTTCGTGCCGGGTCCCGACCTGCCCACGGGCGGCCGGATCGTCGGGCTCTCGGGCATCAAGGACGCCTACGAGAACGGCCGCGGCACCTTCAAGATCCGCGCGACGGTGACCGTGGAGAACGTCACGGCGCGCCGCAAGGGCCTGGTCGTCACCGAACTGCCCTTCACGGTCGGCCCCGAGAAGGTCATCGCGAAGATCAAGGACCTGGTCGGTTCGAAGAAGCTCCAGGGCATCGCCGACGTCAAGGACCTCACCGACCGCGCGCACGGCCTGCGCCTGGTCATCGAGATCAAGAACGGCTTCCACCCCGAGGCGGTGCTGGAGCAGCTGTACAAGCTGACGCCGATGGAGGAGTCCTTCGGCATCAACAACGTGGCGCTCGTGGACGGCCAGCCGCTGACCCTGGGCCTCAAGGAGCTGCTGGAGGTCTACCTCGACCACCGCTTCGAGGTCGTCCGGCGCCGCAGCGAGTTCCGCCGCGGCAAGCGCCGCGACCGGCTGCACCTGGTCGAGGGCCTGCTGGTGGCCCTGCTCGACATCGACGAGGTCATCCGCCTCATCCGGGACAGCGACAACTCCGCCCAGGCGAAGGAACGCCTGATGGAGCGTTTCTCCCTGAGCGAGACGCAGACCCAGTACATCCTGGACACGCCGCTGCGCCGGCTCACCCGCTTCGACCGGATCGAGCTGGAGTCCGAGCGCGACCGGCTGAACGGCGAGATCGACGAGCTCACCGGGATCCTGGAGTCCGACACCGAGCTGCGCAAGCTGGTCTCCACAGAGCTGGCGGCGGTCGCGAAGAAGTTCGGCACCGAGCGCCGTACGGTCCTGCTGGAGTCGGCGGGCACCGCGGTGGCGGCGGTTCCGCTGGAGGTCGCGGACGACCCGTGCCGGGTGCTGCTGTCCTCGACGGGCCTGCTGGCGCGCACGGCGACCGGTGACCCGCTCCCCGCGGACGAGGGCGGCGCCCGCGCGAAGCACGACCTGATCGTCTCCCAGGTGGCGGCGACCGCACGGGCCGACGTCGGCGTGGTCACCTCGTACGGGCGGCTGCTGCGGCTGTCGGTGATCGACCTGCCGCAGCTGCCGGACACGCACGCCGCGCCGAACCTGGCGGGCGGCGCCCCGGTCTCGGAGTTCCTCTCCGGGCTGGAGGCGGACGAGAAGGTGGTCTGCCTGACCTCGCTGGACGAGTCCTCGCAGGGCCTGGCGCTGGGCACCGAGCAGGGTGTGGTCAAGCGGGTCGTGCCCGACTACCCGGCCAACAAGGACGAGCTGGAGGTCATCACCCTCAAGGAGGGCGACCGCATCGTGGGCGCGGTCGAGCTGCGCACGGGTGAGGAGGACCTGGTCTTCATCACCGACGACGCCCAGCTGCTGCGCTACCCGGCGGGCCAGGTGCGCCCGCAGGGCCGCCCGGCGGGCGGTATGGCGGGCATCAAGCTCTCCGACAACGCCAAGGTGATCCACTTCTCGGCCGTGGACCCGGCCCGGGACGCGGTGGTGTTCACGGTGGCGGGCTCGCAGGGGACGCTGGACGGCTCGGTGCTGTCGGGCAAGCTGACCCCCTTCGACCAGTACCCGCGCAAGGGCCGGGCCACCGGCGGTGTGCGCTGCCAGCGGTTCCTGAAGGGCGAGGACATGCTGGTGCTGGCCTGGGCGGGCGGCACCCCGGCCCGCGCGGCCTCGGCGAACGGCACCCCGGCCGAACTCCCGGCCCCGGACCCGCGCCGCGACGGCTCGGGCACCGCACTGCCGGCGGTGGTCGCGGCGCTGGCGGGTCCGGCGCTGTAGGGCGGACGACGGCATTCGGGTGGTACGGCTCGGGGGACGTACCACCCGAATGGCGACTAGTGTTTTCCCTCTTGGCGTTGGTGGGGGGAGTCACAGCTGATGAGTCGTCGGTCGGGCGGATTGATCGGGGATTGGGCCGAGTCCCAGCGCCGGCAGCAGCGGACTCAGCTGGTGCAGCAGCGCGAGGCAGAGCGCCGCCGACGGGCGTGGGACCGGGACGTGGCCCGCGGTGAGCGCGAGCAGCAGGCCGCCTACCGTCAGCACCGCGAGGCCGAGGCTCTCCGCCGTACGGCCGGGATCGAGGCCGAGGTCACGGCGTTGCAGAACCTGTTGGCCGATGGCTGTCGGGCGGCGGCGTTCCGGATGGCGTCCCTGGTCCGGAGCGAGCAGCTCGAACCTTTCCATCCGGGTGACTTGGCACATCCTGTGCCGACACCCCGCCTGGAGCAATTCCTGCAGCAGAGCAGCGGCATGGCGCTCGGTTCCTACCGTCGAACCCAGGCGGAGCGTGAGGCGAACGCCCAGTACACACGTGCCCTGCAGAAGGCACAGGCGGCGGAGACGCGACGCCAGGAGCGGCTGGCCGAGTACCGCCGGCAGTACGACCGGCGGGCGGCCGAGCGGCTCGCCGAGATCCGCGACCACAACGCCGGTCTCACGGAGCTGACCACTGCGTTGCGCGGCGGCGACGCCGAGGCGGCGGTCGAATATTTCTCGGCCGCCCTCTATGCGTCCACTGCGTGGCCCGGCCACTTGCCGAGGCAGCTGACCGCAGCCTACGACCCGGCGGCGCGCCAGCTGGTGCTCGACTGGGAGCTGCCGCGGTACGAGGTCGTGCCGGAGACGAAGTCGGTCCGGTACGTGCCGAGCACGGACCAGGACAAGGAAACAGCCCGCCCGGTCACGCAACGGCGGGCGCTCTACCGGGACCTGCTGGCGCAATGCGTGCTGCTGGTGGTGCGCGAGCTTTACGCGGCGGACGAGTTCGGCATGCTGGACTCGGTCGTGGTCAACGGTTTCGTGGACGACCACGACCCGGTGACGGGCCGCGAGGCACAACTGGTGCTCGCCACGGTGTCGGCGCCCCGGCGGGCCTTCGAAGAGCTGCGGCTGGAACAGGTCAGCGGGGTGGACTGTCTGGTCTCGGGCCTGGGTGGGCAGCTGTCGGCGCGGCCCGACCAGCTGACGGCGGTCCGCCCCGGGCGCAGGCCCGACGAAGTCGGCACCGTGGTGAGCCACGGTGGTCACGCGGACGACGAGAACGAGCCCGACCTTTTCGCGATGGACCCGATCGCCTTCGAGAACCTGGTGGCGGAGCTCTTCCGGGCCATGGGCATGGAGGCTGTGACGACACAGCGGTCGGGTGACGGCGGGGTCGACGTCGAGGCCTTCGACCCCACCCCGATCCGAGGCGGACGGATCGTGGTGCAGGTCAAGCGCTATCGGCACACCGTGTCGCCGACAGCCGTACGTGATCTGTACGGAACGGTCCAGGACAAGGGGGCGAACAAGGGGGTGCTGGTCACCACCGCGTCCTTCGGGCCGACGTCGTACACCTTCGCAAGCGGCAAGCCATTGGAGTTGGTCCCCGGCGTCAAGCTCGTGGAACTGCTGCACCAGTACGGCCTGCGCGGCCGCCTCGGTGGCGGCCCGGCCCGGCGGACGCCCGAGCCGGCGGCCCCCGCGTCGGAGCACAACGTGCTCGGCATGTCCTGGGCCGGCTCGGTCGCCCTCGACGTGTGCGCTCTCGTCTGCACGGGCAACCGGGTGCTGAGCGAGGAGCACTTCGTGTTCTTCAACAACCCGCGCACGCCGGACGGTTCGGTACGGGCCCGCGCGCACGCGGCGCCCGACAAGGCGGCGGTCGAGGTCGCCTTCGACGACCTGCCGCGCGAGGCGGACCGGCTGGTCCTGGTCGCCGCGGTCGACCCGGAGGTCGATCCGCACGCCGACCTGGCGGGGTTCACGGACGCCCGGATCCGGCTCCTCGACGCGGCCGGCTCGGAGCTCGGGCAGCTGGAGGTCTCCGACGGGCGGGCGGGTGAGACCGCGCTGGTGCTGGGCTCGTTCCGGCGCCGGGCCAACGGCGACTGGGACTTCGTGATCGGCGGCAAGGGCTACCGGGGCGGGCTGGAGGACCTGCTGCGGGAGTTCGGCGTCGAGGTGGAGTAGGGGCGGCGGGACAGCACGTCTAAGCGGTCTCCGCCCGATCCGCGGAGTCCGGGGCCTCCGGCGCGTGCTGCGCGGGCCGCGCCACGTACCGCAGCACTCCCCACATGCTCTCCGGGCCGAGCTCGTGCGGCGCCTCCTCCCGGCAGGCCTCCAGCTCGCGGAGCAGGCCCGGCCCGTCCGTGCCGCAGCCGATCAGGACGAGCTGGGTCAGGCGTTCCTCGCCCCGCTCCCAGGGCCCGGGGGCGAAGCGGAGGAAGCGGCCGACCGCGTGGACCTCGTACTTCTCCTCGTGCCCGGGGACGCCGAAGTGGACGAAGCCCTTGATCCGGTAGAGCCCGGCCGGCCGGCGGTCGAGGAAGTCGATGAACCGGCGCGGCGAGAGGGCCTGCCCGGAGACGAACTCGACGGCCTCGTAGGCGGCGTGCGCGTGTGTGCCGTGGTCGTCGCCGTGGTCCTCGGCCTCCGCCAGCAGGTCCTCGAAGGAGAGCTGGCCGCGCGTCTCGGTCCAGGGGCGGCGGTCGAAGAGCAGCTCGGGGTCGATCCGGCCGTGATCGGCGCCGACGACCGGTGTGCCCGGGGCGCACAGGGTGGCCAGGAGTCCCTCGATGCGGGCGCGCTCGGCCGCGTCCACCCGGTCGGTCTTGTTGAGCACCACGAGGTCGGAGACGGCGAGGTGGCGGTCGGACTCCGGGTGCGCGGTCCGGGTCGCGTCGAACTCCGCCGCGTCCACGACCTGCACCAGTCCGCCGTAACGGACGGCCGGGTTCTCGTTGGCGACGAGCATCCGGACCATCTCCTGGGGCTCGGCCAGCCCGCTCGCCTCGATGACGATCACGTCGATGCGGTGGACGGGTGCGGCGAGCTTCTCCAGGTACGTGTCGAGCTCGCTGCCGTCGACCGCGCAGCACAGGCAGCCGCCGCCGAGGGAGACCATCGAGTCACCGAGCTGCCCGGCCACCGACATGGCGTCGATCTCGATCGACCCGAAGTCGTTGACGACGACTCCGATCCGGGTGCCTCCCCGGTGGGCGAGGAGGTGGTTCAGCACGGTGGTCTTGCCGGATCCGAGGAAGCCGGAGAGGACGATGACGGGGATGGGCTGGATGGTCTGACTGCTGCTCACCCGGTCGATCGTAGCCAGGACCGGTCACTGGAGGGGCGGCACCGGCTGCGGCGGAGTGGGACCGGTGTAGCGGGCGGCCGGGCGGATGATCTTCGAGTCGGCGGCCTGTTCGAGCACATTGGCGCTCCAGCCGACCACGCGGGCCGCGCAGAAGGTGGGGGTGAACATCTCCCGGGGCAGTCCGCACAGCTCCATGACCACGCCCGCGTAGAACTCCACGTTGGTGTGCAGTTCCCGGCCCGGCTTGAGCTCGGCGAGGATCTCCTCCACCTGGCGCTCGACCTCGACGGCGAAGTCCACGAGCGGGCCGCCGAACTGGCGCGCGATGTCACGCAGCATGCGGGAGCGGGGGTCCTCGGTGCGGTAGACGGGGTGACCGAAGCCCATGATCCGGTCCCCCGCCAGGACCCGCTCGCGGATCCACGGCCCGATCCGGTCGGCGGTACCGATGGCGTCGAGGGTGTCGAGGGCGCGACTGGGCGCGCCGCCGTGCAGCGGGCCGGAGAGCGCGCCGATCGCACCGGTCAGGCAGGCGGCGACATCGGCGCCGGTGGAGGCGATGACGCGGGCGGTGAAGGTCGAGGCGTTGAAGCCGTGGTCGATGGTGCAGATGAGGTAGCGCTCGACCGCGCGGGCCTTGGCCGGGTCGGGTTCCCGCCCGGTGAGCATGTACAGGTAGTTCTCGGCGTACGGCAGGTCGTCGCGCGGCTCGACCGGTTCGAGGCCCTGGCCCAGCCGGTGCAGGGCGGTGAGCAGGGTCGGTACGGCGGCGCAGGCGGCGAGCGCGTCGGCGGCCCGGCGGGCCGGGTCGATGTCGTAGACGGGGCGGAAGCCGGCGGAGGCGCCGAGCAGCGAGAGGCCGGTGCGCAGACCGGCGAGGGGGCCGGAGAGCGCGGTGGCCCGCGCGAGGGCGGGGAGGGCGTCGCGCACCTCTTCGGGGAGCCGGCGCAGCGGGGCGATCTCGGCGGTGAAGGCGGCGCGCTCGGCGGCGTCCGCAGGCAGGGCGCCGCGGAACATCAGGTGCCATACGTCCTCGAAGCCGCGGCCGGCCGCGAGCTCCACGGCCGAGTACTGGCGGTAGTGGTAGAAGCCCTCACGGCCCCGGACGTCACCGAGCTCGGTTTCGGTGACCACGACTCCCGCGAGACCGCGGGGTACTTCGACGGTGGTGTTCATGGATCGACCATCCATGATGGATTGAATCCTTGTCAATGTTGATTAGATCAATATAACTCTGACTCTGTAAGGTGTCCGCCATGAGCGACGAGAGCGACGCCGGCACGGATCACGGGCGCAGGATCGGCACGCAGGACGCGGCCCGGCTGCTCGGGGTGAAGCCGGCGACGGTGTACGCGTACGTCAGCCGCGGCCAGCTCACCAGCCGCCGCGATCCCGCGGGCCGGGGCAGCACCTTCGATGCGGCCGAGGTCGAGGAGCTGGCCCGGCGCAGCCGCCGGGAGGCGGCTGCGCCCGCGGGCGGGGAGCTGGCCGTGCGCACCTCCCTCACGCTCATCGAGTCCGACCGGTACTGGTTCCGGGGCGTGGACGCCGTGGCCCTGGCTTCCCGGTACCGGTTCGAGGAAGTGGCGGAGTGGCTCTGGACGGGGGCGGTCGGTACCGGCACCCGGTTCGCCGCTCCCCCGGAGCCGCTGGCCGCGGCCCGGAAGGCGGTGGCCGCGCTGCCCGAGCACTGCGGGCCGCTCGACCGGCTCCGGGTGGCGGTCGCCGCCGCGGCCGTGGCGGATCCACTGCGCTTCGACCTCTCGGAGACGTCGGTACTGGGCTCGGCGCGCTGCCTGATCCCCACGCTGGTCGGCGCGCTGCCGGTGGTCGGCCCCGCCCAGTGGGCCGGGGACGGCCGCATCACCCGGCAGTTGTGGTCGCGCCTGACCGCGCGGGAGCCGGACCCGGACGCGCTCGGCGCGCTGGACCTGGCGCTCGGGCTGCTGGTGGACCACGACCTGGCCGCCTCGACGCTGGCCGTGCGCGTGGCCGCGTCTGCGCGGGCCCATCCGTACGCGGCGGTGTCCGCGGGCCTCGGAGCGCTGGAGGGTCCGCTGCACGGCGCGGCCGGACGTCTCGCGCACCGGATGCTCGTCGAGGTCCTGGAACGCGGCGGGGCCGCGCCGGTGGTGGCGGAATACCTCAGGGCGGGCCGCCGGGTGCCGGGCCTGGGGCACCGGCTGTACCGCGGCGAGGACCCGCGGGCGCGGGCCCTGTTCGACCGGCTGGAGGGCCTCCCGCAGGCCGCTCCGGCCCTGGCCGCCGCACGCGAGGTGGCCGCGCTGATGGCCCGGCAGGGCGGGCTGCACCCCAATGTGGACCTGGCGCTGGCGGTGCTGACGGTGTCCTGCGGGATGGAGGCCGAGGCGGGGGAGACGGTCTTCGCGGTGTCCCGTACGGCGGGCTGGATCGCGCACGCGCTGGAGGAGTACCAGGAACGCCCCCTGCGCATGCGGCCCAGCGGCCAGTACCAGGGCCCCCGACCGCCGCAGCCGATGCCGACGCCGACCCCGTGACCCGCGGGGAGGCCCCGCGGCGTCGCCGGCCCGGGCCGTCGTCGCCGGGGGCGCCCGGCTCGTCGCCCAGCACGTCGGCCACGCCCCGCCGCTCCGCGCCCGGCCCACCCGCCGGGATGTGACATGGGCGGCGCACCCGGGACATTCCGCTTGCGCCGGAGCCGACCTACCGTGGGTACCCATGCGGTTCCCCCTCACGAGCGTTCGGCGCCTCGGGCTGCCCAGACGGGCCGTCTCACAGATCCTGCTGACCCAACTGGCCATCGCCGCCGGGGTCGTCGTGCTGGCCACCGGACTGTTCCTGGCACCGCTCGGCGCACAGCTCGACGACCAGGCCATGCGCCGCGCCCTGGCCATCGCGCAGAGCACGGCGGCGGACCCGTCCCTGGCCGCCGACCTCCTGGCCTCCGAACCGACGGAGGACAGCCCGGTGCAGGCCACCGCCGAGCGGCTGCGCCGGGCCACCGGGGCCGAGTACGTGGTCGTCCTCGACCTGAACGGGATCCGCCACTCGCACCCCAGCCCCGAACGCATCGGCCTGCGCGTCTCGACCGATCCGAGCGAGGCCCTGGCCGGCCACGAGGTCATGGAGATCGACGAAGGCACCCTGGGGCGCTCGGCCCGCGGCAAGGTCCCGCTGATCGCCGCCGACGGAGAGATCGTCGGCGCCGTCTCGGTCGGCATCGCCTACGACGGCGTCCGCGACCGGCTGCTCGGCGCCATCCCCGGCCTCCTCGCCTACGCCGGTGGCGCCCTCGCGGCCGGCGCGCTCGTCGCCTACCTGCTGTCCCGCAGGATCCAGCGGCAGACCCGGGACCTGGCCTTCTCCGACATCGCCGGGCTGCTCACGGAGCGCGAGGCCATGCTGCACTCCATCCGCGAGGGCGTGATCGCCCTCGACCGGCACGGCCGGGTCCGCCTGGTCAACGACGAGGCCGTCCGCCTGCTCGGCCTCCCCCCGCAGCACTCCCCCGCCTCGCCCGGCACGGCGCACGGCGCAGCCACCACTGGCACCCCGGACCGGACGGACGGTCTCACCGGACGCCCGCTCGACGAGGTGCTAGGCGCCGGTCGCACGGCCGACGTACTGTCCGGCCGGGTCACGGGCCGGGACCTGCTGACCGTCCAGGGCCCCCGGGTCCTGGTCGCCAACCGGATGCCCACCGAGGACGGCGGGGCCGTCGCCACCCTGCGCGACCGCACCGAGCTGGAGCACCTCAGCCGCGAGCTCGACTCCACCCGGGGCCTGATCGACGCGCTGCGCGCCCAGGACCACGAGCACGCCAACCGCCTCCACACCCTCCTCGGCCTGCTGGAGCTGGGTCTGCACGAGGAGGCGGTGGAGTTCGTGACGGAGGTCGTCGGAGTGCACCGCAGCACCGCCGAGCAGGTCACCGAGAAGATCCACGACCCCCTGCTGGCCTCCCTCCTGGTGGGCAAGGCCACGGTGGCCGCGGAGCGCGGGGTCCCGCTGCGTCTGGCCCCGGCCAGCCTCCTCCCCGACCGCCTGGTGGATCCCGGCGGCCTCGTCACGATCGTCGGGAACCTGGTGGACAACGCCTTGGACGCCGCCGTCGGCTCGGCCTCGCCCCTGGTCGAGGTGGAGCTGCGCGCCGAAGGCCGGACGGCGGTCCTGAGGGTGCGCGACAGCGGCCCCGGGGTGCCGGCCGCGCACCGCGAGGAGATATTCACCGAGGGATGGTCGACCAAGCAGCCCGAAGCCCACCGCGAGCGCGGGCTGGGCCTCGCCCTCGTACGCCGCCTCGCTGAGCGGCAGGGCGGCACGGCCCGGGCCGGCGGGACAGAGGACGGAGGGGCGGAATTCTCCGTCGTACTCCCGGAGGCCCTGCGATGAACGAGACCCCGATCCACGTATTGGTCGTCGACGACGACGTGCGTGTTGCCCTGATCAACGCGGCGTACGTGGAGATGGTTCCCGGCTTCCGCGTGGTGGCCCGGGCCCATTCCGCCACCGAGGCGCTGGAGTTCCTCGGCGCGCACCGGGTGGACCTGGTCCTGCTGGACCACTACCTGCCGGACGAGAACGGCCTGGACCTGGTACGCCGGATGCGCCAGCTCGGCCACGGCACCGACGTGATCATGGTCACGGCCGCGCGGGACCTCGCGACCGTCCAGGCCGCCATGCGCCTCGGGGCGCTCCAGTACCTGGTCAAGCCGTTCACGTTCGCCGGCCTGCTCACGCGTCTGGAGGCGTACGGGGCCCTGCGCCGCACCCTGGACACCGGCGGTGAGGCCGAACAGGCGGTGGTCGACCGGCTCTTCGCGACCCTGGCCACAGCCGCGTCCCGCAACGAGCTTCCCAAGGGCCACTCCCACGCCACCTCGGAACTGGTCCGCCAGGTACTGCGCTCCGCCGGAGGTCCCCTGTCCACCCAGGAGATCGCGGACCGCGCGGGCATCAGCCGCCAGACCGCCCAGCGCTACCTGAAGCTCCTCGAACGCACCGGCCGCGTGAGCCTGGCCCTGCGCTACGGCGAGACCGGCCGCCCGGAGCACCGGTACACCTGGCTGCCGGCCCAGTCCGAGGGGGCGTGACGGCTCACACGGCCCCGGCGCCGGTCAGGGAACGCACTTCGATCTCGGCGTGCTTGGCCTCGTCCGGTTCCTCCACCGAGGTGACCGTGCCCAGCCAGCCCGACAGGAAGCCCAGGGGGATGGAGACGATCCCCGGGTTCTGGAGCGGGAAGTACTGGAAGTCCGCCCCGGGGAAGAGCGACTCCGGGCTGCCTGACACCACCGGCGAGAGCAGGACCAGCAGTACCGCGGGGATCAGTCCACCGTAGACCGACCAGACGGCTCCCCGGGTGGTGAACCCGCGCCAGAACAGCGAGTACAGCAGCACCGGCAGATTGGCCGAGGCCGCCACCGCGAAGGCCAGCCCCACCAGGAAGGCCACGTTGAGGTTCTGGGCGATCAGCCCGACCGCGATGGCCACCGCCCCGATGCCCACGGCCGCGACCCGGGCCACCGCGACCTCACTGCGCTGCCTGGCGTGCCGCCGCTTGAGGGAGGCGTACAGGTCGTGCGCGACGGAGGCCGAGGAGGCGAGCGTGATCCCGGCGACGACGGCGAGGATGGTGGCGAAGGCGATGGCGGCCACGAAGGCGAACAGCACCGTGCCACCGGTGGAACCTGCACCGCCGCCCAGGAACGCCGCCAGCAGCGGGACGGCCGTGTTCCCCGAGGCGTTGGAGGCCCGTACCTGCTCCGGCCCGAGCAGCGCGGCCGCCCCGAAGCCGAGCACGATGGTCATCAGGTAGAAGCCGCCGATCAGGCCGATCGCCCACACCACCGAACGGCGGGCCGCCCTCGCGGTGGGCACGGTGTAGAAGCGCGACAGGATGTGCGGCAGGCCCGCGGTCCCGAGGACCAGGGCGAGACCCAGGCTGATGAAGTCGACGCGGGCGGTCCAGTCCCCGCCGTACTTGAGACCCGGGGCGAGGAAGCGGGCCCCGTGCCCGCTGCGTTCGGCGGCGCTGCTGAGCAGCTGGCCGAAGTTCCCGTGGAAGCGGAGCAGCACGAGTCCGGTCAGGGCGATCGCCCCGCCCATCAGCAGGACGGCCTTGACGATCTGGATCCAGGTCGTGGCCCGCATCCCGCCGAAGGACACGTACACCACCATCAGCGCGCCCACCCCGACCACGGCCAGCGTCCGGGCGGCGGCGCTCGAACTCCCCAGCAGCAGACCGACGAGACTGCCCGCGCCGACCATCTGGGCGACCAGGTAGAGCACGGAGACGACGACCGATGAGGTGCCGGCCGCGATCCGCACCGGCCGCTCGCTCATGCGCGCGGCGACCACGTCGGCGAGGGTGAAGCGCCCGCAGTTGCGGACGAGTTCGGCGACGAGGAACAGCACGACGAGCCAGGCGACGAGGAAGCCGACCGAGTAGAGCATGCCGTCGTATCCGAAGAGGGCGATCAGCCCGGAGATTCCGAGGAAGGAGGCGGCGGACATGTAGTCGCCCGCGATGGCGAAACCGTTCTCCATCGGCGAGAAGAGTCTGCCGCCCGCGTAGAACTCCTCCGCCGATCCGTGCCGGTTGCGGCTGACCCAGGTGGTGATGCCCAGCGTGACCGCGATGAAGGCGCTGAACAGGATCAGCGCGAGACTCTGGTGCTCGGTGGTCACCGGCCGGTCCTCCTCGCGCGGGTCCGCTCCTGACCGCGCTCCTGCTCGAACACGGTCCAGCGCAGGTCGAGCGCCGCCCGGTCCCTGCGCAGCCGCGCGTGCCGGGAGTAGGCCCAGGTCAGGAGGAAGGTGCTGAGGAACTGCCCGAGCCCCGCCAGCATGGCGACGTTGATCGCGCCGTGCACGGGCCGGGCCATGACGCCGGGCGCGACGGTCGCGGCGACCACGTAGGCCACGTACCAGAGCAGGAACCCCGCCGTCGCGGGGACGACGAACCCGCGGTAGCGGCTGCGCACTTCCTGGAAGGCCGCGCTGCGCTGCACTTCGAGGTAGATGTCGGACGCGCCGGGGGTGGGGGGTTCCGGGGCCGCGCCGGGCGGCTCGCTCTCGCTCTCACCCCACCCGACGGCCAGCGCGTCGTACCAGGGGTCGTCGAGCCGGATCGTTCCGGCATCGGGACCGTCGTGCTTGTCCACCGAACTCTCCTTGTCCGCCGCCGCACTGGCCGCGTGCTGACAAGGATGTGCGGAACGGACGTTTCGAGACCGGTGTCCGGGGGCTCTTCACTCCTTCAGGTGATGGAGTGAAGGGCCCCCGTATCCGGGCGGACCCGTCAGGCGTCGATGCGCGAGCGGTCGAGAGTGGCCGCGGAGCTGGTGATGAACTCCTTGCGCGGGGCGACCTCATTGCCCATCAGCAGGTCGAAGACCGTCTCGGCCGAATCCAGGTCGCCGATGTTGATCCGGCGCAGGGTGCGGAAGCGCGGGTCCATGGTGGTCTCCGCCAGCTGGTCCGCGTCCATCTCGCCCAGACCCTTGTAGCGCTGGATCGAGTCCTTGTAGCGGATGTTCTTCCGCTGGTACTCCAGCAGGGTCTGGCGCAGTTCGTTGTCCGAGTACGTGTACACGTACTTGTCCTGGCCCTTCTTGGGCTGGACCAGCTCGATCCGGTGCAGTGGCGGCACCGCGGCGAAGACCCGGCCCGCCTCGACCATGGGCCGCATGTACCGCTGGAAGAGCGTCAGCAGCAGGCAGCGGATGTGCGCGCCGTCCACGTCGGCGTCGACGAGCAGGACGATCTTGCCGTACCGGGCGGCGTCGAGGTCGAAGGTGCGGCCCGAGCCGGCTCCTATGACCTGGATGATCGCCCCGCACTCGGCGTTCTTGAGCATGTCCGAGACGGACGACTTCTGGACGTTGAGGATCTTGCCCCGGATGGGCAGGAGCGCCTGGAATTCCGAGTTCCGCGCGAGTTTGGCGGTACCCAGCGCGGAGTCGCCCTCGACGATGAAGAGCTCGCTGCGCTCCACGTCGTCGCTGCGGCAGTCGGCCAGCTTCGCGGGCAGGGAGGAGGTCTCCAGCGCCGTCTTGCGGCGCTGCGCCTCCTTGTGCTGGCGGGCGGCGATCCTCGTCCGGGCGGCCGCGACGATCTTCTCCATCACGGCGCGGGCCTGCTGCTTGTCGTCGCGCTTGGTGGAGGTCAGGAAGGCTTTGAGTTCCTTGGCGACCACGGCGGCGACGATGCGGGTGGCCGCCGAGGTGCCGAGCACCTCCTTGGTCTGCCCCTCGAACTGCGGCTCGGCGAGACGGACGGTGACGACGGCGGTCAGACCCTCCAGCGCGTCGTCCTTGACCACGTCGTCCTCGGCGACGCGCAGCAGCTTCGCCGAGCGCAGCACCTCGTTCACGGTCTTGGTGACGGAGCGCTCGAAGCCGGTGACGTGGGTGCCGCCCTTGGGGGTGGCGATGATGTTCACGAAGGACTTCAGGCTGGTCTCGTAGCCCGTGCCCCAGCGCAGGGCGATGTCCACGCCGAGCTCGCGCGTGACCTCGGTGGGCGTCATGTGACCGCGGTCGTCGAGGACCGGCACCGTCTCCTTGAAGGTGCCCGAGCCGGTCAGGCGCAGCACGTCGCAGACGGCCTTGTCCTGGGCGAGGTAGTCGCAGAACTCGCTGATGCCCCCGTCGTAGCGGAAGACCTCCTCGGTCTTGCCGGCCCCGTCGATGCCGCGCTCGTCGCGGACGACCAGGGTCAGGCCGGGGACGAGGAAGGCGGTCTGGCGGGCACGCTGGTAGAGCGTGTCCAGGGAGAGCCGGGCGTCCTTGAGGAAGATCTGGCGGTCGGCCCAGTAGCGGATCCGGGTGCCCGTCCTGCCCTTGGGGATCCGCTTGACCTTGCGCAGGCCGTTGGCCGGATCGAAGGGGCTGTCGGGGCCCTGCTCGGTGAACATGCCCGGGACACCGCGGCGGAAGCTGATGGCGTGCGTCGAGCTGCCCCGGTCGACCTCGACGTCCAGCCGGGCGGAGAGGGCGTTGACCACGGAGGCGCCGACGCCGTGCAGACCGCCGGAGGCCGCGTAGGAGCCGCCGCCGAACTTTCCGCCGGCGTGCAGCTTGGTCATGACGACCTCGACGCCGGACAGACCCGTCTTGGGCTCGACGTCCACGGGGATGCCGCGGCCGTTGTCGCGGACCTCCACGGAGGCGTCCTCGTGGAGGATCACCTCGATGTGGTCGCAGTAGCCGCCCAGGGCCTCGTCGACGGAATTGTCGATGATCTCCCAGAGGCAGTGCATGAGGCCCCGGCTGTCCGTGGAGCCGATGTACATGCCGGGGCGCTTGCGGACGGCCTCCAGCCCTTCGAGGACGAGGAGGTGCCGCGCGGTGTAGTTGGAACCGTCCCGGTCTGCTCCGGACAGCAGCGCGCTGGAAGGCACGGACGTGTCGGCGGTCACGCAGTTCGCTCCTCGCTGAATTTCTTTTCTGGCCCGGTCGGGCGCAGGGGTGGCTGGGGTGCCGGTCGAAGGGTACCGAGGCCAGGTAGAGCCGATGCAACGCCACCCTCGCGCATTCTTCAGCCTAGTCCAGATCCGCACGGATGTTCGATCCCCCGTGGGGGTGAAGCAAACATCACGTTCCCTTCCGCGCATGAACCATTTAGGGTTCGGGCACGTCCTCATGAACAACCTGGCACCCAGCCGGGGGAGGATGGAACTGCGACAAGCGCACGACTGACAACGCGAAACCGTAAAGCAACGCAATACGGCTCCTTCGCCGCCAACCGGCAACAGCCGGCCAGCTTCGGAAGGAAGTTTCGAGGAAAAGCCGCGAGCGGGAACGTTTTCGGCCTGGTTGGATGTTGACCCTGGTACGACAGCTCGTCGAGCTAGAGAAGAGGCGACGTGACTACTGTTCTGACACCCGCGACCCCGCTGACGGCCGCTGACCGATGCGACCGTTGCGGCGCCCAGGCATATCTGCGCGTCGTCCTGCTGAGCGGCGGTGAACTGCTCTTCTGCGCCCACCACGGGCGTAAGTTCGAGCCGGAACTCAAGAAGATCGCCGCGGAAATACAGGATGAGACCGAGCGGCTCACGTCCGCTCCGGCTGCCAATGCCGACACCGAGGACCGCTGACACAGGCCTGTACCTCGCATCCGACGAGCCAGGACCGGCCATGCCGGTCGACGGGCGGCACCCCCGAGACCCGGGGAGGCCGCCCGTCCTCACATCCAAGCCCGTCCGCGCCCGGAGGCCGGCCGCCCGACGAGGGCCGCCGGCCTCCGGCCGTTCTACAGGACGGGCTCATTCGTTCGATGCCCCTCCACGGGCCCTGCTGCCGGTACGGAGCCCCTCGCGGCGTCCGCCGTGAGGTCCTGGACCCCGGCCGGCCGCGCGCCCGCCTGCGGGCCCGTCACGAACTCCGTCAGCGGAGCGATCCGCGTGTACACGCCGGGGCTGTCGGCCCGCCCGCAGCCGCGCCCCCACGACACCAGCCCGATCAGCCGCCCCCTCGCCACGAGCGGGCCCCCGCTGTCGCCCTGGCAGGCGTCCCTGCCTCCCCGGTCGCTCCCCGCGCAGACCATGGACTCGGCGCGGTACTGCCCGTCGGCGTCCCCCGGGTAGGCCCGCCCGCAGATGTCGTCGGCAAGGACCGTCACCCGGGCGGCACGCAGTGCGTACGCGTAGTCACCAAAGCCGCTCGTGTCGCCCCAGCCGTACACCGCGGCCTCCGTCCCCGCCGCGTAGGCGGTGTCCCCCGGGCCGGCCATCGGGATCACGTGCTGCGCGGGTACCGCCTCGACGAGCTCCAGCACGGCGAGGTCTCCGGCGTTGCTCCCGGGGTCGTACGCGGGGTTCACCCGGGCCGCGCGCACCGCGATCTCCCTGCCGTCGGTCGCCCGCAGCTCCGTACGCCCGGCGATCACCCGGAGGTCGGGAACGGACTCGACGGGGCCGCCCAGCACCTGGCTGCCCAGGCAGTGCGCCGCGGTCAGGACCGTGGTCGGGGCCACGACGACGCCTCCGCAGAACTGCCCGCCCCGCGTACCGCCGAACCGGTCACGGCTGGCGAGGGCCACGACCCACGGGCTGTCCGCCGCCTTCACCGGCTTCCCGCCGATCACCACGCTGTCCGCGGCCGCCCGCGGCGCCTGGGCCAGCGGCGCCGCGACCGCTCCCGCCGCCAGGGTCAGCGCTCCCGCCAGAGCACGGGCAATGGGACGACGCATGAGGCCTCCTGACTCCGAGTGTGCATGACTCCACTCAGAGTGGGATGACCAGTGGCCGTGCGCACCCGCGCACGGCCACTCGACGGCGGTCCCCGGCGTCGTTCGCCGGTCAGTCCAGGTAGTCGCGCAGCACCTGCGAGCGCGACGGGTGGCGCAGCTTCGACATGGTCTTCGACTCGATCTGGCGGATCCGCTCGCGGGTGACGCCGTAGACCTTGCCGATCTCGTCGAGGGTCTTGGGCTGGCCGTCCGTGAGGCCGAAGCGCATCGAGACCACGCCGGCCTCCCGCTCGCTCAGGGTGTCCAGCACCGAGTGCAGCTGCTCCTGCAGGAGCGTGAAGCTCACGGCGTCGGCAGGCACGACGGCCTCGGAGTCCTCGATGAGGTCGCCGAACTCGCTGTCGCCGTCCTCGCCGAGCGGCGTGTGCAGGGAGATCGGCTCGCGGCCGTACTTCTGGACCTCGATGACCTTCTCGGGGGTCATGTCGAGTTCCTTGGCCAGCTCCTCCGGGGTGGGCTCGCGGCCCAGGTCCTGGAGCATCTGGCGCTGCACGCGGGCGAGCTTGTTGATGACCTCGACCATGTGGACCGGGATGCGGATGGTGCGGGCCTGGTCGGCCATGGCCCGGGTGATCGCCTGGCGGATCCACCACGTCGCGTAGGTGGAGAACTTGTAGCCCTTGGTGTAGTCGAACTTCTCGACCGCGCGGATGAGACCCAGGTTGCCCTCCTGGATCAGGTCCAGGAAGAGCATGCCGCGGCCGGTGTAGCGCTTGGCGAGGGAGACCACGAGGCGGAGGTTGGCCTCCAGCAGGTGGTTCTTCGCGCGGCGGCCGTCCTCGGAGATGATCTCCAGCTCGCGCTTGAGCTTGGGCGCCAGCTTGTCGGAGTTCGCCAGCTTGTCCTCGGCGAAGAGGCCCGCCTCGATGCGCTTGGCGAGCTCGACCTCCTGCTCGGCGTTGAGGAGGGGGACCTTGCCGATCTGCTTGAGGTAGTCCTTGACCGGGTCCGCGGTGGCGCCGGCCACCACGACCTGCTGGGCGGGGGCGTCGTCCTCGTCGTCCGAGATGACGAAGCCCTTGTTCTCGCCGCCCTCCTCCTCCTCGTCCGCCTCGGCCTTCACGGCGTCGGGACCCTCCTCGGGGGTCTCCTCGTCACCGGCCTCGTCGGCGTCCTTCTTGGCCGCGGTCTTCTTCGCCGCGGTCTTCTTCGCGGCGGTCTTCCTGGCGGGCGCGGCCTTCTTCGCCGTGGTCTTCTTCGCCGCCGCCTTCTTCGCGACGGGCTCGGTTCCGGGCTCCTCCGCGAGGGCGTCCGCGGTCTCCGGGTCCACGGCCCCGGGCGCGGCGGCCTCGGCGGCGCTCGCCGTCGTCTTCGCCGCCGTCTTCCTGGCTACGGGTTCGGTGGCCGTCCGCTTGGCCGGGCTCTTCGCTGCGACGCTCTTGCGGGTGGTGCGCTTGGGCGACTCCGCGGCACTGACCATCAGCGTCACACCCTCTTCCTCGAGGATCTGGTTGAGGCTGCGCAGAACATTCTTCCACTGGGTCGCAGGAATCTGGTCAGCCTCGAAGGCCCGACGCACGTCATCGCCGGCGATCTGCCCCTCGGCCTTGCCCCGCTCGATGAGCGCCATCACAGACTCGGAATCGGCGATCTCCGGCGGGAGCGTACGGGATGTGCTGGCCGACACGAACAACCTCTCGGAACGATGGAAACGGCTTCCGACCCCGGGCCTCGTGGTGCTGGACCGGAGCCGACGACCACCGACTGGGGATGGGCCGGGGGCGCGGGCAGGGGCCGGGGAGCTGCACAGCACCCACAAGGGCTGCTGTTCCCTCCGTCGGCCATCACCTCTTAGGTCATCGCGGGACCTCGCGGAGCGTTACGCCCAATATTCGTGGCCCAAGTCACACCACCCGGGGATAGATGCCGGTCATAGGGTCATACGCCCGGGTCGTGGCGCGCCGGAGCCCCGACGGAGCGCACGGCAGGCCGTGCGGCGGGCGCCGGAAAGGTGCCGCACACCGGTGTCGCCGGACCCGACCGGGCCCGGCGACTGGTCGTGCACCCCCGTCCGTCCACTCCTCAGTGCTCGCGCGGGGCCGGGACCACACGCTCGACCTCCGGGTGCACCGTCAGGAGCTGGCGCATGGCGCTCTCCGCACCCGCCGCGTCACCGGAGGCGAGGGCCTCGACCATGCGGGCGTGATGCGCGACGCAGGTCTCGCTCGGCCGGTCGCAGGCGGTGACCGGGCTGCCGGAGACCTGGAGGGCGGCGGAGACGATGCCGGAGAGGTGCTCCAGCATGCGGTTGCCCGCGACCTGGATGAGCAGCGAGTGGAATTCGTTGTCGGCGCGCGCGAAGGTGATCGCGTCGCCCTGACCGAGGGCGTGGCCCATGATCTCGACCATGTCCGCGAGCCGCTGCTGGATGTCGGGGCGGCCGTGGCCCGCGGCGAGGCGGGCGGCGAGCGGTTCGATGGTCCAGCGCAGCTCGTTCAGCTCGCGGCGCTGGTCGTCGCGCTGCGGGCCGAAGGCCCGCCACTCGATGATGTCGGGGTCGAGCAGGTTCCAGTCGGCGACGGGACGGACCCGGGTGCCCACGTTGGGGCGGGCGCTGACGAGGCCCTTGGCCTCCAGGACCCGCAGCGATTCGCGGACGACCGTGCGGGAGACCTCGAAGCGCTGGCCGATCTCCTCGGGGACCAGGGGGCGGTCCGCGCCGAGGTCGCCGGAGACGATCATCTGGCCGAGCTGCTGGACGAGTTGGCCGTGCAGGCCGCGGCCGCGGCTGCCCGCCGCGCGCCGGCCGACACGGCTCAACTCGACGTCGCCGCCGTCCCATTGGGGCGCGCCGGGGCGGTCGGACCCGGGGGTCTCCGCGTAGGGGTAGCGGTCGAGTTCGCCCGGGCCGGCGAGGCCGGAATCGGCATGGCGGGCGGCGGTCATCATGGTGTGCGCAAGGGTACTCACGAATCCTTTGTCGGCCGTGCCTCCACCGCCCTTGAGGTCTTTGGTGAAAAGCACACGAAAGGGTGATCGGTGCCACCTACGCAATTGACGACTTATCGTAAAGAACCGGGCCTTTTACGGGGAGTTGCGGTCTGGTTGACGCGAGGCGGAACGCAATGGTCCCGCACGCGACTCCTCCTGCTCCGGAACGATCACCAACGGACCCTGCTGCGCAGTCCGGTGAACCCATAGGCGCACAACAGGACCATCAGCGAGAGCATGAGCGCGGTTCCGACGGGCTGGGCCATCACCCGCAGGGCCCCGAGGAGCAGGCGGTCGGCCTCCGGCGGCCACTGCACCCAGGCCAGACCCCGCAGCCGGGGGCCGAGTCCGGTCATCGGGTACGCGGACGAGCCCTCCAGCGCCCGGCGCACGAGCGGGACCACACCCACCGGTACGGCGAGCACCGCCGCCAGGCCGGCGGTGGCGGACCGGAAGACGCCCGAGGCGAGGACGCCGGCCCAGGCGCAGCCGATGAGCAGGCCGGCCCAGCTGGCGGCCGGGGCGAGCCACTCCGCCGGGGTGCGCAGCGGACCGCTGTCGAAGACGAGGGCCAGCGCGGCCGCGTCCGCCGTGACGGCCAGGGCGCCCACCAGGAGGGCCAGGGCTGCGGCCACGCCGAGCTTGGCCGTGAGCAGCCCCATCCGGCGGGGCACGGTGCCGCGGTCCGCGGCGAGCGCCGGGTAGCGGTACTCCTCGCCGAAGGCCAGGGCGCCGAGCAGCCCCGCCCCGAGCGCGGCCGGCGGCAGCGGGAACAGCCCCGGCCAGGCGGCGAGCAGCCGGTTCTGCGGTGTGTGTCCGGCCCTGGCCAGCACCAGGGTGGTGAGGACGGAGACGGCGACGACCAGGGCGGCGGTGAGGGCGGGCGTGGCGGTTCCGAAGACGCGGAGCAGTTCGTAGCGCAGCGGCCGGAGCGGTCCGCCCACGCGGCGTACCTCCGAGCCGGGCCGCCTCGAGCGGGCGCGCCCCGGTCGACCGTCGACCGCCCCTGCGGCGGCCTCCCCGGCCGCAGGCCCCGATCCCTCGCCCGGCAAATCGGAAGCGGAGGCGGTGTCGGGGGCAGGACCGGAATGGGGCGGCGATCCGGTCGCGGCGCGGGCGTGCGGGAGTGCCGGCGGCGCGCCGGCGTCGCCCGTTTCATCGGCGAGGCGGTGGACCAGCACCCCGTGCCGGAACGCCGCTTCGCCGACCTCGGCGCAGTTGCTCCCGTACACCGACAGGCGGCTGCCGCTCTCCTCGACGATCTCCACCATTCGATGCGCGGCCCGGGCCTCGCGGCCCAGTACGTCGGCCAGCCGGGCCGCGTGCGGGGTGCGCACCGCGACCCTCGGCCGCAGCCGGGTCCGGGCGAACTCGGCGGCCTCCTGGTCGGCGATGAGCCTGCCCGCCGCGATACTGACCACGCGGTCCGCGCTGCGGGCGGCCTCCTTGGCGTCGTCGGTGGTGAACAGCACCGCTCCACCGAGGGAGGCGTGACCGCGCAGCAACCCGTGCAGCCAGCCCCGTTCGCGCGGGGAGAGCCCGGCGCCCGGTTCGTCGAGGAGCAGGGTGCACGGATCGGCGATCAGCGCCGCGGCCAGCGCCACTCGGCGCTCCATGCCGAGGGAGAGGGAGCCGAGCCGCTGGTCGCGCAGCCCCGCCGCGCCGACGACCTCCAGCATGGTGTCGGCCCGTGAGGCCGGCACGCCCGCGGCGGCGCAGAGCATCCGCAGCTGGTTGCGGACTGTCCGCGCCGGGTTGCCGGGGACATCGCCGAGCAGCACGCCGACCTCACGGCCGGGATGCGGGATCCGGTGGAGCGGCCGGCCTCTGAAGTAGGTGACGCCGCGGCCCGGTTCGAGTTCGAGCATGAGCCGCAGCGCGGTGGTCTTGCCCGATCCCGGCTCGCCGAGCAGGGCGGTCACGGTCCCCGGGCGAGCCTCGAAGGTGAGGTCGTCCACGAGGGGCCGGCCGTCGTGGCGGGAGGTGCTGGTGAGTCCGATGGCCTGGAGCATCGCTTCTCTCGCGGGGTGTGAGACCGCTCTGCGGCAGCGTGAGTACCGCAAACAAGATAACGCGATATGTCCGATTTTCGACGCAACCGGCCCGTCGGAGCGTCAGACTTCGGGGCGCAGCATCGGCGGGTTGAGCAGTGTGGCCCCGCCGGCCCGGAACAGCTGTGCCGGGCGCCCGCCCTGACGGGTCGTCGTCCCTCCGGCCGGTACGAGGAATCCGGGCGTCCCGGTGACCTTGCGGTGGAAGTTGCGTGGATCCAGAGCGACGCCCCAGACGGCCTCGTAGACCCTGCGGAGCTCGCCGACGGTGAACTCGGCCGGGCAGAAAGCGGTGGCCAGCGAGGAGTACTCGATTTTCGAGCGGGCCCGCTCGACACCGTCGGCGAGGATCCGCGCGTGGTCGAAGGCGAGCCCGGCGGACGCCTGGTCCGGGGGAGCCAGCAGCTCGTCGACCGGGGCCCAGCGGGCGCTGTTGGCGTCTCCCCCTGCCCGCGGCGCAGGCAGGTCCGGAGCCAGCACCAGGTGCGCCACGCTGACGACGCGCATCCGCGGATCCCGCTTCGGATCGCCGTAGGTCGCCAGCTGTTCGAGATGCGCCCCGTTGTCCACGCCCGGTACCGCGGGGTCGTGCGCGCACAGACCGGTCTCCTCGGAGAGCTCCCGGGCCGCGGCAGCCCCCAGGTCCTCGTCCCCCCGGACGAATCCGCCGGGCAGCGCCCAGCGCCCCTGGAACGGTGCCTCACCCCTGCGGACCACCAGCGCGCAGAGCGCGTGGCGCCGCACGGTGAGCACGACCAGGTCGACGGTGACTGCAAAGGGCGGATAGGCCGACGGGTCGTAGGGCGACATGACGCGATCATAGTCGTCTGCCTGACGATAAACAGCTC
Organism: Streptomyces sp. NPDC053432; assembly: GCF_055585365.1. Lineage (NCBI taxonomy): Bacteria > Bacillati > Actinomycetota > Actinomycetes > Kitasatosporales > Streptomycetaceae > Streptomyces > Streptomyces sp. NPDC053432. The sequence continues at coordinate 286,693 of NZ_JBVJKF010000006.1, forward strand.
TTTGGTGACCTTGGAACCACTGTTCTGGAGGCTAGCCTCCCAGTTGGAGCGCATCGGCCGCCTCCTCCACCATGGCCAGCCCCATCCTGCTGATCCGTACGGCGAAGGGCTCTCCCGCCACCCGCAGCCCCGAGAGCCGCAGCGCTCCGAGGGGAGCGCCGGGGAGCGGGACCAGGGCGACCGTGCCGGCGGGGGCGTCGGGGCGGATTCCGACGAGGGCGCTGAGCGCGTGGATCCCGGCCGCCGCCGCCACGGCCGCGGGCCTGCAGGCCGCCGGATGCGGGAGCGGGACACCGGCCGTGGTGCGCTGCTCGGAGGCGAACATCTCGGGCAGCCGGTACCCGAAGGCCTCGGCCGCGTCGAGCAGGCCTCCGAGCAGACCCGCCGCCTCCTTCTCGAAGCCCGCCTGGGCCAGGCCGGCCACGGCCACGGCGCTCTCGTGCGCGCGCACCGCACCGGAGCGGTGGCCGAACGGGTTGTGCCCCGGCTCCTTGACGGCCATGCTCCGCAGCCCCCATCCGCAGTCCATGGCGGGGGCTCCGAACAACCGGGCCAGCTGCTCGGTGCGGGTCCCGTCCAGGAGCCCCGGGGCGAGGCGGCCGCCCCCGAGCAGGCCGGTGTCGAGGAGGTGGGCGGCGGCCCCCGTGAGCCGGGGCAGCGGGCGTCCGTCGGGGTGCAGGGCCGCCGCGGGCCGGCCGCCGTCGGGGCCGTCGATCCAGAACGCGGCCCGGAACCGCTCCCGCAGCCGTGCCGCGCGCTCCCGCCACTCCTCGGCCCCGGGGCGCCCGCACGCGTCGAGGAGGTCGGCCCCCAGCAGGGCGGCCCGGTGGGCGTGGGCCTGGGTCTCGCAGCGCCGCGGCCCCGGATCGGGGTCGGCGAGGAAGCCGTCCTCCCCCAGCGCTCCGCGGAGCCATTCCAGGCACCTCTCGGCGGCCGGCAGCAGCCGGGCCAGCTCCTCCTCCGGCATGCCCCACAGCCGGGCTTCGGCGAGGACGGTGGGGAAGGCCAGCGTGGCTTCCGTGCCGGTGCACCCCGGGGGGAGCTGCGGGCCGGCCCCGCGCAGGGGGCCGGGGATCTTCCCTGCCCCGAGGCCCCGTCCGCCTGCCTGGGTCCGGGCCAGGACCCTCAAGGTGGCGGCCGCGAGGCCGGTACCCAGGGGCAGCGCCATCCGCGCGGCCCAGAGCGCCTCGGGCGGGGCCAGTCCCAGCCGCCATGGCGCGCCCGCCGCGGCGAAGCAGTCACCCGGCTCCTCCGGGTCCCTGAGGAGCAGCGCACCCAGGTCGGCGACGCTGCCGGCGAACCACGCCGCGGCCCTCGGATCGTCCCCCTCGGCCCGGGCTTCGGCGAGCGGGTTGGCCACCTGTCCGGCGGGCGCCCGCGTCGAGCGGTCCTGCGTGGTCCGCAGTTCGATGGTGCGGGACTCGCCGGGGCCCAGTTCGAGCTGCCAGCGCAGCAGTCCGGCCGAGGCCAGCGCGTCGTCCGGCGGCGGGTCGGCGGCGGTGACGGCCTGGGCCTCCCCCGTGCTCCAGCGCAGCCCTGCGGCGTGCACCCCGGCGGGCAGTTCCGGCCCGGTACGGCCGGCGGCCACCGCGGCCAGCTCGGCCAGGTCGGTACCGAGCAGCACCTCCACCGGAAGGCGCACCGGCCGCAGGGCGAAGCTACGCAGGGTGATCCGCTCGGTGCCGTCCGCGTGCCGGACCCGTTCCACACCGATGTCGGGGTCGGGGCCGGGCTCGGCCCCGGTGCGGACCGTCGCGGTGAAGGCCGCGCGGTCGGCACCGAGGCTGCGCCCCTGGACGGAGACGGGGTCCCGGCCGCCGACCCTCAGGACGCAGCGGGACAGCAGCCGCCGTCCGGAGCGGTAGATCCCGTCGGTACCGCGCCCGGTCAGCTGGCCGTGCTCCGGGGAGATGACCAGGCAGGGCGCGGCGACGCAGATGACGGCTCCGTGCACGGGCGGCAGCTCGGCCCTGCGGGCGCCGGGAACCGTTGCGGGGCGGGGAGGTGCGGGGTGGGACATGTGTCGCCTTGTCTGCGCTCCGGTCGGTTCGGCTGGGCGGCGCGGCCGGGCCACCGCCGCCTTCCGTGGGAACGCCCCCACCCCCGCGCGGGTCACGGGCCCCGGCCCCGGGCGCGGAAGAGCGGGTCGCCGGCCGCGCCGCAGGATCAGGCTCAGGCTGCTCCGCAGGCGGCGCACCGGGGTGCCGCGGGGGACCTGTCGGCTCGGGCTCACCGGTCGCTCCTCGAGGTGCGGCGGGAGTCGCGGCGGGTGGTGCTTCGCTCCCGGCGGCCGGGAGGGCGGCTGCCCGGCTTCGGGCGCTTGCGCCGCGGCTCGCGGCGGCTGCGCTCCTCCCGGAGGCACTGCCTCAGCCCCTCGGGGTCGATGCCCTCGTTGCAGGCGTGGTGGAGCAGTTGGGCGAAGCGGTATTCGGCGTCGGCCCGCAGGGCGAGGGCCAGGGCGATGCGGGCGGTCGGTTCGTCCCCGGTGGACCAGGAGACCCAGCCGGCGAGGGTGAGAGGGGCGGCCGCGTGCTCGCCGTAGGCTCCGACACAGCGCCGGGCCAGGGCCCGCCAGAGCCTCAGGGCGGGGGCCGCCTCGTCGCCCTCCATCCATTCGGCCGCGACGTCCCGGATCTGGCGGTCCTGGAGGCCGAGGATGAGTGCGGCGGCCTCGTCGTGGGTGAGCAGTGCGTCGTCCCGGTCGTCGCCGAGCGGTCCGCCCTCGGCGGGCAGGGCGAGGGCCATGCGCCGCATCAGGGTCCCGGCCAGTGCGACGGTCTCGGCTCCGACCTCCTCCCTGGTCGCCCCATCGAGGATCTTGGGCACGAGGGCCCCGGCGGCCCGGTCGAGGGCCCGCTCCATCTCCTCTGCGACGGTCCCGCTCAGCGGCGCCAGCCGCCGTTCGATCTCCCTGAGGGAACCCCGGACCTGGAGCCCCGCGTACGTGGCCTCGGCGGCCAGCACCGAGGTCCCCGCCGCGGGCATCGGGCTGCCTTCGGCCGGGCAGCAGTGCCCGTCGGGGCAGACGTAGGACCAGTACCGGCCCGCGGAGAGGCACAGGGCCTCCAGTACGGGCACCTCCAGCTCGCCGCAGGCCAGCCTGATCCGCTGGGCGAGGGGGCGCAGCCGGGTCATTACCCGCTGCCCGCTCTCCTCCCCGCGCGGCTCCTGGCAGAGGAAGACGACGATGCCGTCGGGCTTGCCGCCGCGCCGTGCGCTGCCGCGGATCAGGCAGTCCGCGACCTGCCGTGCGGTGTCCTCCCATTCGGTGGTGGAGGTGGGGATGCCGACGCGGAGCCGGCCGCCGAAGCGGCCGCCCTCACCGTGGACGGCGACCATGACGAGGGAGTCGGTCGGGTGGAACCCGAGCATGTAGGGCAGCGCGTCGGCCAGTTCGGCCGGGCTGCGCAGGGTGATCTGCGGTTCGCTCGCGGCTCCCGGCACGCTGGCGGAGGGCCGCTCGGACGGGGTGCGTGATTCGTGGCTGTTCGTCATGCCACGAAGATCCCGGCGCCGGTCCGATCCCGAAAGCCCTGTGGATAACTGTTTACAGTTCAACATCCTCAGGGTCGGGTCCGCATTGGCGCGATGTCAGAGGCATCGGGTTGCATGGGGGCATGAACGCAGACCTGAGGTCCTCGGCCGACTCCGTACTGGCCCGTCTCGTGGGCGACCCCACGGGCACCGCCCGGCTGCGCGAGGACCAGTGGCTGGCGATCGAAGCCCTCGTCGCGCACAAGCGGCGGGCGCTGGTGGTGCAGCGCACGGGCTGGGGCAAGTCCGCCGTCTACTTCGTCGCCACTTCGCTGCTCCGCGCGGCCGGCGCCGGCCCCACCGTGATCGTCTCCCCGCTCCTCGCGCTGATGCGCAACCAGGTCGAGGCCGCGGCCCGGGCCGGAATCCGCGCCCACACCATCAATTCGGCCAATCCCGAGGAGTGGGAGGGGATCCAGGCCGAGGTCGCGGCGGGCGAGGTCGACGTCCTGCTCGTGAGCCCGGAACGGCTCAACAACCCCGACTTCCGTGACCAGGTGCTGCCCAAGCTGTCCGCCGCGACGGGACTGCTGGTGGTGGACGAGGCGCACTGCATCTCGGACTGGGGACACGATTTCCGTCCCGACTACCGCCGGCTGCGCACCATGCTCGCCGATCTGCCCCCGGGCGTCCCGGTCCTGGCCACGACCGCCACGGCCAATGCCCGGGTGACCGCCGACGTCGCCGAACAGCTGGGCACCGGCGCGGGTACGGACGCGCTGGTGCTCCGCGGCCCGCTGGACCGCGAGAGCCTGAGCCTGGCCGTGCTGACCCTGCCCGACGCCGCGCACCGGCTGGCCTGGCTGGCCGACCACCTCGGGGAGCTCCCCGGCTCCGGAATCATCTACACGCTGACGGTGGCGGCCGCCGAGGAGGTCACCGCGTACCTGCGCCACCGCGGACACACCGTCGCCTCGTACACGGGCAAGACGGAGAACGCCGACCGGCAGCAGGCCGAGGAGGACCTGCAGGCCAACCGGGTCAAGGCCCTGGTGGCGACCTCCGCCCTCGGCATGGGCTTCGACAAGCCCGACCTCGGTTTCGTCGTCCACCTGGGCTCGCCCTCCTCCCCCATCGCCTACTACCAGCAGGTCGGCCGCGCGGGCCGTGGAGTGGAGCACGCGGAGGTGCTGTTGCTGCCGGGGCGCGAGGACGAGGCGATCTGGCAGTACTTCGCCTCCGTGGCCTTCCCGCCGGAGGAGCAGGTGCGCCGCACCCTCGACGTCCTCGCCCAGGCCGGCCGCCCGATGTCGCTGCCCGCCCTGGAACCGCTGGTCGACCTGCGCCGCACCCGCCTGGAGACGATGCTCAAGGTGCTCGACGTGGACGGCGCCGTGCACCGGGTCAAGGGCGGCTGGACCTCGACGGGTGAGCCCTGGGTGTACGACGCCGAGCGCTACGCGTGGGTGGCCCGCCAACGGGCCGCCGAGCAGCAGGCGATGCGTGACTACGCGGCGGCCACCGGATGCCGGATGGAGTTCCTGCGCCGCCAGCTCGACGACGAGGAGGCCGCGCCCTGCGGCCGCTGCGACAACTGCGCGGGGGCCCGGTTCACCGCGGACGTCTCCACCACCGCCCTGGACACCGCCCGCGGTGAACTCGGCCGGCCCGGCGTGGAGCTGGAGCCCCGCAAGATGTGGCCGACCGGTCTCGCGGCGGTCGGCGTGGACCTCAAGGGACGGATCCCCGCCGGGGAACAGGCCTCGACGGGACGGGCCTTGGGCCGGCTGTCGGACATCGGCTGGGGCAACCGGCTGCGCCCGATGCTCGCCCCGCACTCCGTGGACCAGCCGATTCCGGACGATGTGACACAGGCCGTGGTGGCGGTCCTGGCCGACTGGGCCCGGGGCCCGGGCGGCTGGGCCTCGGGGGCGCCCGAGGCACCCCCGAGGCCGGTGGGTGTGGTCGCCCTGCCTTCGCGCTCCCGGCCCCAGCTGGTCGGCTCGCTGGCCGCGCGGATCGCGGAGATCGGGCGGATTCCACTGCTCGGGACGATGGCGTACACGGATCAGGCACCGGAGTTCGGCCTGCCGTCCTCCAACAGCGCTCAGCGGGTGCGCGGACTCCACCAGGCCTTGACCGTGCCGCCTGCCCTGGCCGCGACACTCACGGAGGCAGCAGGTCCCGTGCTCCTCGTGGACGACCGCGCGGAGAGCGGCTGGACCCTGGCCGTGGCCGCCCGGCTGCTCCGACGGGCGGGCGCGCGCGAGGTGTTCCCCCTGGTACTGGCGCTCCAGGGGTAGCCGAATGCGTCATCCCGGGCGCGGCGGGGCAAGGATATGAACGGCATACCGTTGGATTCCGGTCGGCGACGGCAATTGCTCGTTGCCGCATGCTCGGAGGCCACGCGAGAATTGCACTGCTCCCGCTCGGCTCCCCGGCGCTCTCCTGGGCCGTGCTGCGGCGCGCCCGAACTCCAGCAGTGCCCGTCCGCGGGCGGTACACGAAGGGAGGACCGTGACCTTCGGATCCGCCCCGCCCTCGACCACGTCACTGACCATGGCCGCCGGCGGCACCAGCCGGCACGGCAGACTGCTGGAACCCGCCGAATGGACGGCGTCGGGCATTCCCCTGCTCCGCAATCCCCGTGAAGTCGTCAGCGGTCTGCACTCCCGGCACGCCCCGGTCCCGTCGACGGCGGTCATCGCCGTCCTCGGCCCGGAGGAGCAACTCGTCGCGAGCGCTTCGTTCGTGCAGCGGTCGGTCTCGGCCGACGGCTGGGAGTACCGCAACGCCCTCCTGTCCCGACTGCGCCGCGTCCTCCCGCACGACTTGCGGCGACGCACCCCGGTGCGGACCGCGGTGCTCCTCTACTGCCGCGACGGCGACGAGCGGTGGACCGAGGAGGACGGGGCCTGGATGTGGGGGCTGCGCGACGCCTGCACCCTGCACGGCCTGCGGTGCGGCGCGTACATCACACTGACCCGCGACGGCTGGCAGGTACTGGGTGAGGGCCGGGGCGGCCGACGGCCCAGCTCGGATTCGCGGCCGCAGCGTCTCGGCGACACCGTGGCCGAGTTCGCCCCTCTCGCCCTGCACACCGGTGGCGGGGCGGCCGAGGCCCTGCGCCGGACCGCGGCACGCTGAGCACCACGCGCGGCCGCCCCTGCCGCGAGGCGGAGCCGTCCACCGCGAGCCCCCGCACGTAGGCGGGCCCAACGGCCGTACACCCTGGAGCGGGCGTACGGCGGATCAGGCCCAGGGCTTCAGCGGGGCGGGCTCACGCCCCGCCCCGCCCCACGCCCCGCACCTGGGTACGGGGCGTCAGACGCCCGCACCCAGCACGGAGTTGATCTGCTGCGGATCGCCGCACACGATCAGCAGCGCACCGGCCCGCGCGAGCGCGACCGGCAGGGTTCCGGCGAGCGTGCCGACCACACCGCCGTTGGCCGCGAGGACCACGACAGGGCGCCCGGCGGCGCGCTGGACCTGCGCCGCGTCCGCGTAGAAGACGTCGTCCCCGGCGTCGTGGAGGGCCCAGTACGCGGCCTCACCGAAGGACAGCTCATGCGCGGCCCACGGGTGCGGGTCGCCGGTCGTGAGCACCAGGATGTCGCCGGGCGCGCGCCCGGTGTCGAGCAGCAGGTCGACGGCCTCTTCGGCCGCGTCCAGCGCGCCCTCGGCGGAGGCCGGGATCAGCTGGATCTGCGGCACCGCGGCCGAGACGGACGGCGCGGCGGGAGCGGCAGGGGCTGCGGGGACGGGTCCGGGGGTGGCCTGCGGCGCACGCTGCGCGGGCGGTGCGGGCCGGGCGGGACCGGGGCGTCCGGGCCGAGGTACGGCTACGGGACGCGGACCAGGGACGGGACGGGGGGTCGGCGCGGTGCGGCTGGCGGCCGGCGTGACGCGGGGACCCTGGGCACTCTCGTGAATCTGAGGCTCCTCGATGGCGGGGGTGAGAGGCGGGTTGATGTCTGTCAGACACCGGTACGAAAAGTACCGGCTGGTGGCACATGGGTGCGATCAGAAATCGAAGCCGAGTTGGCCTCCGATTTCCAGCTCCATCGATTCCTCGCTGCGGCGCACCTTCTTCAAGTGGCGCCACCGGGGCAGCGCGTCGAGGTACGACCACGAGAGCCGGTGGTACGGGGTGGGTCCCCGTTCCTCAAGTGCCGCCCGGTGTACGGGCGAGGGATATCCGGCGTTGGCGGCGAAACCGAAGTCTTCGATCCCGTCGCCCTGTTGGCCGAGTCCGGCCATCATCCGGTCACGCCTCACCTTGGCGATGACCGAGGCCGCCGCGACGGCGACGCAGGACTGGTCGCCCTTGATCACCGTCCGAACCCGCCAGGGCGGGCCGAGATAGTCGTGCTTGCCGTCGAGTATCACCGCGTCGGGCCGCACGGGGAGGGCCTCCAGGGCCCGCTCCGCCGCCAGCCTCAGGGCCGCGGTCATGCCCAGCTCGTCGATCTCCTCCGGGGAGGCGTCGCCGAGGGCGTACGCCGTGACCCACTCCTCCAGGACCCCGACAAGGGCGTCGCGCCGCTTGGGCGTGAGCAGTTTGGAGTCGGTGAGCCCGGCGGGCGGCCGGCGCAGACCGGTGATCGCCGCGCACACGGTGACGGGGCCGGCCCAGGCCCCTCGTCCGACCTCGTCGACCCCGGCGATGACCTTGGCGCCGGTGGTTGCACGGAGGGAGCGTTCGACGGTGTGGGTGGGTGCTTCGTACGGCATGGCGCCAGCAAGATTACGCCGCCCCGCGCCGCCTGCACACCCCGGCCCGGCTCCCGCAGCGGCGCGGCCCGCGACGGGGCCCCGTCCGGGCTGCCGCGAGTCCCTTTCCGGGGCCGCCGACAAGCCGCCGACAGGCCACCGTGAGACGACCGCGGGACCGCCGGGAGACCGCCCGCGAGAGCACCGAGGAACGCCCGTGAGAGCGCCCGCGAGAGCGCCGACAGGCTGGCGCACGGTCGCCCACCAGGCCGCTTCCACCCGGACCCCGCACCGCTGCCGCAGCGCTCCCGGACCCCTGCGTCCGCTTCCGCGCGCCGTTTCCGCTCCCCCTCCGCGCCCCGTGCCCCGTCTCACACTCTCAGCGCCGGCACCATGACCTCGTCGATCATCGCCCCGATCTCCGCGTCCCCCCATTCGCTGCCGCGCACCTTCGCCCCGTACATCAGCAGCGCCGGGATGACGTCGACGAGGTACGGACCGATCGCGTCCGGCCGGACGTCGCCCCGCTCGATGCCGCGTGCCAGGAGCTCCCTGATCTGCTCCTGGGCCGGCTCGTGCAGCCCCGACCGGATCACCCCCTGGAAGCGGCCGGCGTGCGCGTGGTCGCATTCGTGAAGGACCGATCGCAGGGCCAGCCCGGCCCGTGAGGACATGACGTCGCGCATCCGCACGCACAGGAGGAACAGGTCCTCCCGGATCGATCCGCGGTCGGGAATCACGCCGATCGGCGGCAGCCCGGACCGCAGCACCTCGGCCACCAGGTCCGCCTTCGAGGGCCAGCGCCGGTAGACGGCGGCCTTGCCCGTCTGCGCACCCGCCGCGACGCCTTCCATCGTGAGCGCGTTCCAGCCGACGGTGCTCAGCTGTTCCAACGCGGCGTCGAGAATCGCCCGTTCGAGTTCGGGACCCCGTCTGCGTCCCGGTGACGCCGCCGACCAGCGCGAACCCGCCATCATCCGAACCTCCCACCGGCCGGCGCGCCCGCCGCGCGCCCCTCGTACACATTTTCAGCCTTAGTGAACGCTTGCGTTCCCTAAGGCCGGGCTCCTACCGTAGGCCCAAGTGAACGGATGCGTTCACTGTTTCACTTTGGTGGCGGGATCCTCAGTGACAAGCTCTCAACTCGCCACGCCCCGAATACCGGGAGCGGCCCGACGCGAGGGGCGCCCCGGAGTGGCGCTCACCGTCATCGCCGCCTGTCAGCTGATGGTCGTCCTCGACGCGACCATCGTGAACATCGCCCTCCCGCACATCCAGACCGCCCTCGCCTTCAGCACCACCGACCTCTCATGGGTGCTCAGTGCCTACACCCTGACCTTCGGCGGACTGCTCCTGCTGGGCGGCCGGGCCGGTGACATCCTGGGCCGGCGCCGGGTCTTCATGGCCGGAATCCTGCTCTTCACCCTGGCCTCCCTCCTCGGCGGCTTCGCCCAGGAGCCCTGGCAACTGCTCGCGGCCCGCGCCCTCCAGGGCGTCGGCGGCGCCATCGCCTCGCCGACCTCGCTCGCGCTGATCACCACCACCTTCGCCGAAGGCCCCGAACGCAACCGGGCCTTCGGGGTGTTCGCAGCCGTCTCGGCCGGCGGTGGCGCCATCGGCCTGCTCGCGGGCGGCATGCTGACCGAGTGGCTCGACTGGCGCTGGGTGTTCTTCGTCAACGTGCCGATCGGTGTGCTGATCGCGGTGCTCGCGCCGCTCTACATCAGCGAGTCCGAGCGCCACCCCGGGCGCTTCGACGTCGCCGGAGCGCTCACCTCCACCGGTGGCATGGCCTCGCTCGTCTACGGGTTCATCCGCGCCTCCGAGGACGGCTGGCGCGACTCGCTCACCCTCGGCTCCTTCTTTGCGGCCGTCGTCCTGCTCACGCTGTTCGTGGCCATCGAGTCGAGGGCCCGGGAACCGATCATCCCGCTGCGGATGTTCGCCGACCGCAACCGCGCCGGCACCTACCTGATCATGCTCGGTCTGGCCGCGGCGATGTTCGGCATGTTCTTCTTCATCGTCCAGTTCGTCCAGAACGTACTGGACTTCAGCCCGATCCGGTCCGGGCTCGGCTTCCTGCCCGTCACCGCCGCCATCATCACGGCGGCCGGCCTCTCGCAGCGCTTCCTGCCGCGCCTCGGCCCCAAGCCGTTCATGGTCACCGGCACGGCCCTCGTCGGCACCGGGCTGTTCTGGCTGTCCTTCCTGCGGACCGACTCCTCGTACGTCTCCGGCGTCCTCGGACCCATGCTGCTGTTCGGCTTCGGCATGGGCCTCAACTTCGTGACGCTCACCCTCACCGCGGTCTCCGGCGTCGCGCCCAGGGAGGCCGGCGCCGCCTCCGGGCTGCTCAACGCCAGCCAGCAGGTCGGCGGCTCGCTCGGCCTGTCCATCCTGGTCACCGTCTTCGGCACGGCCACCCGTGGCGAGGCCGGGAAGCAGACCCAGGCCTTCATCGCCCAGGCAGATCCCGCTCAGCTGGCCGCGGCCAAGGAGTCCGGGCGGCTGCCCGACCCCTGGGGAGACCTCGTGCTCGCCCACGGCATCTCCACCGCGTTCCTCGCCGCCGTGGCGATGGCCGGCCTGGCCCTGGCCACCGCACTGCTGGTGATCCGGGTGCGCAAGAGCGACCTGGACGCCCTGAACGGCGCGGCCTCCAAGGCCGGCCCGGCCGCCTGAGCGCGTTCCGCGGTACGAGGGCCCGGGCCGGGAACGATCCCCGCGCCCGGGCCCTCGTACACGGGCTCCTAGTACTCGATGCGGCTGCCGAAGGTGCCGAGGCGCGAGCACTCCGCGTACGAAGCGGTCACCGGCCGCTCGCGCAGGATCTTCCGCGCGCGGTACTCGCTCAGGCTCATCGCGTACCAGGGGACGTCCCCGGCCCTCGACATCTCGTCGTTGATCCCCCGCAGGGCGCAGGACCGCTGCGGTTCGGGCAGCCCGTCGAGGGCCGGCACCGCGTCGGCCGACAGGGACTGGAAGTAGGCGAGGTCGATCTTGCCGTCGGCCTTGTAGCGGGCCACGTTGTTCTCGGCGACCATCCCGTCCGGGGACAGCAGACCGAAGGCGAGCACGGCCGCGGCGGCACTGCCCGCGACCGCGCGCGGCAGCCAGCGGGCACCGAACACCCCAGCCGCCATGATCAGTACGATGACCAGCCCGAGCCAGAGCTCCATCGCCTCGACCGACACGCGCAGCCTGGTCAGCCCGTACGCGTCCACGTAGAGGTCCATCCGGCGCAGCGCCGAGGCCACGACCACCAGCGTCATCGCGCACAGCACCCCGAGGACGACCCGGACGAAGCGACGGTCGCCCGCTCCGGCCCGCGGAGCCCAGCGCAGGGCGAGCGCGATCACGGCGAGCGTCAGCAGGGTGGCCCAGAGCAGCTGCCAGAAGCCCTGCCGGGCGTACTCCGAGTAGGTGAGACCGGTACTGCGCAGGACCTTGTCGTAGCCGCCGAACAGGACGGCCAGCTGGACGGCGTTGAAGCCGGCGAAGAGCAGGTTGAGCACGATGAGCGGCAGTGCCCATTCGACCCGGGAGCGCGGCCTGCCCGGCGCGACCTCGATCCGGTCCCAGCGCAGCGGGGCCGCGGCGGTGTGGGCGGCGGCGAGCGCGAGGACGGCGCCGAGGACGAAGAGAACGGTCCGGAAGGGGCCCTCCCCGACGGAGACCTCGGGCATGAGGTCGCCCGCCAGGTCGGCGAAGGCGGCATCGGCGGAGGCGAAGAGCGTGCCGAAGAGCACCAGCAGTGCGGCGGCGACGGCGGTCGCCTTCAGCAGGGGCAGCCAGCGGTCCTTGCTGATGCCCCCGCTGCGCGACCGCAGGCCCGCCCAGGCCCATCCGATGCCGCTCACGGCAGACGCGAAGAAGCCGAACGGGCTGAGCAGCACCCCGTGCCAGGTGCGGCTGCCGTGCAGGGCGAGCGCCCCGAGCAGGACGGCGGTCAGGATCGCGAGCGTGGTCGGCCAGGCGGAGTCGCGCAGGGCCGGTACGACGAGGAGCACGAGGCAGCCGACCGCCCAGACCAGGCTCCAGGGGCGGGGCGCCCGGCCGGCCGCGCGGGCGGCGACGTACGCGGCGACGGCGGCCGGCAGCACCGCGAGCGGCAGGCCGGGGCCGAGACCGTCGCCGAGCAGCAGCGCGGCGGCGAGACCGGCCGCGAGGGCGGCGGCGAGCGTCGCGGACTGCACGGGAGCGGCTTCGGCGGGACGTATCCGTACGGCCCACGTGGGCGGGGCGGCAGCCTTGGCGAGGGCCGCGGCGCGCTCACGCTCCTGGCGTGCCTGCCAGGCGGCATGCGGGCCGGCCTCGGGGGACCTCGGGGGCTGCTGGCCTGCCGGGGTGCCGGGCTGTGCGCCTGGCGCCGGAGCCGGCGGTGCGGTCGGCTCCGGCGCCCCACCGGCGGCCCCGGACGCGGTTTCATCCACGCCGTCGGTGCTCTCTGACATCAGGATCCCCTCCCTGCGGGCCGCCCCGGCATTCCGGTTCGGGGCGGCTGAGCGGTCAGCGTAGGACGCGACAGGGAGGTTTTGAACAGGATCAAAAGACCCTGTGGCAGGACCGTGACAAACGGAAGGGGGCACCCCGACAGGGGCACCCCCGGACCGACTCGGGCAGGACCTAGCTCGCCGCCGCCTCCGGCAGCCAGGCCGGAAGGGCCTCGGTGCGGGCCAGCCAGGCCTCCGGCAGCACCTCGTCGCCGCGGGCGCCCAGCACCCCTCCGACGATGGCGCAGGTCGTGTCGACGTCACCGCCCACCTGCGCGGTGGTCCAGAAGGCCCGCTCGTAGTCATCCAGAGAGCGTGCGGCCGACCACAGGGCGAAGGGCACGGTGTCGTGGGCGCTCGTGCGCCGCCCGCAGCCCAGGACCGCTGCGACCGTGGTCGCGTCGCCGTAGTCCAGCATGTCCCGCGCCCGCCGCAGCCCCGCCCCCACCGCGCTGCGCGGCACCAGGGCGATGACGCCGTCCAGCAGGTCGGAGGCCTTCGGCGGGCCGGCCGGATCCGCCGCGAGCGCGGCCGCCGCGGCGACGGCCATGGCCCCGCACACCGCCTCGCGGTGCTGGTGGGTGGTGTAGGAGGAGATCTCCGCCTGGTGCGTGGCCTGCTCGGGGTCGTCGGCGTACCAGGCTCCGAGCGGAGCGATCCGCATGGCGGCGCCGTTGCCCCAGGATCCCTGCCCGTTGAACAGTTCGGCGGCGAGCGTGCGCCAGTCCTCGCCCTCCCGGATCAGCCTCAGCATCCGGTTCACCGCGGGCCCGTAGCCCCGGTCGAAGTCGTGGTGGTGGGCGAAGGAGCTCGCGAGCGCGTCCTGGTCGATGCGGCCGTGCCCGGCCAGCACGGCCACGACCGAGCAGGCCATCTCGGTGTCGTCGGTCCACTGCCAGGTCTCGGTGCCGACGGGCAGTTCGCGCCGCTTGAGCAGCGGGTAGTTCACGGGGACGAAGTACTGGGAGCCCAGGGCGTCCCCCAGGGCCAGCCCTCGGAGGCTGGACATGGCGCGTGCGTAGCGCCGTTCGGGAGTGGAATCAGGCGTCATCGCGGGCCACTCTAGCCGTCGAGGTCGTAAGGCTCGGGTGTGGTCCACCGCTCAAACGGGCGGTCCAGCCGGTAGCGGCCGTCCGGGCCGCGCATGAGGACCCGGTATTCGCCGTTCCCGGGATTGGACAGCGACTCGAACTCGGCCACCGACCAGTGGAACCACCGCATGCAGAACAAGCGCATGGTCAGCCCGTGCGTCACGAGCAGCACGTTCTCGGGATGGTCCGGGGCCTCGAAGCTGCGGTAGAGGCTCTCCAGGAAGGACCCGACCCGGTCGTACACGTCCGCGCCCGACTCCCCCTGCGCGAACCGGTAGAAGAAGTGCCCGTACGCGTCCCGATAGGCCTTCTGGAGCCGTACGTCCTCTCGCTCCTGCCAGTTGCCCCAGTCCTGCTCGCGCAGCCGCGGTTCTTCGCGCATGCGGACGCGGGTCGGGTCCAGCCGCAGTTCCCGGAAGGTCTGCAGGGTCCGCCGGTAGGGCGAGACGTAGGCACTGATCGTCTCGTCGCCGAAGAGCTCGCGCAGCCGCTCGCCGGCCGCCGCGGCCTGTTCGCGCCCCTTCCTGGTCAGCCGCAGGGCGTGGTCGGGCTCGCGCTCGTACACCGAGTCGTCGACGTTACCCTCCGATTCCCCGTGCCGGACAAGGACGATGCGACGTGGTCGAGACATCCCACGACCCTATTCGGCCACCGGCGGGCCGAACGACGGGCACGCCGGTCAGGGCCCGGCCGCCCCGGCGGTCGTCGTACATCCGTACCGCCGTGCCGTCAGACGATCACACCGTCCAGGACGGTTCGAGATCGACGACGTCGCCGGTGAGGGCCTCGACGTCGGCCTGGATCTGGGCCCGCAGGGAGAGCCGCTCCACCCGCTCCTGGCGGTACTTGCCGTGCTCGGCCGCCGCGTGCCACATCGACAGCACCAGGAACTCCCGGCCGGGGGCCTCTCCGAAGAGCCCCCGGATCATCCCGGGCGAGCCGGCCATGGCCGGGTTCCACACCTTCTCCTGCATGAGGGCGAAGTGGTCGAGCCGGCCCTCGCGGACCCTGGTGTGCGCGACGCGTACGACGTCGGCGTCGGTGAACCGCGGCTCGAACCCCGTCTTCACGTCGAAGCGGTGGTCGAAGAGGGTGACGCGCAGATCGGTGTAGGTGCCGTTCTGCGACGCGGCCAGCCGGTCGTGGCTGCGGGCCATGAAGGAGTCGTAGAAGGAGCGGCTCTCCCAGAACGCGAAGACATGCGCGACCCCCTGCCGGCCCCGGCTCCAGCCGCCGCCCTGCCCCCGGAATCCCGGCTCGCCCGGCAGCCCCGCCCATTTTCGCTGCCCGCGCTCGAACCCCCGTCGGTCCGTCACCGTGCAGCGAATCCACTTGACCAGCACTGCGCCATCGTACGGTCCCGGCGCGTCCCCGGTCAGTCCCCGGCGCGGTGGATCCGCACCAGATCCGCCTCATCCCGCCCGGACAGCCGAAGGCCGAACTCCCTGTCGAGCACCGCGATCAGCTCCTCCGGCCCCACGCCCTCCCGCTCGGCCCGGCCGTCCGGATGCAACCGGGTGAGCTCGCGCCCGACCAGCGCCAGGCGGACCGCGTCGCCGGGCCGCTGCGCGATGACCCGGGAGACGAAGGCGGAGCGGGGGTGCGTGGAGCTGTAGTGGTTGAGGACCGCGTAGTCGACGGGGTGGTAGCGCTGCGGGGAGAACGCGTACAAGTCCCGCCAGGCTCCCCCGCGCAGGACGCACAGCACGAGGACGCCGCCGTCCTCCTCGCGGACGCGGTACGTCCACTCCCCCTGCCGCGCCTCGGCACCGGGCCGGCCCAGCGGGACGGGCTCGCAGGGCCCCTGGTAACCGAACCCCGCGTCGCAGAGCCATGGTTCGCCCTCGACCGTGACGACGAGGACGGCGTGCGTCACGGCCGTGAGGGCGTCTCCGCGCGTGCGGTTGCGGGCACCGCGCCCGGAGACCTCGAAGCCGATCCGCTCCAGGGCGGCGGCCAGCAGCGAGTTCTGCTCGTAGCAGTACCCGCCGCGGCGGGCGTGCACGAGCTTGCCCTCGATCGCCTTCATGTCCAGCTCGACGGGGCGGCCGAGCAGCACGTCCAGGTTCTCGAAGGTGACGGCGGCGGTGTGGGCGCGGTGCACTGCGTACAACGTCGCGAGATCCGGCCGGAGTTCCCCGGAAGCCGTCCCCGTTGGGAATCCGATCCGCGCCAGGTACGCGTCCAGGTCCAGCTCGTCACCGCTCCACATGGCTCCCCGTCCCCCGCCCCACTGATCACGCGTGCGGCTGGAGACTAACCGGTGATCGTTTGAGCGGGAAACGAGTATCCGGTCACCGGCGCGGACATGCCGAAGGGGACCGGCCGGCGGCCGGTCCCCTTCGTTGCACTGCCGGTCAGCGGGCCCGGGGGCCTACCGACCTACTGGCGTCAGCTGCAGCCGCTGGTGGAGCCGCAGCCCTCGCAGATGTAGCAGGAGCCGGCGCGCTGCATCTTCGTACCGCACGAGAAGCAGAGCGGGGCGTCGGCGGAGACGCCGAGCTGCATCTCGACCAGTTCGGCACTGCTGTGCGCCGTCTTCGGAGCCGGGACCGGGACGGTGACCGCGGCCGGCTTCGGGGCCGACGGCACCGCGGCGAGCGGGGCCGACTGGGCCAGCGACTCGGTGTCCAGCTCCTCGTCGAGGGGCTCGTAGGAGCCGGTCTCCAGGTGGCGCTGGCGTTCCTCGGCGGTGTGGATGCCGAGGGCCGAGCGGGTCTCGAAGGGCAGGAAGTCCAGCGCCAGGCGGCGGAAGATGTAGTCGACGATCGACTGCGCCATCCGCACGTCCGGGTCGTCCGTCATGCCGGCCGGCTCGAAGCGCATGTTGGTGAACTTCGAGACGTAGGTCTCCAGCGGCACGCCGTACTGGAGGCCGACGGAGACGGCGATAGAGAAGGCGTCCATCATGCCGGCGAGCGTCGAGCCCTGCTTGGACATCTTCAGGAAGACCTCGCCGAGACCGTCGTCCGGGTAGGAGTTGGCGGTCATGTAGCCCTCGGCGCCACCCACCGTGAAGGAGGTGGTGATGCCCGGGCGGCCCTTGGGGAGGCGCTTGCGGACGGGTCGGTACTCGATGACCTTCTCGACGGCGGCGCGGATGGTCTCCTCCGTCTTGGCGGTGACCTCCTCCTTCTCCTCCTCCTTCTTCTTGGCGGAGAGGGGCTGGCCGACCTTGCAGTTGTCGCGGTAGATCGCGAGCGCCTTGACGCCCATCTTCCACGCCTCGAAGTAGATCTCCTCGATCTCCTCGACGGTCGCCGTCTCCGGCATGTTGACCGTCTTCGAGATCGCGCCGGAGATCCAGGGCTGGATCGCGGCCATCATGCGGACGTGGCCCATCGCGGAGATGGAGCGCTCGCCCATGGCGCAGTCGAAGACCTCGTAGTGCTCGGTCTTCAGGCCCGGGGCGTCGACGACCACGCCGTGCTCGGCGATGTGGGCGACGATCGCCTCGATCTGCTCCTCCTGGTAGCCCAGGCGGCGCAGGGCCTGCGGGACGGTGCCGTTGACGATCTGCATGGAGCCGCCGCCGACGAGCTTCTTGAACTTGACCAGGGCCAGGTCCGGCTCGACACCGGTGGTGTCGCAGGACATCGCGAGACCGATGGTGCCGGTCGGCGCGAGGACGGAGGCCTGGGAGTTGCGGAAGCCGTTCTTCTCGCCGAGGCGCAGGACGTCCTGCCAGGCCTCGGTGGCCGCTGCCCAGATCGCGTTGTCGAGGTCGTCGGTGCGCGGCGCGGCGGCGTTGGCGTCGGCGTGCTGCTTCATGACGCGCTTGTGCGACTCGGCGTTGCGGGCGTAGCCGTCGTACGGGCCGACGATCGCGGCCAGCTCGGCGGAGCGCTTGTAGGCCGTACCGGTCATGAGGGAGGTGATCGACGCGGCGAGCGTGCGGCCGCCGTCCGAGTCGTACGCGTGGCCGGTGGCCATCAGCAGGGCGCCGAGGTTGGCGTAGCCGATGCCCAGCTGGCGGAAGGCGCGGGTGTTCTCGCCGATCTTCTGGGTCGGGAAGTCCGCGAAGCAGATGGAGATGTCCATCGCGGTGATGACGAGCTCGACGACCTTGGCGAAGCGCTCGGCGTCGAAGGACTGGTTGCCCTTGCCGTCGTCGTTCAGGAACTTCATCAGGTTGAGCGAGGCGAGGTTGCAGGACGTGTTGTCCAGGTGCATGTACTCGCTGCAGGGGTTGGACGCGGTGATGCGGCCGGACTCGGGGCAGGTGTGCCAGTTGTTGATCACACCGTCGTACTGGATGCCCGGGTCGGCGCAGGCCCACGCGGCCTCGGCCAGCTTGCGGAAGAGCGCCTTGGCGTCGACCTTCTCGATGACCTCTCCGGTCATGCGGGCGCGCAGGCCGAACTCGGTGCCGTTCTCGACGGCCGTCATGAACTCGTCGTTGACGCGGACGGAGTTGTTGGCGTTCTGGTACTGGACGGACGTGATGTCGTCGCCGCCCAGGTCCATGTCGAAGCCCGCGTCGCGCAGGGCGCGGATCTTCTCCTCCTCCTTCACCTTGGTCTCGATGAAGGCCTCGACGTCCGGGTGGTCCACGTCCAGGACGACCATCTTGGCCGCGCGGCGGGTGGCGCCGCCCGACTTGATCGTTCCCGCGGACGCGTCGGCGCCGCGCATGAAGGAGACCGGACCCGAGGCGTTGCCGCCGGAGGACAGGAGCTCCTTGGAGGAGCGGATGCGGGAGAGGTTCAGGCCGGCGCCGGAGCCGCCCTTGAAGATCATTCCCTCTTCCTTGTACCAGTCGAGGATCGACTCCATGGAGTCGTCGACGGACAGGATGAAGCAGGCGGAGACCTGCTGCGGCTGGGGCGTGCCGACGTTGAACCACACCGGGGAGTTGAAGCTGAAGATCTGGTGCAGGAGGGCGTAGGTCAGCTCGTGCTCGAAGATCTCCGCGTCGGCGGGCGACGAGAAGTAGTCGTAGTCCTCGCCGGCCTTGGTGTAGGTCTTCACGATCCGGTCGATCAGCTGCTTCAGACCGGTTTCGCGCTGCGGGGTGCCGACCGCGCCGCGGAAGTACTTGCTGGTGACGATGTTGACCGCGTTCACCGACCAGAAGTCGGGGAACTCGACGCCGCGCTGCTCGAAGTTGACCGAGCCGTCGCGCCAGTTGGTCATGACGACGTCACGACGCTCCCAGCTCACCTCGTCGTAAGGGTGCACGCCGGGGGTGGTGTGGATGCGCTCGATACGCAGGCCGCCCTTGGCGGCCTTGGTCCCCTTGGCGCGGGAACCACGTGCCGAGCTGCTCGCCGTCTCTGTCATGCCGCCTCCCAATGCGGGCAAAACGCCCTAAAGTGCCAGCGCTATTCCGCGGCACGGTGCTGTGTATCTGTATCTACGTCTCTTCGCTCGGCTGACCGGCCGCACCGCGGCGCCTGGGCTCCACGGTGAGGGCCGTCCGGTCAGTCGGCGGCGGAGGCGGGCACGGGGACCGAACCGGTCCCCCCGGGCTCGCACTCTTCAGGATGAGGCCGCGGCTCGCGGAGTTCCGCGATGGCGGTCTCGAAGTCTTCAAGGGTGTCGAAAGCTTTGTAAACGGACGCGAACCGCAGGTACGCGACCAGGTCGAGCTCCTGCAACGGGCCGAGGATGGCCAGACCCACGTCGTGGGTGGTCAGCTCGGCACTCCCGGTGGCGCGCACCGCCTCCTCGACCCGCTGGCCGAGCTTGGCGAGGGCGTCCTCGGTGACCGGTCGCCCCTGGCACGCCTTGCGCACGCCGGAGATGACCTTGGTACGGCTGAAGGGTTCGGTCACCCCGCTGCGCTTGATCACCATCAGCGAGGCCGTCTCCACCGTCGTGAATCGACGGGAGCAGTCGGGGCACTGACGGCGCCTGCGGATCGACGTGCCGTCGTCCGTGGTGCGACTGTCGACGACGCGGCTGTCGGGGTGCCTGCAGAAGGGGCAGTGCATGGTTCCCTCACCCTCCCTCTTGGCACGACTGAATCACCCCACGGGGCCCCTGAACGACAGGGCCAAGCTCTGTCGGGGGCTCGTGAAGCAGCCACAAGCATATGCGATGCCGGGACCCTCGGCAGACCGAGGACCACAACCTCTGGGTGGCAGCGCTCATCCAACCACTAGATCTTGGGTTCCGGCGGATTTAACCCACTCCGCGTGTCGCACCGTCCGATAGCCGGATACGAGGCCCCGCGGTGCCACACTGGGCGGAGCCCCGCCGGTGGCGACCCGACCGGGAAGGGTACCGTAAGCGGCGAATGCCGAGCCGAACCCGCGTTCGGCAAACCGAGCGTCTATACACCTCTTGATATGCCCACGCGGGACGATCTGCGATTTTTCACTCGAACGTGTGTTTGGCGCAACCTTTCGAAAGCTACTACCGTTGTCCAGCTAGGGAGAACATTTCGAGAGGGGCCGACGTGACCACGACCGCAGACAGTGCCACCATCACTGCCCAGAACCGCTCCCAGAGCCGACTCGAGCCGGTGCATGCCATGAACGACGCAAACCTGAATCCGGAGGCGGAGCCCGTCGTACGCCCCGCACGCTCGCTGCCAGGTCGACCTCCAGGCATCCGCGCCGACAGCTCCGGACTCACGGACCGGCAGCGGCGCGTCATCGAGGTCATTCGCGACTCCGTGCAGCGCCGGGGCTACCCGCCGTCGATGCGCGAGATCGGCCAGGCCGTCGGACTGTCGAGCACGTCGTCCGTCGCCCACCAGCTGATGGCCCTGGAGCGGAAGGGCTTCCTGCGGCGCGACCCGCACCGCCCCCGCGCCTACGAGGTGCGCGGCTCCGACCAGCCGAGCTCGCAGCCCACGGACACCACCGGCAAGCCCGCCGCGTCCTACGTCCCCCTGGTCGGCCGGATCGCGGCCGGCGGCCCGATCCTCGCCGAGGAGTCCGTCGAGGACGTGTTCCCCCTCCCCCGCCAGCTCGTCGGCGACGGTGAGCTCTTCGTCCTCAAGGTCGTCGGCGACTCGATGATCGAGGCCGCGATCTGCGACGGCGACTGGGTCACGGTGCGTCGCCAGCCGGTCGCGGAGAACGGCGACATCGTCGCCGCGATGCTGGACGGCGAGGCCACCGTCAAGCGTTTCAAGCGCGAGGACGGACACGTCTGGCTCCTCCCGCACAACGCCGCCTACCAGCCGATCCCCGGCGACGAAGCGACCATCCTCGGCAAGGTCGTCGCCGTACTGCGTCGGGTCTGACTCCCGCCGCCCCCATCCAGCCCCCGGGACCCACTGCGCCGGTCCCGGGGGTTGTTGTGTGACGGCTGCCGCACCGACTCCCCGCTACTTGCCGTCGGCCTTCGCGGCGGCGTCGATGGCGGCCAGCGAGCGGCGGGCCTGGTTGCGGTCCGTCGTGTACCAGAAGTCCGGAAGCGTGGCCCGCAGGAAGCTCCCGTAGCGGGCCGTGGCCAGCCGGGGGTCCAGTACGGCGACGACACCCCGGTCGCCCGAGGCCCGCACGAGCCGGCCCGCGCCCTGGGCCATCAGCAGGGCGGCGTGCGTGGCCGCGACGGCCATGAAGCCGTTGCCGCCGTGCTCCTCCACCGACTTCTGGCGGGCGCTCATCAGCGGGTCGTCGGGGCGCGGGAAGGGGATCCGGTCCATCACCACGAGCTGGCAGCTGGGGCCGGGCACGTCCACGCCCTGCCACAGCGACAGTGTCCCGAACAGGCAGGTCTTCGGGTCGGCCGCGAAGGCCTTGATCAACTCGCCGAGCGTCTCCTCGCCCTGGAGCAGGATCGGGTTGTCGAGCCGGCCGCGCAGCTCCTCGGCGGCGGCCTTGGCGCCGCGCATGGAGGAGAAGAGCCCGAGCGTGCGGCCCCCGGCCGCCTCGATCAGCTCGGCGAGCTCGTCCATCATGTCTCCGCGGGTGCCCTCGCGGCCGGGCGTGGCCAGGTGCTTGGCCACGTACAGGATGCCCTGCTTCGGGTAGTCGAACGGCGAGCCGACGTCGAGGCCCTTCCAGGCCGGAACGTCATCGCCCTCGACCCCCTCGGGAGAGAGCCCCAGCGAGGCGGCGACGCCGTTGAAGTCGCCGCCGAGCTTGAGGGTGGCCGAGGTCAGGACCACCGAGCGGTCCTCGAACAGCTTCTCCCGCAGCAGGCCGGACACCGACAGCGGGGCGACCCGGACGGTGGCGCCGAAGCGGTCGTGGCGCTCGTACCAGACGACGTCGTACTCGGAGCCGTTGGTGATCCGCTCCGCCACCGTGTGGATGCCCTCCACGCCGGCCAGGGCCTGCTTGCGGACCGCGTCCTCGTCGTGGACGGACTTGTCGCGGGTCGCACCGATCGCGGAGATCACGTTGCGCGCGGCGTCCCGCAGGGCCATCAGCGCGTAGCCCAGGTCCTCGGGGACCACTTCGAGGCGGCCCGGGAGCGCCAGCTCCATGACCCGTTCGAAGGACTCGGCGGCGGTCTGCAGGGAGTCCGCGATCTTCTCGTCGACCAGCTTGGCCGCGCGCTTCACGGCCCGGTTGACCTGCCCCGGCGTGAGCTCGCCGGTGGCGACCCCGGTCACGCGGGAGACCAGTTCGTGCGCCTCGTCCACGATCAGCACTTCGTGCTGGGGCAGGACCGGGGCGCCTTCGATGGCGTCGATGGCGAGCAGCGCGTGGTTGGTGACCACCACGTCCGCGAGCTTGGCGCGCTCGCGGGCGGCCTCGGCGAAGCACTCGGCCCCGTACGCGCACTTCGTCGCGCCCAGGCACTCGCGGGAGGAGACGGAGATCTGCCCCCAGGCCTTGTCGGACACGCCGGGGGTCAGATCGTCGCGGTCGCCGGTCTCCGTCTCGTCGGCCCAGTCCCGCAGGCGCAGCAGGTCCTTGCCGAGCTTGCTCGTGGGGGCGGCCGCCTCGAACTGATCGAAGAGGCCCTCCTCCTCGTCCTGCGGCGCACCCTCGTGCAGGCGGTGCAGGCACAGGTAATTGGACCGGCCCTTGAGCATGGCGAACTGCGGGCGGCGGCGCAGCTGCGGGTGCAGCGCCTCCACCGTCCGCGGCAGGTCGCGCTCGACGAGCTGCCGCTGGAGCGCGAGGGTCGCCGTGGCGACGACCACTCGCTCCCCGTGAGCGAGGGCCGGCACCAGGTAGCCGAGGGACTTGCCGGTGCCGGTGCCGGCCTGGATGAGCCGGTGGGAGTTGTCGTCGATCGCTTCGGCGACGGCTTCGGCCATGGCCACCTGGCCGGGGCGCTCCGTGCCGCCGACGGCGGAGACGGCGGCGTGCAGCAGGTCGGGGAGGGAGGGCTTCGTCATAGCACTGCCAACCCTACGGGGCCGCACCGACAGTGAGCGCACCGGCGAGGAATCACGGCCGGTACAAGGGGTTGGGTACGGTGCCGTGCTGCACGGCGTGCGGGCGGTCGGGTCGGTCGCGGTAGCCGTCCTCGTAGAGCCGGTTCCGGTTCAGGCAGAGCCGTCCGATGCGCTCTCCGAGCAGGTCGAAGAGCTCGTAGCGGTCCTTCAGCTCGGGGAAGCGCGCCTGGTGGCGCACGATCTCCGCCCGTACGAGGGACCAGAACTCGCCCTCCGGGACGTCCAGGCGGTCCTCGCACAGCGCGGAGAGATAGCGGAAGACGCCCACGAAGAGGCCGGAGTGGATGAACTGGGGCAGGAAGTCCGCGGGCTCGCTGAGCAGGACCGCCCGGACCTCGTCCGGCAGCGAGGCCAGCTCGGGGAGCGGCTCGTCGCTGATGTTGATGTCGTCCACGAAGTCCTTGACCGCGAGCCGGACCGGGACCTCGTTCTCGTCGAAGATCACGACGGCGTTCTCCCCGTGCGGGGAGAAGACGGTGCCGTAGCGGTAGAGGAAGTGGAGCAGCGGGGGCAGCACGGCGGCGAAGAGGCGCTGGAGCCAGACCGCCGGGGCCAGACCGGAGCGGGCGACGAGCTCGGCGGTGAAGGACCGGCCGCGCGGGTCGGTGTGGAGGAGGGAGGCGAGCGTACGGGCGCGCTCACCGGGGGCGAGGCGGCCGGTCAGGGGCTCGCGCCAGATCGCCCCGAGGAGCTCCTTGTACTGGTAGGGGACCTCGGGGAGCTCGTCGTAGACGGGATGGCGGACGGTGACGGAGGCCACTTCACCGAGCAGGATCACCCCGCATTCGTCGCGGAGGAAGGGGTCACCGTCGCGGAGCGAGTGGATCCAGGCGGTCACGGCGGGAGCTGCCAGGGCCAGCTCGGAGGGCAGGCCGCGCCAGACCATCGTGTTGAAGACGGAGAGCGGCAGCTTGACGCTGTGCCGGTCGGGCCGGGTGAGGTTGAGGAAGGTACGGATCGACTGCTGCGGCAGGCGTACGTCGGGGTCGGCGGGCAGCGGGACGAGGGTGCCGGCGGCGAGGGCCGGGGCGAAGAGCGGGAGGACCACCTCGTCCCACTGCCAGGGGTGGACCGGGAAGTAGAGGTAGCCGAGCGGGTCCAGGCCGCGGTCGCGCAGGCTCTGGTCGAAGGCGGCGCGGGTGACGGGATCGAGCTCAGCGGAGTAGAGGCGGGCGGGGTCCTGCAGGCCGGCGGTGCCCCGGTAGGCGGCGATCGAGGTGTGGGCGGCGAGCCAGGGCAGCCGCTGGCGGGCGCGGGCCTCGGGCGCCCAGGCCGCGGTGTCGGAGGCGGAGAGTCCGATGCGGCCCTTGTTGAGGACGAGCCAGGGGTGTCCCGTCTGGTGGCCTTCGAGCGCGGCGTAGTCCAGGTCCGCGAGGACGTCGGCGGTGAGCGCGGTGTGGTCGATCCGGGCGTCGGCGGCGAGGGTGGCACTGAGCTCGCGGACGAGGTGCCCGAGGGTGGCGCCGTCGAGGCCGAGGAGGGTGCGGGCGCGGATGAGGAAGGCGTACGGGTCCCCGAAGGCGCCGGGCGGCTGGGTGGAGGGCGGTGCCGGGGTCAGGGTGATGGTGTCCGGTGTGACGTGCCAGCTGCCGTAGACGCGGCGGCGGGCATGGAAGCCGAGGACGCTGCCGTCGTCGAGGGTGAGGCTCCATGCGTCGCCGTTCGGGGCGGAGGCGCGGACCGGGCTGATGATCTCCTCGTAGGCGAACTCGGACAGCATTTTGGCGAGCAGTCGGCGGGCCGCGAAGTCCCAGGTCGAGCGGGTGAGTTCGGGGGGCGTACAGGGGTGCTGGGGCGAGGGCGGCACGGGCGGTTCCGTGGCGCCGTGGGGGGTCGGAAAATTCTGCACGGGTCTCCTCGGGGCTCGGGAACTTTGCCGCGTGGCGCGGAGTTTTCGAAGGGAGAGGTGCGAAGCGGCGGGCGGTCGGGGCCTGCGGGGCGGCAGTCAGAGGAGATTGCGCAGCGCCCGCTCCCGGATCATCAGGGCGGCGCGCTTCTCGGGTAGGTCGATTTCCGCGAAACAGCGGAAACCAGAACCCAGGAAGGCTGATACGGAGGGGGTGTTGCGGATGTCCGGTTCGGCGATGACGCGTGTGCAGCGAGGCCGGTTGTCGAGCACCAGGTCGGCGACGGCGCGCAGCAGTGTGGTGCCCAGGCCCCGGCCGCGGTTCGTTCCGTCTCCGATCAGCAGGTGGATACCCGTGTCGTGGGGGCGCGCCGGGTAGTACCGGGACAGCGGGTCGAGATCGGCCCGGTAGATCTCCCAGTAGCTCATCGGCGTGCCGTCGAGCAGGCCGAGGCAGGGGATGCTGCGCCCGTCTCCGTCGAGCTGGGCCCGTAGGTGGGCCTCGGTGACTGCTTCGGGGCCGGCGAGCTCCCAGTAGGCGTCGACATCCGGATCGTTCATCCAGCCGGCGATCAGCCGCAGGTCCCTGCTGGGGCGTACGGGTTCGAGGCGGAAGGCTCCGGCGGGTGTCTGCGTGCTGCCCCAGAGGGCCGGGGAATCGAGCAGGTCCGCCTCGGCGAGCAGGGGCAACCGGTGCGCGGGGAGCCGTAGTTCGATCGTATCGCCGATGGTGCGCGGGCTGCCGAACGGACGGGCGGCGGAGGAGGTGGGGTCGGCAGTGGTTTCGGTGGAGGGCATCGGGGGCTCTTCTCCGTGTCGGCGCTGACGTGTCAATCGTGGAGGGGGTTGGCGATGGTGACGTAGACGGACTGGGTGTCCACGGGACCGACCAGCTCGTCGAGGCCGCCCAGGCGGGTGAGCAGATTCGCCTTGCAGCGCAGGGTGGGTGAGTCGAGGAGCCGCGCGGGGAGCGGGCCGAGGTGGGCTGCCTTGCCGAGGAACCGGCGGAAGGCGGCCAGCAGTACGCGCTCGTCGGCGAGGCGCTGGGAGCCGAAGGCACCGACGAGGCCGAGCACGTTGTTGATGCCGAGGTAGTACGCGAAGCGTTCGTCCGTGACGGCGTCGGAGACGAAGGTGTCGCTGACGCTGCCGATGCCGGGGAGCCGGTGCTCCAGTTCCGCGCGGCGGGAGGCGCGGAAGTAGTAGCCCTGGTTGTCGCGGAAGCGGCCGCCGACCGGCCAGCCGGCCGGGTCGAGGAGGACCAGGGTGTTCTGCTGGTGGGCTTCGAGGGCGATGCCGGCGAGCGCGTCGAAGGCGAGGACCGGCAGCACCACCTGGTCGAGGTAGCGCAGGAACCACTCGGCGGCGACGGCGGAGGTGGGGCGGCCGGTGCTCGCGGCGAGGCGGGAGACGGTCTCGGCGAGCCGGGAGGTCATGCCGGTCCGGCCGGGCCACGGGCGGGGTGAGGTCAGGGCGGCGACGCAGACGGCGTCGTCGGAGGAACGGAAGGGGTTGTGGCGCAGCAGGGCGTCGAGTCCGGGGACGGGGGTGCCGTCCGGGGCGTCGACGGCGACCCAGGCGGGGTCGCGGACGATGTCGAAGCCGGGGTGGGCCGTCTGCCACTGCTCGGCGAGACCGGTGCGGAGCAGCCGGTGGACCTCGACGCCGCGGTGGAGTTCCTTGCGGAGGTTCTCGCGGCGGGAGTTGGTGATGCGCAGGCCCAGGGAGAGCTTGAGCATCGCGGGGGCGCCGGGACGGTGGACGGTGCGCACGGAGGAGGTGGGGTACCAGGGGGCACCGTAGGGGCCGAGGTCGTGCAGCAGGCCGGCGTCGCGGAGGGCGGTAACGGCGGGGCGTTGGAGCAGGTCGCGGGCCTGCCAGGGGTGCAGGGGAAGGGGGGTCGCGCCATCGGGCACCGCAAGGCCGGGGGCGAGCCGGCCGAGGAGCCGGGCGGCGGAGACGGGGCGGCCGCGTTCCGTCCAGGCCGATTGGGTGGCGAGGACGGAGGGTTCGACGGCGAACCAGTGCAGGGGGAAGGAGCCGTGCAGTTCGGGTGAGTAGCGGCGGACTTCGGACTCCGAGAGTCCTTCGCGGCTCTTCGGGTCCGGTTGGAGGGGGTGGCCCAGCAGGAGCGACTGTTCGGAGGTGAGGAAGCGGTCCGTGCCGACGGGGGCCGGGGCGGTGGGGCGTTCGCGTCGGTCGGCGATGAACTCGGCGGTGCGGCGGACCGAGTCGGCCACCCTGGCCACGAGGTCCGCGGAGCCGTGCTCGGGGTCGTGGCCGTCGTCGGTGGAGGCGCGCGTACGAGCGCCTTCACGGGCGAGGAGGGCGGCGAGGGCGACGGCGTCCAGGGCGGGGGCCGTGGTGGGCGCGGCCTCCAGTCGGGCCGGGCCGAAGCGGTGCCAGCCTGCCGGGGACCAGTGGTGGACGGCGACGTGCAGGGCGGCGCCGGAGGCGGGGAGGGGGATGCGCAACGGCGTGCCGGCGGGGCCGTCGGGGCGGCGGAGTCCGGCTTCGCGGACCCAGCAGCGGAGCAGGTTCTCGACCGCCGCGGCCTCGGCGGCGACCGTCGGGTCGGGGTGATCCAGGGGCTCGGGGGGCACGGCCGGCTCCGGCCGGGCCGTGTCTCTCCGGCCGGAACGGGGCGGGGCCGTGCCGTCCTTCTGCCGGGGCACGGGAACGGTGGCGGCCACCGGGCCCTCCGCCCCGGGCGCCCGCCGTGCCGGCTCCCGGATGGAGGCGCACGCCTCGTCACTCCCGGCTGCCGTCAGGACCTCGGGGTGGTCGGCCCGGCGCTCGGTGGACGCCGGCTGCGGATCGGCGGGTTCGGCAGCCCCGGCCCAGGACTGGGCGGGCCCCGGGGCAACGGGCCGAGGGTGCACCGGCCCGGCGTGCGGGGCCCGGGGCGCGACGGGCTCGGCGGGCTCGGTCCACGGGTTGGCCGGGGCCGGCGGTGAGGCCTGCCCCTGGTCGGGCTCCGTGCGCGGGGCACGGGGCTGCGCCTCGGCCGCGGACGCGGGCTGCGCCGGGGCCGCTTCGGCGGGGGCGGTCCAAGGGCGCGCCGATGCCAGCGGTGCGGGCTGCTCGCGAGCGGGGTCCGCGTGCGGGGGGCGGGGCTGGGCCGGGGCCGGGGACGCGGGCTGCCCTGGGGTGGGCTCGGCGGGGGCGGTCCGGGGGGCGGCCGGGGCGGGGGGTACGGGGTGGCCATGGCCGGGGTCCGCGTGCGGGGGGTGGGGCTGGGCCGGGGACGCGGGCTGCCCTGGGGTGGGCTCGGCGGGGGCGGTCCAGAGGGGGGCCGGTGCGGGGGGCGGGGTGGGGGGTGGGGACCAGGGCTGGGGGGTGGGGTGGGGCGGGCGTGCGGGGCGGGCGGCCTCGGCATGGCCTCGGTGGGTGGGAGGCTGGGGCGGTGCCGGCTGCTCCATGGGGGCGGGCAGCGGGAGCTGCGACCGGGTGGCCGGGGCCGGGGCCGGTCGCAGGCCGTGCTCCTCGCCGCCAGGGTCTGGGGTGGGTGTGGAGTGGTGCGCGTCGGGCATCGCGGGTCCTCGGGGTACGGGTCAGTGGGGCCGGCGGGCGGCTGCCGGGATGGCGTCGGCCAGGCGGTCGAGGACCGCCCCGGCCTGCTCGTCGGTCAGGGTCAGCGGGGGCAGCAGACGGACGACGGCGGAGTGGCGGCCGCCGAGTTCGACGATCAGCCCGCGGTCCAGGCACTCCCTGCGGACGGCCGCGGCGAGCGCGGGGGCGCTGTCACCGGTGTCGGGGTCGACGAGTTCGACGCCGATCATCAGGCCCCGGCCCCGTACGTCGCCGATGCAGGGGTGATCGGCGGCGAGGCCGCGCAGGGCCGTGAGCATCCGTTCCCCCAGGGCGGCGGCGCGTTCGGCCAGCCGGTTCTCGCGAACGTAGGCGAGGGTGGCGGTGCCGGCCGCCATGGCGAGCTGGTTCCCCCGGAAGGTCCCGGCGTGCGCGCCGGGAGCCCAGACGTCGAGTCCCGCCCGGTACACGATGACCGCCAGCGGCAGGCTGCCGCCGATCGCCTTGGACAGGACCAGCACGTCGGGCACGACCCCGGCGTGGTCCACGCCCCAGAAGGCGCCGGTCCGGCCCACTCCCGTCTGCACCTCGTCCGCGATCAGCGGGATCCCCCGCGCTGCGGTGATCTCGCGCATCCGTCGCAGCCAGGCGTCGGGTGCCGGGAGGACACCGCCCTCGCCCTGGACGGGTTCGACGATCATCCCGGCAGGTGCGGGGACCCCGCCCTTGGGGTCGTCCAGGAGGTTCTCCGTCCAGCGGGCCCCGAGTTCGGCGCCCTCGGTTCCCCCGACGCCGAACGGGCAGCGGAAGTCCTGCGGGTACGGCAGCCGGGTCACCCGTACGTCCGCGGCTCCGCCCGAAGCGTCCAGAGCCCCGGCGGTCATCCCGTGGTAGGCCCCGGTGAAGGCGAGCAGACCGGAGCGCCCGGTGGCGGTGCGGACCAGTTTGAGGGCCGCCTCCACCGCGTCCGTGCCGGCCGGCCCGCAGAACTGGATCCTGGCGTCCGCGGCCAGCGCGGGCGGCAGGTTGGCGAACAGCTCGGTGGTGAAGGCGTCCTTGACCGGTGTCGCGAGGTCCAGCACGTGCAGCGGGGCCCCGGAGTCGAGGACGCCCCGGACGGCTTCGAGCACCACGGGGTGGTTGTGCCCGAGGGCGAGGGTGCCGGCGCCGGAGAGGCAGTCGAGGTAGCGCCTCCCGTCGGCGCCCTCGATGGTCAGCCCGCGGGCGCGCACCGGGACGATGGGGAGGGAGCGTGCGTACGTCCGTGCGGCGGACTCCCGTTGGGACTGCCTGCGCAGGATGCCGGTGGCGGAGGCAGTGGCGCCCAGGACGGAGTTGCCCGCGGCGGCAGTACCGGGCACAGGGCCACCGGGGCCGGGGCTGCCGGGCACAGGGCTGCACGGGGCAGGGCCACCGGCGACAGGGCTGCCGGGCACAGGGCCGGGTGCCCCCGGTGCCCCGGGTCGTCCTGCACGGCTCACCTGGGGCGGTACCTGCGCCTCGGCAGCGGCGGCAGCGGCCTCGGCCGCCGCGGCCGGCTCGGTCAAAGCCACGAGTGTCGGACCTCCCGCACTGATTGCTCTTCCGGATTGCGCCTCGAACATCAACGCTGCTCCCCCATCCCCCGTACGTACCAACGACGGTGACGCCGAGGGATCACGGGTGGACGCAAGATCCTTGGCGGTCGAGGCGAGAGACGGCGCCCGGGCGAGGAACCACGACCCCGGCTGTGCCGTCCCCAACCTCGGCGGCATAGTGGGTTGCTGCACTCGACGCCTCGAATCCACCAGGGGGACGAACCGACATGCGACCGAACCGACCGGTCACCGCGATCCTGTGCGCGGCCGCGCTCGCACTGACCGCCGCCGCGTGCGGCCCGGGCGACGACGAGGCCGGCGGCGACGCCAAGCCGACCGTGGCGCAGGCCAGTCCGGTCCCGGGCTCGGGCGGGCTCAAAATCCCCGACCAGCTCAAGGACAAGCTCAAGGAACACGGCATCGACATGGAGAAGTGGAAGGGGGGCGCGTGGAAGAACTGGAAGAAGGAGGACTGGCTCCGCGAGGCGGGCGACTACATCAACCCGATCATCGAGGGCCTGTGGGACCCCGACCGCATGCGTGACGCCGAGCAGCCGAAGCAGCCGGCCGTCGACCCGGACGCGGGCAAGGACCAGGGCGTGACGGACCCGACCCCGGCTCCGGTGACGGCCAAGGCGGCGAACCCGCCCTACCACCAGAGCGTTCCGACGTCCGGGAAGGTCTTCTTCGACGGGCCCGAGGGTTCGATGGTCTGCTCGGCGACCGTGGTCAAGGACCCGGCGCACCCCGGCAAGTCCAACATGGTCTGGACGGCGGGCCACTGCGTGCACGCGGGCAAGTCCGGTGGCTGGTACCGCAACATCGCCTTCGTGCCGTCGTACAACAACGCGGGCAAGCCGACGGCGCAGCTCAAGGGCACGCCCCGCGAGCAGGTGGCCCCGTACGGCGTGTGGTGGAGCGACTGGGCGCAGACCTCCGACCAGTGGATCGCCACGGGCGGTCCGACGGGCGGCGCGGGTGCCCCCTACGACTTCGCGGTGCTGCACGTGACTCCCGAGCAGGGCGGCGGGAAGTCGCTGGAGGAGACGGTCGGTTCGGCGCTCCCGGTGGAGTTCAACGCTCCGGCCGTGCCGAAGGTCGCGAGCATCACGGCGACCGGCTACCCGGCGGCGCCTCCGTTCGACGGCCAGAAGGCCTACCAGTGCGCGGACAAGCCGGGCCGTCTCTCCCTGAACGCGAGTGACCCGGTGATGTACCGCATCGGCTGCACGATGACCGGTGGTGCGTCCGGCGGCGGCTGGGTCGCGGCGGGCGCCGACGGCAAGCCGGCGCTGGTGTCGAACACCTCGATCGGTCCGTCGAAGGCGGGCTGGCTGGCCGGTCCCCGGCTGGGGCCCGAGGCGAAGGGTGTCTTCGACGCCGTGAGCGGCAAGTTCAAGTAGCCCGGCCGTCCCGAAGCGGCATGAGCGAATATGGGCGAATGACCGAGGGCCCCCTGCACATCGCAGGGGGCCCTCGGTCGTTCAGCGCCTCGCACCGGCCGCGGCGGTGTCCGGGCGGTGCGGGTTCAGCTCTTGGCGAGCACGTACGGAGCCAGGTCCGCCGCCAGTTCCTGGTGGACCCGGGCCTTGAGCAGGGTCCCCTCGGCCGTGTGCTCCTCGGAGATCACCTCGCCCTCGGCGTGCGCCTTGGCCACCAGCGAGCCGAGCGTGTAGGGCACCAGGACCTCCACCTCGACCTCGGGCCGCGGCAGCTCGGCGTCGATGAGCGCGAGCAGCTCGTCGATGCCGATGCCGGTCCGCGCCGAGACGGCGATCGAGTGCCGCTCGATCCGCAGCAGCCGCTGCAGGACGAGCGGATCCGCCGCATCCGCCTTGTTGATCACGACGATCTCGGGGACGTCGACCGCGCCGACCTCGCGGATCACCTCGCGCACCGCCGCCAGCTGCTCCTCCGGCGCCGGGTGCGAGCCGT
This sequence comes from Streptomyces sp. NPDC053432, assembly GCF_055585365.1. Lineage (NCBI taxonomy): Bacteria > Bacillati > Actinomycetota > Actinomycetes > Kitasatosporales > Streptomycetaceae > Streptomyces > Streptomyces sp. NPDC053432. Next base: position 318,666 of record NZ_JBVJKF010000006.1, read on the forward strand.
CCACGATGTGCAGGATGAGGTCGGAGTCGCCGACCTCCTCCATCGTGGAGCGGAACGCCTCGACGAGGTGGTGGGGCAGGTGCCGGACGAAGCCGACCGTGTCGGCCAGGGTGTAGATCCGGCCGCTGGGCGTCTCGGCCCGGCGCACGGTCGGGTCGAGGGTGGCGAACAGTGCGTTCTCCACCAGCACGCCCGCGCCCGTGAGGCGGTTGAGCAGGGAGGACTTTCCGGCGTTGGTGTAGCCGGCGATGGCGACCGAGGGCACCTTGTTGCGACGTCGTTCCTGCCGCTTGATGTCACGGCCGGTCTTCATCTCCGCGATCTCCCGGCGCATCTTCGCCATCTTCTCGCGGATCCGGCGCCGGTCGGTCTCGATCTTGGTCTCACCGGGGCCTCGGGTGGCCATGCCGCCACCGCCGCCGCCGCCCATCTGGCGGGACAGCGACTGACCCCAGCCTCGCAGTCGCGGCAGCATGTACTGCATCTGCGCGAGCGCGACCTGCGCCTTGCCCTCTCGGGACTTGGCGTGCTGGGCGAAGATGTCGAGGATGAGGGCGGTCCGGTCGACCACCTTGACCTTGACGACGTCTTCGAGCGCGATGAGCTGGCCGGGGCTGAGCTCGCCGTCGCACACGACGGTGTCGGCACCGCTCTCTAGGACGATGTCACGCAGCTCGCGCGCCTTGCCCGAGCCGATGAAGGTGGCCGGGTCCGGCTTGTCGCGGCGCTGGATCACGCCGTCGAGTACGAGGGCGCCCGCCGTCTCGGCGAGCGCCGCGAGCTCCGCGAGGGAGTTCTCGGCGTCCTGCACCGTGCCGGAGGTCCAGACACCGACGAGTACGACGCGCTCCAGGCGGAGCTGTCGGTACTCGACCTCGGTGACGTCTTCGAGTTCGGTGGAGAGGCCGGCCACGCGGCGCAGGGCCGCGCGCTCGGAGCGTTCGAACTGCTCGCCGTCCCGGTCTCCGTCGATCTCGTGGCTCCAGGCGACGTCCTCTTCCATCAGGGCATCGGCCCGAAGGCTCTCGGTGAAGCTCTGCGGATCCCGCACGTCCCGTGCGTCCCGCGCGTCCTGGGAAGGGGAAGAAGAGGAGGTCATTGGATCCTTACGTCGATTCGAATAGCGGTGTCACGCCCGGCAGGGGACACGTTAGCTGTCACGTCCAACGTGTCGCACCGCCCGGGGATTCCCCGGAGGGACCCGTCGATGGTGACATGCCCGTTCCGCGCGGGTCACACGCTTTTCCCGCTCCACTCCGGGTAGCCCGGCATGGGTGGGGTCGTCTGCCCGTACAGCCACGGCTCCAGGAAGGCCGTGAGGTCCCGGCCCGCCTCCTGCGAGGCCAGGCGTACGAAGTCCCGGGTGCCCGCGACGGAGTCCCGGTGCTCCGCCACCCAGCGCCGCTCGACCCGGTCGAAGGCCCGGACGCCGATCTCCTGCCGCAGGGCGTACAGGATCAGCGCGGCGCCGTCGTAGACCACCGGCCGGAAGAGCCCGATCTTCTCGCCGGGCGCGGCGGCCTTCGGGGCCGCCGGCGGTCCGCCCGCGGCCCGCCACTGGTCGGAGCGGGTGTACGCCTCGCGCATGCGCCGCTCCAGGGAGTACTTGCCGAGCCCGTCCGCGTACAGGGCCTCGTACCAGGTGGCGTGGCCCTCGTTGAGCCACAGGTCGGACCAGGTCCGCGGGCTGACGCTGTCGCCGAACCACTGGTGGGCGAGTTCGTGGACCATCACGGACTCCACGTACCACTCGGGGAAGCCCTCGCCGGAGAACAGGCTGTTCTCGAAGAGGGAGAGGGTCTGCGTCTCCAGCTCGAAACCGGTGGTCGCCCGAGCGATCAGGACCCCGTAGTTCTCGAAGGGGTAGCGGCCGACCCGCTCCTCCATCCAGGCGATGTGGCCGGGGGTCTTCTTCAGCCAGGGGGTGAGGCGGTCGCGGTCGGACGCGGGCACCACGTCGCGCAGCGGCAGCCCGTGCGGTCCGGTGCCGTGAACGACCGCGGAGCGGCCCACGGAGACCTGTGCGAGCTCGGTGGCCATGGGGTGCAGGGTCCGGTAGGTCCAGGTCGTCGCGCCGGCCGCGCCGGGGACGGGCAATGCGCCGGGCACCCCGTTGGCGACGGCGGTGAGCCCGGCCGGGGCAGTGATCCGGAAGGTGTAGTACGCCTTGTCGGCGGGGTGGTCGTTGCAGGGGAAGACCCGGTGGGCGGCGTCCGCCTGGTTGGCCATGGCGAGGCCGTCCTGGGTGGGCACCCAGCCGCCGTCGCCGCGGCCGCGCGGGTCGCTGGTGTGCCGGACGGTGATGTGCAGCGGCGCCTGCGGCACGACGGGGCGCGCGGGGGTCAGCACGAGGTCCTCTCCCGCGCTCTCGAAGCGGGCCGGCTCCCCGTTGACCTCGACGGACGCCACCTTGCCGTGGGTGAAGTCGAGGTTGATCAGCTCCAGCGGCCGCAGGGCGCGCGCGTCGATGACGGTGACCGCGTCGAGGGGGCTCTTGTTGTCCTTGTACGTGAACGACAGGTCGTACGAGAGCACGTCGTAGCCGGGGTTCCCGAGCTCCGGGAACAGCCGGTCGCCGATGCCGAGCGGCTTCGGCGGGGGCAGGACTGCGGCGACGAGGGTGAGGGAGGCCGCGGCGAGCAGGGCGGCGCGCAGGCGCGGGGAGGTGAGCTGCATCCCCCACCGCTTACCAGCGCCCGCCTCACGGCCGCCCGCGACGCGCGACGGGGCCACCCGAACGGGACCTTCCGGACCCGCCCGCTGACACGCGGGAGGGCCGCGTGCGGGCCGGGGCCGACTGCGGCCTACTAGGCACGGCTGACGTCGTAAACGCCGGGTACGTCGCGCATCGCACGCATCAGGGCGGGCAGGCCGCCCGCGTCGGGGAGCTGGAGGGTGTAGGTGTGCCGGACACGCTGCTCGACCGGGGGTTCCACGGTCGCGGAGACCACTTCGACGCCCTGCCGGGCGATGGCCTCGGTCAGGTCGGCCAGCAGGTGGGGGCGGCCGAACGATTCAGCGAGCAGGGTGACCCGGCAGTCCGCCGTGGCCCGCCAGTGCACGGCGACCGAGGTCCGGCCGACGGCGCGCATCTGTGCCACCGCCGCGCAGTGGATGCGGTGCACGGTGACGGCGCCGCCACGGACCACGAATCCGGCGACGGCGTCAGGAGGCACCGGCGTGCAGCACCCGGCGAGCCGTACGGGGGCGTTCGGCAGGTCGGCGACCGCGTTGGCGCCGCCGCCCCGGGCACCGACCACGGACAGGGGCGCCCGCGCGGCGGAGGTGGTGGACAGGGCCCGGTCGGGGTGGGCGTCGAGCCAGCTGCTGATGGCGATCCGGGCGGCCGGGGTCCTGGCGTGGTCGAGCCATTCGGCGGCCGGGCCCGAGGAGGCGTCCTGCGCGAGCAGCAGCTGCACGGTGTCGCCGTCGGAGAGCGGGGAGGAGAGGGAGGTGAGGCGCCCGTTGACCCGGGCGCCGATGCAGCCGTGGGCCGCCTCGCCGTGCTGGGCGTAGGCGGCGTCGATACAGCTGGCGCCGGCCGGCAGGCCGAGCGTGCCGCCGTCGGCACGGAAGACGGTGATCTCCCTGTCCTGGGCGAGCTCCGCGCGGAGCACGCTCCAGAAGGTGTCGGGGTCGGGCGCGGACTGCTGCCAGTCGAGCAGCCGGGAGAGCCAGCCGGGCCGCGTCGGGTCCACCCGCTCCTCGTCAGCGTCGGCGGTGTCGGCCGAGGCGGTGGCGTACGGGTTGCCGAGGGCGACGACGCCCGCCTCCGCGACGCGGTGCATCTGCCGGGTCCGCACGATGACCTCGGCGACGTACCCCTCGGGGGTGGCGACGGCGGTGTGCAGCGACTGGTACAGGTTGAACTTGGGGGCGGCGATGAAGTCCTTGAACTCCGATACGACCGGGGTGAAGCAGGTGTGCAGCTCCCCGAGGACCGCGTAGCAGTCGGCGTTCTCGCCGACGAGGACGAGGACGCGTCCGAAGTCGGAACCGCGCAGCTCGCCGCGTTTGAGGGCGACGCGGTGTACGGAGACGAAGTGCCGGGGACGAACCTGTACCTCGGCGGCGATGCCGGCCTCGCGCAGTACGGTCCGTACGGAGTCGGCGATGGCGGGCAGCGGGTCGTTCTCGCCCGCGTGGGCGGCGATGAGCGCGCGCGTGTGCTCGTACTCCTCCGGGTGGAGGATCGCGAAGACGAGGTCTTCCAGCTCGGTCTTGAGGGCCTGGACGCCGAGCCGTTCGGCGAGCGGGATGAGGACGTCGCGGGTGACCTTGGCGATGCGGGCCTGCTTCTCGGGACGCATCACGCCGAGGGTGCGCATGTTGTGGAGCCGGTCGGCGAGCTTGATGGACATCACGCGCACGTCGTTGCCGGTCGCGACGAGCATCTTGCGGAAGGTCTCGGGTTCGGCGGCGGCGCCGTAGTCGATCTTCTCCACCTTGGTGACGCCGTCGACGATGAAGCAGACCTCGTCGCCGAACTCCTCGCGGACCTGATCGAGGGTCACATCGGTGTCCTCGACGGTGTCGTGGAGGAGAGAGGCCGTCAGGGTGGTCGTCTCGGCGCCGAGTTCGGCGAGGATCAGGGTGACGGCGAGTGGATGTGTGATGTACGGCTCACCACTTTTTCGCATCTGGCCGCGGTGCGAGGTCTCCGCGAGCAGGTAGGCGCGCCGCAAAACGGACAGATCGGCGTCGGGATGGTGGGCTCGGTGCGCTTCCGCGACGTGCCCGATGGCGTCCGGAAGACGGTCGCGGGACGTCGGCCCGAGCAGCGCCGCTCGGCCGAGCCGGCGCAGATCGAGCCTGGTCCGGCCACGTCTGCGGAGCTCAGGGCGCACTTCGGGTCGTGCTTCGGGGTTCGTGGCCTCTGCACTCATGGGCACCTCCGGCGGCTTCGACCGGCGGTGGCGGGCATGGGGTGAGCCCTCAGGGCCGGTGCCTGATGTTACCGACCCCACCACGTGGCGCAGTCCACCTCTCGCTGAGCGTGAAACGGATCACCCATTAGAGGGAAGCTTCAGGCGAAAGCCGTTTCGGTGAGCCAGACCGCGTCGAACTCCCCCGCGGCCACGATCACGGCGGGGCCGGTCATCTCGATCCGGCCGTCGGGGTGTTCGGTGATGACGAGCGTGCCGCCCGGGAGGTCGACGGTGTACGTCGCCGGTTCGCCGGTGACGGCCGGGTCCGCGCCCTCGCGGCGGATGGCGGCCACGGCGACGGCGCAGGCGCCGGTGCCGCAGGAGCGGGTCTCGCCGGAGCCGCGCTCGTGGACGCGCATGGCGACGTGCCGGGGGCCGCGGTCGACGACGAACTCGACGTTGACACCCGTCGGGTAGGCGGACGCCGGGCTGAAGCCGGGGGCCTCGTAGAGCGTGCCGGCGTCGTCGAGGCTTTCGACGAACGCCACCGCGTGGGGGTTCCCCATGTTCACGTTCCGCGCGGGCCAGCTCTTCGCGCCGACGGCGACGGTGACCTCTCCCTCGGGGAGTTCGGCGCGCCCCATGGAGACGGTGACGTCGCCCGCCTTGTCGAGGTGGACGTGCTTGACGCCGCCCCGGGTGGCGACGGCGAGGTCGCCCGCCTCGACGTGGCCGGCGTACTGGAGGTAGCGGGCGAAGACGCGTACGCCGTTGCCGCACATCTCGGCGATCGAGCCGTCGCTGTTGCGGTAGTCCATGAACCACTCCGCCTCGTCGGCCAGGTGGGCCGCCTCGGGGTGCGCGGCGGACCGGACGACGTGCAGGACACCGTCCGCACCGATCCCGGCCCGCCGGTCGCACAGCTTGGCGACGGCGGCCGCCGGCAGCTCGACGGCGTTGTCCGGGTCCGGGACGATCACGAAGTCGTTCTCGGTGCCGTGGCCCTTGAGGAAGGGGAGGGTGGTCTGCGTCACGGGCCCATCGTACCGATCCCCTGGTCAGGGGCGCGGCGACGTCCGAGGGGCGGTCAGCGGAGCCGCGCCACCCGGTACACGGCGAGGGCTACGACGGCCAGCGCGACCGCGGCGTACAGCGCGGCCATGCGCCAGTCGGGGCGGCGGCCGCTCCCGCGGGCCGGGAGCCCGGGCCAGCTGTAGCCCACGCGGCGGGCGGCCATCATCCCCCAGCCGCCGGCGCAGCAGCTGATGAGGAAGCCGAGCATGGCGACCACGGCTCCGCCGTCGCCGAACTCGAAGGCGAGCGGGAAGGCGAACATGAGCGAACCGGCGGCGGCCAGCACCACGATGGGCACGATCTGCCACACGCGCAGGCGTCGCTGCGGGCGCAGTTCGACCTCGACCTCGGGCCCGGCGGCGGCCCCGGCCTCCGCGCCGTCCGGGGCGTCCGGGCCGTCGGTGGTCAGCCGCGCCGGGTGGGCGGGCAGGCCGAGGGAGTCGGGGACGTCAGGGACGTCGGTCCGCGGCCCGCCGCGGCCCTCCGCAGGGGCCAGAAGCGTCGGGTCCGCTTCCCGCCGGGTGTCGTCCCGCCCGGTGTCACGAGGGCCGGCCTCCATCGCCACGCGCCCTCCCCACTCGGATTCAGTACGCCGCCATTCACCGCGGGTGACACACCCGCCGGAGTTTGATGATGGCACGCCCCCGGGCCCGCTACGGGCCCGCGGGGCGTCCCGATGCCATCACGTGATCAGGCTGTGACCGCTCGTTCGACCAACGACTGCGCGAGTCCGGCGAGTTCCCCCCGGTCGGCGACGGCCCCGCTGAGCCAGTGGACGCGCGGGTCGCGCCGGAACCAGGAGTCCTGGCGGCGGGCGAAGCGCTTGGTCGCCCGGATGGTCTCTGCCCTGGCCTCGTCCTCGGTGCACTCGCCGGCGAGCGCCGCGAGCACCTGCTGGTAGCCGAGCGCCCTGGAGGCGGTGATTCCGTCCCGCAGGCCGCGGGCCTCCAGCGCGCGGACCTCGTCCACGAGCCCGGCTTCCCACATCCGGTCCACGCGCAGCGCGATCCGCTCGTCGAGCTCCGGCCGCGCCACGTCGACGCCGATCTGGACGGTGTCGTAGACCGACTCGTGGCCCGGCAGGTTGGCGGTGAAGGGGCGGCCGGTGATCTCGATGACCTCCAGCGCGCGCACGATCCTGCGGCCGTTGCTGGGCAGGATCGCCGTCGCGGCGGCCGGGTCGGCGGCGGCGAGGCGTGCGTGCAGGGCTCCGGACCCGCTCACGGCGAGCTCGGCCTCCAGCCGGGCGCGGACCTCGGGATCGGTGCCGGGGAACTCCATGACGTCCAGGGCGCCCCTGACGTAGAGGCCGGAGCCGCCGACGAGGACGGGCGTGCGGCCCGCGGCGAGCAGCTTGTCGATCTCGGCGCGGGCCAGGCGCTGGTACTCGGCCACGTTGGCGGTGTCGGTGACGTCCCAGATGTCGAGGAGGTGGTGCGGGACCCCGCCGCGTTCCTCGGTCGTCAGCTTGGCGGTACCGATGTCCATCCCCCGGTACAGCTGCATGGAGTCGGCGTTGACGACCTCGCCGTCGAAATGGCGGGCCAGGGCTACACCCAGGTCGGACTTTCCGGCCGCGGTAGGACCGACGACGGCGATGACCCGCTGGGCGGGGGCTGCTTTCCTCACCGCCCCAGTCTCGCAGCCCCCGGTCAAGACGCCGGCACGTACCCGATCGAGCTACGTGACGGGGCGGGGGCGGGGTCGTTGCTCAGGCGCCTGCCGAGGCCCCGTGGGACCAAGGCGGAACTCCATTCACATGAGTAACGTTATAGGAGGAGAAATGGGCGTTTTCGATCGGCTTTTCCGCCGCAAGGAAAAGGAAGAGGTCGTGACCGAGGCGGTCTCCGCCGAGGCCACGACGGCGGAGTCCGGTGCGGCCGAGGCGGCCGGGGAGACCGGGGCCGCGGAGGCGGCGGTGGAAGCTCCGGCGGTGGAAGCCGTGGAGATTCCCAAGCAGCAGTCGGCCGAGCCGGCCGTGGACCGCGAGGCCGGCGAGGGCGCCCGTACGTAGCGACCGCCAATGGAAGGTGACCCATGGGCCTGCTGGACAGTCTGAAGGCCAAGCTCGCGCCGGCGAAGGAGAAGGTCGGCGACCTCGCGCAGAAGAACGAAGGCAAGATCGCCGGGAGTCTGGACAAGATGGCCAGGGCCGTGGACGAGAAGACCCACGGCAAGTACAGCGACCGGATCACGAGCGGGACGGGCAAGGCGAAGGACGCCCTGGGCAAGATCGCGCACAAGGACGCCCCCGGCGGCGGGGCGAAGCCGCCCACGGCTTCCTGACGCGGTGCCGAAAGGGGCGCGGCGCCGGCTGTGGCCGGTCCCGCGCCCCTTCGTCGTGTCAGGACCAGGCGGCGACGAAGTACCCCACGCCGTACGGCGCGTCCTCGTACAGCAGCCGCCCTTCGAGGCCCGCCCCCTCGGCGGCGCCGGCCAGCACCTGCCAGGGGCCCCGGCCGGCGGCCTGGAGGTCGGCGGCGAGCGCGGGGTCGAGGGCCGCGAGCGCGGCGACGTCGGCGGCGGCGAGCGCGCGGGCGGCGGCCGCGTCGAAGGCGGCGGCACGCTCGTCGAGGTAGCCCGGGGCCTTGAGGGTCCGTTTGGCGCTGCCGTCGCCCATCACCAGCAGTGCGACCCGCTCGGCGCGCGCGGCGAGTTCCCGGCCGGCCCGCAGGCAGTGCGCGGTGTCGTCCTGCGGCTCCGCGACCGCGAACCCCTCGACGGGGGCGGCGCCCCACCGGGCGTGGCCCAGCAGCCAGGCGCCGACTGCGAGCGGGGCCGGCAGCATGCGCAGCCCCTCCTCGCCGCGGCCCAGCCGTACGTCGGCCTCGACCCCGAACCCGCGGAAGGTGCCGCGGGCGCCCTGGGGGTAGGACCCGCCGTGCTCCCGGTCGGCGGCCCCGACGACGACGAGCAGGTCGGGCCGGGAGGCGGCGATCAGCGCGAGCGCGTCGGAGCATGCGGTACGGGCGTCGCCGAGTTCGGCGGCGGCCCCCGCGGCGACCTCCGGCACGAGCAGCGGCGGGGCGGGGCAGACGGCAGCGGCTACGAGCATGATCCGCAGCCTATCGCCAAGCGCGGCCGGGCCCCGAGGGTCCGGGCGTGGTGCCGTTCCGCCGCACCGGGCCGGGGCGGCGCCGCTCGCGTGGTGCGGGTGCGACCCGCGCCGGGGCGGTGCGGTGCCACTCGCGTGGTGCCGGTGCGACCCCGGGGCCGCTCGTGCGGTGCCGGTGGGACCCCCGCCGGGCCGGGGCCGGCGGGGCCGCTCGTGCGGTGCCGATGGGACCCCCGCCGGGCCGGTGCGTGCCGCTCGTGCGGTGCCGGTGCCGGTGCCAGCGCGGTCCGGGGCTCCTGCCCCGGACCGCGCCTCGAACGCCGGTGGGGCCGGCATTGCCCCGCCCTGCGTGGGCAGCGCGCGCCCTGGGGGGCCACGCCGGTGCCCGGGGGCGGGCTCAGCCCTGCGGGGCCGCGCAGCCCGAAGTGGCCGCCGGCAGGGGAGCCGGGACGCCCAGGGTGGGGATGCCGAGCATGACGCCCGCCGGCTGGGCCGGGGCGGCGTTGCGCTTCTCCCACGCGTCGCCGGCCCGGGTGCGGCGTACGGCCGTGGTCGGGCCCTCGGCCAGCAGGTGGTGCGGGGCCGCGTAGGTGATGTCCACGGTGACCACGTCGCCCGGGCGGACCTCCGCCTCCGGCTTCGTGAAGTGCACCAGGCGGTTGTCGGGGGCGCGGCCGGACAGCCGGTGCGTGGCGCCGTCCTTGCGGCCCTCGCCCTCCGCGACCATGACCTCCAGGGTGCGGCCGACCTGCTTCTTGTTCTCCTCCCAGGAGATCTCCTCCTGGAGGGCGACCAGGCGCATGTAGCGGTCCTGGACGACCTCCTTGGGGATCTGCCCCTCCATCTCGGCCGCCGGGGTGCCCGGGCGCTTGGAGTACTGGAAGGTGAAGGCGCTGGCGAAGCGGGCCTCGCGGACCACGTGCATCGTCTGCTGGAAGTCCTCCTCGGTTTCGCCGGGGAAGCCCACGATGATGTCGGTGGAGATCGCGGCGTGCGGGATCGCGGCGCGGACCTTCTCGATGATCCCGAGGAAACGCTCCTGCCGGTAGGACCGGCGCATCGCCCGCAGGATCGGGTCCGAGCCGGACTGCAGCGGCATGTGCAGCTGCGGCATCACGTTCGGGGTCTCGGCCATGGCGGCGATGACGTCGTCGGTGAAGTCCTTCGGGTGCGGGGAGGTGAACCGGACCCGCTCCAGGCCCTCGATCTCACCGCAGGCGCGCAACAGCTTGCTGAAGGCCTCGCGGTCGCCGAGGTCGGAACCGTACGCGTTGACGTTCTGGCCGAGCAGGGTGATCTCGGAGACGCCCTCGCCGACCAGGGCCTCCACCTCGGCGAGGATGTCGCCGGGGCGGCGGTCCTCCTCCTTGCCGCGCAGCGCCGGGACGATGCAGAAGGTGCAGGTGTTGTTGCAGCCGACGGAGATCGAGACCCAGGCGGCGTACGCGGACTCGCGGCGGGTCGGGAGCGTCGAGGGGAACGCCTCCAGCGACTCGGCGATCTCGACCTGCGCCTCCTCCTGGATGCGGGCGCGCTCCAGCAGCACGGGCAGCTTGCCGATGTTGTGCGTACCGAAGACGACGTCGACCCAGGGAGCCTTCTTGACGATCGTCTCGCGGTCCTTCTGGGCGAGGCAGCCGCCGACGGCGATCTGCATCCCGGGACGCTTCGTCTTCATCGGGGCCAGCCGGCCGAGGTTGCCGTAGAGCTTGTTGTCGGCGTTCTCACGGACCGCGCAGGTGTTGAAGACGACGACGTCGGCGTCGCCGTCGGAGCCCTCGGGCGCCCGGACGTAGCCGGCGTCCTCCAGCAGACCGGAGAGCCGCTCCGAGTCGTGCACGTTCATCTGGCACCCGTAGGTGCGCACCTCGTAGCTTCGCTTCACGTCCACTGCCTGGCTCCGGTCGCTGCTGGTCATGCAACAAGGGTAGGCGGTGCCGGAGGGCCCTCCGGCCCGCCGTGGGGCGGGGCCGCGGGCCGGGCCACGGCCCCGGGGGCCGGGAGGGGGCGGGGCGTGACAGGGGAGGCAGGGGGGTGGCAGGATCGCCGGCATGCCTCTCGTACCGCCCCGGATCAGCAGGCGCCACGCCCTGCGGGCCCTGGTGGCGGTACTCGCCGTGCTCGGCGTCCTGGTGTGGTGGCTGCGGCCCTTCGGGGAGCCCGAGCTCAAGGGCGAGCTGACCTTCAGCACCGGCGTCCGGACCGGGGTCTACCACCGCTACGGGGAGCTGCTGGAGCAGGCGCTCAAGCGGGACATGCCCGGGGTGAAGGTGCGCCTGGAGCCCAGCGAGGGCTCTCAGCAGAACCTCCAGCGCGTGGCCGCCGGTGAGGCGGATTTCACGGTGGCGACGGCCGACGCGGTCGCCAAGTACCGGCTCGACGGGAAGCCCGGGGCGGCCTACCTGCGCGGCTGCGCCCGCCTCTACGACGACTACGTGCAACTGGTGGTGCCGGCCGGCTCGCCGGTGCAGTCGGCGCGGGACCTGCGGGGCAAGCGGGTCGCGGTCGGCCAGCCCGGCTCCGGGGTTCGGCTGATCTCGGAGCGGCTGCTGGCGGCGGCCAAGCTGGACCCGGTCCGCGACGTCAAGGCCGTGTCCATCGGCATCGACACCATGCCGGCCGAACTGGAGGCCGGGCGGATCGACGCGTTCTTCTGGTCCGGCGGCCTGCCGACCAACGCGGTGCGCGAACTGTCGGAGCGCTTCGAGATCCGGCTCGTACAGCTCGGCGACCTCGTGGAGCAGCTGCAGGGCAGCGGGAGCCCGGCGCGCTACTACCGGGCGGCGGTGATGCCGCAGGACGCGTACGCGCGGGCGCGGAACACCAGCGCGGTGGCGACCCTGGCCGTGCCGAACCTGCTGGTCACCACCGAGGGGACGGACCCCGAGCTGACCGAGCAGTTCACCCGGACCGTGATCCTCAGCCGTGACGGCATCGGCCACGAGGTGCACGCGGCGCAGCTGGTGGACCTCCGGACGGCGATCTACACCGATCCGCTGGACCTGCACGAGGGCGCCCGCCGGTACTACCGGTCGGTCAAGCCCTAGTAGTCCGGTGAACCTTGCCGGTCACGGCACGACGAGCCGGGGTCAGGACGGCAGCAGCATCGTCGCCGCCGCGGCCGCGCCGATCAGGCCCGCGTGCGTCCCGAGGGCGGCCGGCACCACCTCGAGGTCCTGGGCGAAGGACAGCGTCGCGTACGAGGCCAGGTGCCGGCGGATCGGCTCGAAGAGGGTGTCCCCGCTGGCGGCGACCCCGCCCCCGACCACCGCGATGTCCGTCTCGACGAGGGTGGCCGTGGCCGCGATGGCGGCGGCCAGGGCGCGGCCCGCGCGGTCGAAGGCCGCCAGCGCGACCGGGTCCCCGGCCTGTGCCGCGACGGCCACTCCCGCCGCGGACGCGTCCTCCCCCGGAGTCCAGCCCTGCGCCAGCGCCCACCGGGCGATCGCCGTGCCGGAGGCGATGGACTCCACGCAGCCGTGACCGCCGCACGCGCACGGCTCTCCGTCGAAGGCCACGCTGATGTGACCGATGTGGCCCGCGTTGCCCGTGGGGCCGGGGTGAAGCTGGTTGTTCAGGACGAGGCCGCCGCCCACTCCCGTGGAGACGACCATGCACAGCGCGTTCGCGTGCCCCTGGGCCGCGCCCAGCCAGTGCTCGGCGGCGGTCATCGCCACGCCGTCCCCGGCCAGCACCGTCGGCAGCGCGGCCCCGCGCGCCCCGAGTTCCGCCTCGATCCGGGCCTGGACGGGGAACTCCCGCCACGCGCTGATGTTGACCGGGCTGACCGTGCCCCGCGAGGCGTCCACGGGGCCGGCGCTGCCGATCCCGCAGCGGACCGCCGTGGGCCACAGCGGCGATGCGGAGAGCTCCGCGACGACCTCGGTCACCGCCGCCATGACCCCTTCCGCGTCGGTCCCGCGCGGGGTCGGGCGGCGGGTGGTGGCCGTCATGGTGCCGTCGGGGTGCACGAACGCACCCGCGATCTTCGTGCCGCCGATGTCGATGGCCACCGTCGGTCCGGCGGCCGCCGCGGCTCGCGGGGCGGGGAACGGGGCGGTGGGGATGATCACGGTGGCGGCTCCAGGAAGGGGTCAGGCTTCAGTATGCGCCGGGCGGCGGCGCCGTACTCCCGCTCGGCCCCGGCCCCGGTCCGGCGTACCGGCCCGCTACCCGCTGCCCGCTCAGCCGCCGTGCGGTTCGGTGCGCGGGACGCTGACCGTCACCCGCAGCCCGTGGGGCGGGTTCGTCTCGTACGCCAGGGTGCCGCCGCCCGCGGCGAGCAGGGCGCGGGAGATGGAGAGGCCGAGCCCGGAGCCCTTCACGTTCTGGTGGCGGCCGCTTCGCCAGAACCGGTCGCCCACGCGGAGCAGCTCCTCCTCGGTGAGGCCGGGACCCCGGTCGGCGACGACCACCCGGACGAAGCTCCCTGCCGCGGAGACCGACACCTCGACCTCCTCGTCCGCGGGCGTGAACTTCAGGGCGTTGTCGATGACGGCGTCCAGGGCGCTGGACAGGGCGACGGGATCCGCCCAGCCGGTGATGGCGCTGCGGCCCGTTCCGGTGAGGCGGACGCCCTTCTCCTCGGCGTACGGGCGCCACGCCGTCACCCGTTCGGCCGTGAGCGCGCCGATGTCGGTGAGGCTGATCTCGGCGGAGGCGTGCTCGGCCAGCGCCAGGTCGAGCAGGTCGTCGAGGACCCGGGTGAGCCGCTTGCCCTCGGCGCGTACGGAGGCGATCTCCTCGTTCCCCTCGGGCAGTTCGAGGGCGAGCAGCTCGATCCGCAGGAGCAGCGCCGCGAGCGGGTTGCGCAGCTGGTGGGAGGCGTCGGCGACGAACGCCCGCTGCTGCTCCAGCACCTCTTCGACGTTGTCGGCCATCTCGTTGAACGATCTGGCCAGCCGCTGGAGTTCCGGCGGGCCGCCGGCGGCGGCCACCCTGGACTGCATCCGTCCGGTGGCGATGCCGTGGGCCGCCGCGTCCAGGGTCCGTACGGGCTTGAGCACCCAGCTGGTGAGCCTGAGCGCGGCGCCGAAGGCGACCAGCATGGCCGCGGCGAGGCCGGCCGCGATGAGCAGCCAGCCCTTCAGGATCCTGTCGCGCATCTGGTCGGTGGGTGATTCGGTGGCGACGACGGCGACCACGTCCCCGTCGAGGACGACCGGGGAGGCGACGAGCAGCTTCCCGTGGGTCTGCCAGGGCCAGACCTGGCGGGGGTCGTGGCTGCGCCGTCCCGCGAGCGCCTCCTCGAAGGCGACGCGGCCCTCGCCGGTCTCGGGGAGCTGCCACCAGCCGGGCGCCCGGACCATGGCGTTGTCGTCGCGGTAGAAGATGCCGACGCGGATGCCGTAGAGCTCCTGGTAGCGGGCGAGTTCGAGCTGGAGGGTATCGCGGCGCTCGTCGGCGCCGGTGGCTCCGGAGCCCTCGGCGTCGATGACGAACTGGGCGAGGGCCGCGAAGCGGGCGCTGTCGTCGATGCGGTCGACGACCACCCGCTGCTGCTGAGCGGCGGCCAGGCTCACGGCCAGCGGGAGGCCGAGCGCGAGCAGGACGCCCGCCATGAGGACGACGAGCAGGGGAAGCAGTCGGGCGCGCACGGAGGGTTACCGCTAGGGGGTGGCGGGGGCGGCCGGCGTGACGAGCCGGTAGCCCACCCCGCGGACCGTCTCGATGAGTGCGGGCATGCGCAGCTTCGAGCGCAGCGAGGCCACGTGGACCTCCAGGGTGCGCCCGGTCCCCTCCCAGCTGGTGCGCCACACCTCGCTGATGATCTGCTCGCGGCGGAAGACGACCCCGGGCCGCTGGGCGAGCAGGGCCAGGAGGTCGAACTCCTTCCGGGTGAGCGGCACGTCGGCGCCGTCCACGCTGACCCGGCGGGTGGGCAGTTCGATGGTGACGGGACCGAGGCGGACGACCCCGGGGGCGCCGCCGGTGGCGGCGGTCTCCTCGGCGGCGCCGGTGCCGGTGCGCCGGGCGACGGCGTGGATGCGGGCGAGGAGTTCGCCGGTGTCGTACGGCTTGACCACGTAGTCGTCGGCGCCCATGTTGAGGCCGTGGATGCGGGAGCGCACGTCGGCGCGCGCGGTGACCATGATGACGGGCGTCGAGGTGCGCTTGCGGATCTTGCCGCAGACCTCGTAGCCGTCCTGGTCGGGCAGGCCGAGGTCGAGCAGGACGACGCCGAAGGGCGGGGCACCGGCGGGCAGCAGCGCCTGCAGGGCCTCCTCGCCGTTGCGGGCATGGGTGACCTTGAAGCCGTGCCGGGCGAGGATCGCGGACAGGGCGGCGGCGACGTGGTCGTCGTCCTCGACGAGCAGCAGTCTCATGGCGTCCCCCTCTCCTTCTCTCGATCTTCACGTTCCGTGAGGGCCACCCTGCATCCCATGCGGACGCGGAGGCCCGCGTCAAGGGGGTTCCGCTCCGGCGCGCCTTCCGTTATCCACCCGGTACGAGCCCATCACGGGCCACGCCGGTGCGGCACACGGAGCGTATCCGTGCGAGGCCGGATCGTTATGCTCAATTCTCCCTCAGATGTGATGACGGTGTGCTCAAGACGTCACTACTGTCCTGCCAACCGAGGAGGACGGAGCAAGAAGCCGATGAGCGGAGTATCAGTGGCCAAGGACGTGCAGGACGCGGCCGGCGCCGCGGACGACCTGGTCGTACTGAGCAACGTCAACAAGCACTTCGGCGCGCTGCACGTGCTTCAGGACATCGATCTGAGCATTGCCCGCGGTGAGGTCGTCGTGGTGATCGGTCCTTCGGGATCGGGCAAGTCCACGCTGTGCCGGACCATCAACCGCCTGGAGACGATCGACTCCGGCACCATCACCCTGGACGGCAAGGAACTTCCGTCGGAGGGCAAGGAGCTGGCCAGGCTGCGTGCCGACGTCGGCATGGTCTTCCAGTCGTTCAACCTGTTCGCGCACAAGACGGTGCTGCAGAACGTGATGCTCGGTCAAATGAAGGTGCGCAAGACCAAGGCGCCCGAGGCCGAGAAGAAGGCCCGTGAGCTGCTGGACCGCGTGGGTGTCGGCTCGCAGGCCGACAAGTTCCCGGCGCAGCTTTCGGGTGGCCAGCAGCAGCGCGTGGCGATCGCCCGCGCGCTCGCCATGGAGCCGAAGGTGATGCTGTTCGACGAGCCGACCTCGGCGCTCGACCCGGAAATGATCAACGAGGTGCTGGAGGCCATGCAGCAGCTCGCCCGGGAGGGGATGACGATGGTCGTCGTCACGCACGAGATGGGCTTCGCCCGCTCTGCGGCCAACCGCGTCGTCTTCATGGCGGACGGAAAGATCGTCGAAGAGGCCGCGCCCGAGCAGTTCTTCAGCAACCCCCGCAGCGACCGGGCCAAGGACTTCCTGTCCAAGATCCTGCACCACTGAGGGTCTTCTCTGGTAGGCATCCCTAGGCGGATCCCTGCCGGAACAGATCCTGACCGGCCGTCATGCGCCGTTCGCGTCGCTCGTCGTTCAACAACGTCTCATCCGAGGGAAGTTCACATGAAGATTTCCAAGGCCGTTGCGGCCGCGGCCGCAGCCGTCGCTCTCGCCCTGACCGCGACCGCCTGCGGCGGCGGCAGCGACAAGGCCGCCAGTGACGGCGGGGCGTCCGGTGGCGCCAAGAAGGACAAGATCGTCATCGGCATCAAGTACGACCAGCCGGGCATGGGCCTCAAGACCCCGGACGGCAAGTTCACCGGCTTCGACGTCGACGTGGCGAGGTACGTGGCCAAGGAGCTCGGCTACGAGCCCGACCAGATCGAGTTCAAGCAGGCCGTCAGCGCCGAGCGCGAGAACCTGATCAAGAACGGCGACGTGAAGCTGGTCGTCGGGACCTACACGATCAACGACAAGCGCAAGGCGTCGGTCGACTTCGCCGGCCCGTACTTCCTGGCCCACCAGGACCTGCTGGTCCGCGCCGACGACACCTCGATCACCAAGGCCGAGGACCTCAACAAGAAGAAGCTCTGCTCGGTCACCGGCTCCACCTCGGCGCAGAACGTCAAGACCAAGCTGGCCCCCGAGGCCGACCTGCAGCAGCTCCCCGGTTACTCCGAGTGCCTGACCGGCCTGGAGAACAAGTCCGTGGACGCGCTGACCACCGACGACTCGATCCTGGCCGGCTACGCCGCGCAGGAGAAGAACAAGGGCAAGTTCAAGCTCGTCGGCCTGAAGCTCAGCAACGAGCCCTACGGCATCGGCCTGAAGAAGGGCGACACCGAGCTCCAGACCAAGGTCAACGCCGCCCTCAAGAAGATGGTCGCGGACGGCGCCTGGCAGAAGGCCGTGGACGCGAACCTCGGCCCGGCCGGCTACAAGGCCGAGCCCGCCCCGCAGATCACCGAAGGCAGCTGATTCATCGGTGAGGGGCGTCGCCGCCCGCCTGTCACGGGCGGCGGCGCCCCTCACCGGCCATCCTGGGGAGAGCGCAGGGCATCGTGTTCGATTTTCTTGAGTCCGGGCAGTACGACGTGCTCGGAGCCTTCTGGGTGACGGTTCAGCTCACCCTCTACTCGGCCGTCGGGTCCCTTATCTGGGGGGTGATGCTGGCCGGGATGCGGGTCAGTCCGGTCCCGCTGATGCGGGCCTTCGGCACCGCGTACGTCAACACCGTGCGCAACACGCCACTGACCCTGCTGGTCCTCGGCTGCTCACTGGGCCTGAGCCAGACCCTGGGCATCAATCTCGGCGGCGACACCTTCAAGGAGACCGGCTTCCGCCTCGCGATCCTGGGCCTGATCGCCTACACCGGCACGTTCGTCTGCGAGGCGCTGCGCTCGGGCATCAACACCGTGCCCGTGGGCCAGGCCGAGGCCGCCCGCGCGCTGGGGCTGAGCTTCTTCCAGGTCCTTACGCTGATCGTGCTCCCCCAGGCGTTCCGGGCGGTCGTCGGACCGCTCGCCAACGTACTGATCGCCCTCACCAAGAACACCACGGTGGCGGCGACCATCGGCGTGGCCGAGGCGGCCCTGCTGATGAAGGAAATGCTGGAGAACGAGGCGGACGCGATCTTCGCGGTCTTCGCTGTCTTCGCCTTCGGCTTCGTCGTGCTGACCCTGCCCACCGGCCTCCTGCTGGGCTGGGTGGCCAAGCGAGTGGCGGTGAAGCGATGACCTCCGTTCTGTACGACACCCCCGGCCCCAGGGCCAAGGTCCGCAACTGGATCTACACCGCCGCCTTCGTGGTGATCATCGGGCTGGTCCTGTGGTGGGCCCTGAGCCTGATGGCCGAGAAGGGCCAGCTCGCGGCCGACAAGTGGAGCCCGTTCGTCACCGACAGCGAGATCTGGACCACGTTCCTGCTGCCCGGCCTCGGTGAGACCCTCAAGGCCGGCCTGATCGCCATGGTGATCGCGCTGCCGCTCGGCGCGCTCCTCGGCATCGCCCGGCTCTCGGACCACGCGTGGGTCCGCGTCCCGGTCGGCACGGTCGTGGAGTTCTTCCGCGCCATCCCGGTCCTGATCCTGATGATCTTCAGCTCCGCGCTGTACGTCATGCTCGGCACCGTCAGCTCCGATCTGCGGCCCCTGTACGCGGTGGTCACCGGCCTGGTCCTGTACAACGCCGCGGTCATCGCCGAGATCGTCCGGGCCGGCATCCTGTCGCTGCCCCGCGGCCAGACCGACGCGGCCAAGGCGATCGGCATGCGCAAGGGCCAGATCATGACGTACGTCCTGGTCCCGCAGGCCGTCACGGCGATGCTGCCCGCCCTGGTCAGCCAGCTCGTGGTGATCCTCAAGGACACCGCGCTCGGCGGTGCCTTCCTCGGCTTCGCCGACCTGATGTCGATGAACCGGCAGATCTCGGCGAACTACAGCAACACCATCGCGACCATGGTCGTGATCGCCCTGATCTACATCGCGGTGAACTTCACCCTCACCACCCTGGCCTCGTGGCTCGAGAAGCGGCTGCGGCAGTCGAAGAAGGGCACGGGCGCCGTGGTCGAGGCCGACGTGGCCGAGGTCGACGCGGGCGGCGCGGCGGGCGTGGGCAAGGCTCCCTGACGCCCGGTCAGTACACTGGCGTGACATGTGTGGTGCGGCGGGAGTCATCCGCCGCACCACACGGCGTTGTCCCGACCTGTGTCACTTGACGCAGGCACCTCCAGTGGGTTGCATACGTTCTGTGATCACATACCGGACACCGGGAGCCACATCATGGACCCGGTGATCGTCGTCGGCGCGGGCCCCGTCGGGCTGTCACTGGCCCTCGCCCTGGCCGGCCAGGGCGTGCCCTCCGTCGTGCTCGACGAAGGCCCCGGCAAGGAGGAGATCCGCCCCGCCCGCACGGTCGTCCTGCACGCCGACACCGCCGCGATGGCGCACCGGCTGGGCTGCACGACGCTGCGCGACGAAGGGGCGTACTACGCCGCCTGGCGCACCGTGCGCCGCGGCCGGCCCGCCCAGCGGATCACCTTCGAGGAGCACCCGGCGCCGCTGCACGTCCCGCAGCACGCCCTCACGCGCGGACTGCGCGACCGCGCCGCCGCGCACCCCCTCGTCCAACTGGTCACCGACAGCAAACTGGACTCGCTGGAACAGGACGAGCGCGGGATCACCGCCCACACCCGGGGCGCCGAGACCACGTGGTGGCGCGGGAGTTACCTGGTCGGCTGCGACGGCGCCCGCTCCACCGTCCGCAAACTGCTCGGCATCCGCTTCCCCGGCCGCACCGCCGTGGAACGGCACGCCGTGGCCGCGCTGCGCACCGAACTGCCCTGGCCCGGCGAGGCCTTGCTGCACCGCAATCCGCCCTCCGGCCCCGCCGAGGTCACCTCGCGTCCACTGGCCGACGGGGTGTGGCGGCTGGACTGGCTGCTCCCGGCCCGCGGCGACCTCGTCACCCCCGACGCCCTGGTGACCCTGATCCGGGACACCCTCGCGGTGTGGTGCGGGGGCACCACTCCCCCGTACGACCTCCTCGACACGGGCGTCCACACCCTGCACCACCGCCTCGCCCGGCGCTGGCGCGACGGCCGCGCCTTCCTCGCCGGGGACGCCGCGCACCTGCTGGGCGCGCTCGGCACCCAGGGCGTCGAGGAGGGGCTGCGGGACGCGGAGAACCTGGCCTGGAAGCTGTCACTGGCCTGGCACCAGGGCGCCTCCGAGGAACTCCTCGACAGCTACGAGGGCGAGCGGCGCACGGCGGTCGCGGCCCGGCTGCGCGCCGCCGACCAGGCGATGCCCACACTGCGGGCGGGCGGCGCGCTGCGCACCTACCTGCCCGGGGCCGCGCGTTCCGCGGAAACCCTGCTCACCGACGGCCACCTGGGGCGGGGGCCGCTGGGCGCGGAGCCGACGTACGCCCCGCCGATGGCCGTCCGGGAGGTCCCGACGGCCACGGAGCCGGGGGGCCAGGTGGCCGACGTCCCGGTGACCGCGCCCGACGGCTCGACGGTGCCGCTGCGCGACCTGCTGGGGCAGGGCAGGCTGCTGGTGGTGCTGGTCGCTCCCGGCACCGGGGTCTGGGACCGCCGCCACTGGCTGGGGGCCGGGCTGATGCCCCGGCTCGCCGCGGCGGTGAGCGCCCTGCCGGTCCGTACCGATCTGGTGGTCGCGGACGGCTACCCGGGGGCTCCGGCGCACACCGTGCTCCTCGTACGTCCGGACGGGCACCTGGCCGCGACCTTCGCGGGGGTCCGCCCGGCGGAGCTGTACGAGGCGGCGGACGCGGTCCGGGCGGGCGCGCCCGCGGCGCGGCCCGCGTCCCCACCGGCGCCGGCTCCCGCCACGACACCGACATCCGTGATCGATTGACCGTTTCCGGGACCGCGTGGTTCACTCGCGGAATGACCGGCAACGACGTACGCCTGTGGCGGAGGGTCCATATGGACCTGCTCCGCTATGCGGGCTGCGTGTGTCGCCCTTCCTGCTGATTCGCCCTTACGCCCCTGCGCGCCCCGTGCCGTCCGCCGGCCGCCGCGCACTTCCGCGAACCCAGGAACGGTCAACCTCCATGTCTGCACCCGCGTTCTCCCCTGCCACCACCGTCGACCCGGCCGCGTCGCCCGCGGCGGGGCCCACGGCCGCCGAGCTGCTCGCGTTCGCGCTGCGCACCGCGGCCGACCCGGACGCCGTCGCCGCGCTCCCCCTCGACCCCGAGGGCCGGACCTGGATCCGGCTGGACGGGCCGGGCGGCAGCGAGGCGTGGCTGATCGGCTGGCCGCCCGGCACCGGCACCGGCTGGCACGACCACGCCGAGTCGCGGGGCGCGTTCGCGACCGCGCGGGGCCGGCTCACCGAGCACTCGCTGTCCGTGCGGCTCCCCTCGGAGGGCTGGCAGTCCCTGCACCTCGCCTCCGGCGTGGACCGCAGCCGGCGGCTGGGCGCGGGCGCCGGGCGGGCGTTCGGGGAGCACCACGTGCACGAGGTCCTGAACGAGTCCGCGACCGAGCACGCCATCTCTGTGCACGCGTACTACCCGCCGCTCCCGCTGATCCGCCGCTACAGCCGCAGCGGCCCGGTGCTGCACCTGGAGCACGTCGAGCGCCCGGGGGACTGGCAGTGAGCGCCCCGGTCGGCATCGACGAGCTGCTGGAGCGGGTCCGCTCGGGCTACACCCGCGTCGACGCGCGGGAGGCGTACGAGGCCTCCCGCGCGGGCGCCCTCCTCGTGGACATCCGCTACCAGGCGCTGCGCGAGCGGGACGGGCTGATCCCCGGGGCGCTGGTGGTGGAGCGCAACGAGCTGGAGTGGCGGCTGGACCCGCAGGGCAGCCATCGCGCGGCCGAGGCGACGGGGCACGACCTCCAGGTGATCGTGATCTGCAACGAGGGCTACGCGTCGAGCCTCGCGGCGGTTTCGCTCCACGCGCTGGGGCTGCGCCGTGCGACGGACCTCGCGGGCGGCTTCCAGGCCTGGCGTGCGGCGGGCCTGCCGGTGTCGCCTCCCTGACGGCCCCTCCGGGCGGGGCGCGCCCGACGGAGCCTGCCCGACGGCGGTTCGGGCCGCTGCGCGGAGCCGGCCCCCACCCGCCCTTCCACCGTTCCCCGGGCGCTGCCCGGATCCGGACCTCAGACGCCGGACGGGCTGAAAGATCCTGGGGCTCCGCCCCGGACCCCGCGCCTCAAACGCCGGCGGGGCTGGAAATTTCAGCCCCGCCGACGTTTGAGGCGCCGCCGGAGGCACATACCGGCCCGTGCGGCGTTTGAGGACCGCGGGTCCGGGGGCGGAGCTCCCGGCAGCGGCGCGGGCCCCGGGCGGGCTACGCCTTGGCCGTGGCCACGTCCACCGGCCGGACCCGGAGCGCCACCCTCCCCGGGAGGGAAGTGGCCGCGAGGGCCAGTAGCCCCGCCACCCCCACCACCACCGCGTACGCCACCGGCAGCACCGCCGGCGCGGCCACGCCCGTCATGCCCACGCTGAACGCGGTCAGCACGGCCAGCGCGATCCCCGACCCCAGCACCGCCCCGATCAGCAGGACGGAGACGGCCTCCGCACGCAGCATCCGCAGCACCTGCCGCCGCTTCGCCCCCGCGAGCCTCAGCATCGCGAACTCCCGCACCCGCTCGGCGGTGGACATCGCGAGGGTGTTGACCACCGCGATCGCGGTGAAGGCCAGCACCAGCCCCATCGCCAGCAGGTTGATCTCCGCCCCGGCGTCCTGCCGCTCGGCCCGGGCCGCGTCGGCGTCCGCCGCGGACAGCACGGCCACCCCCGGGAACCCCTTCACCGCCGCGGCGAGCCGCTCGCGCCCCGCGCCCGACCCCGGTTCCGTCGCCACCAGCACATTGCTCGCGAGCGGGTTGTCGACGTGCGCGGCGACCAGGCCGTGCGGCAGCGTCAGATCCCCGAAGCCCAATCCCCGCGCGTACACGGCGGCGACCTTCAGCGTGACCGGGGTCCCGTCGCCGAGCGTCAGCTCCAGCGGGCTGCCCGGCTTCAGGCCGAGCTGGTCGGCGGCGAGTTCGCTCACCGCCGCGTCGCCCTCACCGAAGCCGGCCAGGCTGCCGCCGGTGACCGCGGGGTCCCAGGTCCGGGTCAGGCCCGCCGGTGTCACGCCCTGGGCGGCGTACTTCGCCAGGCCCACCCGGACGGAGGTGTGGACGATCTCGGTGGCCGCCGTGACGCCGGGCGTACGGCGGATCGTTTCGGCTGCCTCCGGGGTGACTCCCGGGCCCTGCGCCGCCAGCATCCAGTCGGCGCGGATGCCCTCGCGGGCCTGCGTCCGGGCCGCGTCCCCGAGGGTCGGGGTGATGAAGAGCACGGTGCAGGTCATGCCGACCAGCAGGGCGAGCGGGGTGACGGCGGACGCCATGCGGGTGGCGTTGCCGCGCAGGTTCGCGCCCGCCAGGTGGCCGCCCGCCCCGGCCAGCCGCAGCGGACCGGCGAGCAGCGCCGTGGCGCCTCGTACGAGCAGCGGCCCGAGCAGGGAGACCGCCCCGGCCAGGACCACCACGGCCAGGAAGGTCACCGGGGTGGAGGCCGGCTCGGTGCGCAACGAGCCGAGCACGACGACCAGCACGGCGCCGCCGGCCAGCAGGAGCAGCCCGAAGGCGGTGCGGAGCCGGTGCGGCCGCGCGGTCTCGACGGCGGCTTCGGCGAGTGCTTCGGCGGGGCGGATCCGGGCGATGCGCCGTCCGGTGACGCGTGCGGCGGCCCAGGCGCCGAGCAGGCTCGCCGCGACGGCGGCGAACATCGGGAAGATCCCGGCGGTGCGCTCCAGCGACGCGGGAACGACCCCGCTGTCGACGAACCGGCCGTGCAGCCAGGCGGCGAGCGGCAGTCCGGCGAAGGCTCCGGCGATGCCCGCGGCCAGGCCGACGAGCAGGGCCTCGCGTCCGATCAGCCGCCGCAGCTGGCGGGGGGTGGCGGCGATGGCCCGCAGGAGGGCGAGTTCGCGGTAGCGCTGCTGGACGGAGAGGGCGAAGGTGCCGACGACGACGAGGATCGCGACGAGGAGCGAGGTGCCGCCCATCGCGCCGCCCATGGAGACCAGCTTGACGCGGGCTCCGGCGGCGTCGAGGAACTCCACGGGGCCGCGCTCGTCCCCGGTGCTCACCTGCGCACCGGTCCCCCGCAGGGCCTGCTCGACCCGTCCGGCCAGCTCGGCGGTGTTCACACCGGGGGCGGGCAGGATCCCGACGGCGCTGATCCGTCCGGCGTCACGGGCGGCGAGCCGCTGGGCCTCGGTGTCACCGAAGAAGAGGGCGCTCTGCCGGACCAGGTCCCCGTGTGCGCTCTGCGCGATTCCGCTGACCTGGTAGGTCTTCGGCTCTCCGGTCGCCTGCACGGTCAGCTGCGAGCCGGCCTTCAGTCCGGCCCGGGCGGCCAGCGCGCGGTCGACGACGACCTCGCCGCCGCCCTGGGGAGCGCGGCCCTCCACGAGCGTGAAGGGGGTGAGCGCGGCCGAGGTCCAGGCGTGCCCGTACGAGGGCTTCGGCTCGCCGGCGGTCTTGACGAGCGGGACGGCCTGGAAGGTGAGCTCGGGCACGGCCCGCCCGACTCCGGGCACGGCGCGGACCGTGTCCAGGGTGGTGGCGGGGAGCCAGGCCCGCTCGGCGACGGGCTTCGCCTTGTGCTTCGTCTTCGTCTTGCCCTTCTTCTCCTTGACCGTGGTCTCGTGGACGTTCTGGTCGGCGGAGACGAGGACCGGCGTCGCCGCGTAGCGCTCGGTGCCGATCTTTCCGCGGAGTCCCGTTTCCAGGAGGGTGCCGCAGGCGGTGACGAGGGCGGCCGCGCAGAGGAGCGCGACGAAGGCGCCGAGGAATCCGGCTTTGCGGTCCCTGATGGTCTGGAGGGCGTAACGCAGCATCATGCGGTCAACTCTGGCGCCGGGCACGCCTCCTGACATTGGTGTACTCCGGCGTCCGCACCCGGGGGCTACCCCCACCCCGGGCGCACCGGCTCACTCTCCCGGATACCCGAGGCCGTCGGCGTCGTCGGGGTCCTGGCCTTCCGCCTCCAGGGCGCGGCGGACCACCCGCAGGGCCATGCCCTCCGGGTACCCCTTGCGGGCGAGCATCCCGGCGAGGCGCCGGATCCGCTTGTCGCGGTCCAGCCCCCGGGTGGCGCGGAGCTTGCGCTCCACGAGCTCCCGGGCGGTTTCCTCCTCCTGGTCGGAGTCCAGCTGCTCCAGGGCCTCCTCGACGAGGGTGGCGTGCACCCCCTTGGTGCGGAGCTCCTGGGCGAGCGCGCGGCGCGCCAGTCCCCGGCCGCGGTGCCGGGACTCGACCCAGGCCCCGGCGAAGGCGGCGTCGTCGATCAGGCCCACCTCCTCGTACCGGGAGAGGACCTCCTGCGACACCTCCTCGGGGATGCCCCGCTTGTGCAGGGCGTCCGCGAGCTGGCGCCTGGTGCGCGCGCTCCCGGTGAGCAGACGCAGGCAGATGGCCCGCGCCTGCTCCTCGGGACTCTGGGGCGGCAGCTCCTGGCGGCCCTCACGGCCGCCCCGGCTCCCGCCGCCCCTTTCCTGCTCCTGCACGGGTCAGCTCTTGGACGCGGCGGCCTTGGCCGTCGTCTTGGCCTTCGTCGCCGGTGCGGGCACGGCCGTCGAGGCGTCGGCCGGCGCTGCGGCCGCCTCGTCACCCGCGCCGTCCGCGGCGTCCTTGCGCACGCCGACGCCCAGCTTCTCCTTGATCTTCCGCTCGATCTCGTTGGCGAGGTCCGGGTTGTCCTTGAGGAAGTTGCGGGCGTTCTCCTTGCCCTGGCCGAGCTGGTCGCCCTCGTACGTGTACCAGGCGCCGGCCTTGCGGATGAAGCCGTGCTCCACGCCCATGTCGATCAGACCGCCCTCGCGGCTGATGCCCTGGCCGTAGAGGATGTCGAACTCGGCCTGCTTGAAGGGCGGCGCGACCTTGTTCTTGACGACCTTGCAGCGGGTGCGGTTACCGACCGCCTCCGTGCCGTCCTTCAGGGTCTCGATGCGGCGGATGTCAATGCGCACCGAGGCGTAGAACTTCAGCGCGCGGCCACCGGTCGTGGTCTCGGGCGAGCCGAACATCACACCGATCTTCTCGCGGAGCTGGTTGATGAAGATCGCGGTGGTCTTGGACTGGTTGAGCGCACCGGTGATCTTCCGGAGCGCCTGGCTCATCAGTCGGGCCTGGAGACCCACGTGCGAGTCACCCATCTCACCCTCGATCTCGGCGCGCGGCACGAGGGCCGCCACGGAGTCGATGACGATCAGGTCGAGGGCGCCGGAGCGGACGAGCATGTCCACGATCTCCAGCGCCTGCTCGCCGGTGTCCGGCTGCGACAGGATGAGGTTGTCGGTGTCGACGCCGAGGGCCTTCGCGTACTCCGGGTCGAGCGCGTGCTCGGCGTCCACGAAGGCGACGGTGCCGCCGGCCTTCTGCGCGTTGGCCACGGCGTGCAGGGTCAGGGTCGTCTTACCGGAGGACTCCGGGCCGTACACCTCGATGACGCGGCCGCGGGGCAGCCCGCCGACGCCGAGCGCGATGTCCAGCGCGGTCGACCCGGTGGGGATGACCTCGATGGGGTCGTTCGGCTTGTCGCCGAGGCGCATGACCGCACCCTTGCCGAATTGCCGTTCAATCTGTGCGAGCGCGGCGTCGAGAGCCTTCTCGCGGTCGGTGCCTGCCATGGGTTCCACCCGGTTTGCTTGAGTCGATCGCTTCACGCCATTGACGCTAATGCCTGCCACTGACAATGCGCCTCCACGACCGGTTCGGCTGTGGACAACCCATCAGAATGGATGTTCGATTTCCCTGTCAAGCGAGTCACGCCCGCACCGGCGCACGGCGCCGCGGGGCAGAATCCAGGCCTGTGATCATCAGTGAGCGCGAACTCAACCGGGCCACCCTCAGCCGCCAGCTCCTGCTGGAACGCCGGCCGCTGACCGTTCCCGACGGCCTGCGGCGCGTGGTCGCCCTCCAGGCCCAGCACCCCGCCTCGCCGTACGTCGCCCTGTGGAACAGGCTCGCCGGGTTCGCCCCCGCCGAGCTCGACGCCGCCTTCTCCGGGCGCTCGGCGGTCAAGGCGACCCTGATGCGGATCACGCTGCACGCCGTGCACGCCGAGGACTACCCGGCCTTCCGCGCCGCGGTGCGGCCCACCCTGTACGCCTCCCGGCTCGGCGGCCGCTTCGCCGCCGCGGGGCTGACCCCCGCCGACGCCGAGGCGCTCCTCCCGGACCTGCTGGCCTTCGCGGAGCGGCCGCGGACCTCCGCGCAGATGCAGGCGTGGACCGGGGAGCGGGTCGGCCCGGAGCGGCGGGACGCGGCCTGGTGGGGACTGAAGGGCTACGCGCCGCTGCACCACGCCCCGACGGGCCCGCCGTGGTCATTCGGCCACCGCCCGTCCTTCGTCGCGGCGGGACCCGGCGAAGGCTGCCCGGCGGAGGTTCCCGCGGGCCGGGCCGTGGACCCGTACGCCCTCCGGACCCTGGTCCTGCGGTATCTGGCGGGGTTCGGACCCGCCTCCGTCGCGGACGTGGCGCAGTTCGCCATGGTGGGGCGGGGGCCCGTCCGGGAGGCGCTCCGGGTGCTGGACGGTGCCGTCGAGGAGCTCCGCGGGCCGGACGGCGTGACGCTGTACGACCTCCCGGGCGCCTCCCGGCCGCCCGCCGGGACCCCCGCCCCGCCCCGGCTCATGGCCATGTGGGACAGCGTCCTGCTGGCCTACGCCGACCGAAGCCGGGTGATACCCCCGGAGTACCGCCCGCTCGTGATCCGGCGCAACGGCGACGTGCTGCCCACCCTGCTGGTGGACGGCCGCGTCGCGGGCGTGTGGCGCGCGACGGACCGCGGCGTCGAGGCCACGGCGTTCCGCCCCCTCCCGGCCGCCGTCTGGGAGGGGCTGGCCGAGGAGGCCCGGTCCCTGACGGCCTTCCTCGGCGGCCGCGAGCCGGCGGTCTACGGCCGCTACCACCACTGGTGGGCCAAGCTCCCGGAGGCCGAGGTGCGGATGCTCTGAGCGCCCGGCACCGGAAGCCCGGCGGTCATCGGGAGAGGGCGGTTCCCAGGGAGGCCGCGCCCAGGGGTTTCGGCGCGCCCTCCTCGTAGAAGACGTCGAGCGCCGTGACGGTGAACCCCGCCGCGGTCAGCAGGTCGACGGTGGGCCGGGTGAGGTGACATCCGCCGAGGAGCCGCTTGTTGAGCGGTTCGAGCCGGCGCTGTCGGCGGCGCACCTTCGGGTCCCCCTCCGGGGCGAGGCCGTGCTCGACGAAGTGCAGGGTCCCTCCCGGCTTCAGTACGCGCCTCAACTCCCGCAGGGCCGCTCCCGGGTCGGGGACGGTGCACAGGGTCCAGGTGCACAGGGCGGTGTCGAAGGTGTCGTCCTCGAAGGGAAGTGACTGCCCGTCGAGTCCGGCCCGCCGCACCGGGATCCGCGAGGCCCTCACCCGGCCCGCGGCCAGCTTCCACCCGAGGTCGGAGGGTTCGACGGCGGCCACGCCCGTCACCTCCGGCGGATAGAACGGGACGTTGTGCCCCGAGCCGAATCCGATCTCGACGACCTCGCCCCGCAGGCCCGCGCACACCCGCCGCCGCAGCGGCCGCGCCTGCCTGGCCCCGCACGCGAGGTTGATGATCCGCGGCAGGATCCGGTCCGTGTAGAACCCCATCTCGGCCCTCCGTGTCCGGTTTCAGCATGGCACCGCGGGCACCCGGATGCCCGCAGCCGCGATACGTCACGCACAATCGTGGGTCCGAATCGCTCTTGAGGGGGACGGCAGTACGTGAACAGGGTGATGGAGGGCGGGAGGACGCGCCGAAGGGCGGCGGTCGCGCTCGGCACGGCGGCGGTGCTGGCCGGGGCCGTGGCATGCGGCGGCAGCACCGGGGCGGACGGGGAGGCCAAGGTCACGACGGCGCCCACGAGCGCGCCCGCGACCGCCGGCGGGCCCGGAGGACCGGGCGAGTCCGGCGGCCCGGGCGCGGAGCGGCTGAAGGCCATGGTGCTCACCGCCGGCGAGAAGGCGGGCCGGTACCAGGCCTCGGAGCCGGTCCTGGACGAGCCGATGAGCGAGCTGTACGACGCACAGCCGGCGGTCTGCCAGCCGCTGACCGCGCTCGGCAGGGCGGGCCACACGGCCCAGGCCTACGCCAGGACCGCGGTGCCCGGCGAATGGCAGTCGGTCGGGACCGAGATCCTGCTGCGCTCGTACCAGGGCGGCGGCGCGGCCTCGGCGATGAAGGACCTGGCCGAGGCGGGCCGCCGGTGCGCGGGCGGGTACACGGAGGAGCGCGGGCTCGCGACGGCGAAGGTCCTTCGGGTGGAGCCGGTCAGGGCTCCCGCGCTGGGCGACGAGGCGCTCGCCTACCGCATCGTGACGCAGGACGTGAAGGACGGGGGCATCTCGCTCCACGACTACCTGACGGTGATCCGCTCCGGGCCGGTGACCGTTTCCTTCCGGTCGGACGTCATCGACACGAAGGACTTCGGCGGAGTGCCGGAGGAAGTGGTCGCGGCCCAGTGGGAGAAGTTCTCGAAGGCGGGCGGGGCGGGCTCGTAACCGCACCCCACCCCCAAGTGACAACCAGAGGTTGACAGTCCTTCGACTGTCAACCTACGGTTGCACTCATGACGAACCCTTCGGTGGAACCCGTTCGCATGACCAATCCGGTACGCCTCGACGATCTGATCGCGGCCATCAACAAGGTCCACACCGACCCCCTGGAGCAGCTCAGCGACGCCGTCGTGGCCGCTGAGGCGCTCGGGGAGGTCGCCGACCACCTCATCGGCCACTTCGTGGACCAGGCCCGCCGCTCCGGCGCGTCCTGGACCGACATCGGCCGCAGCATGGGCGTCACCCGCCAGGCCGCCCAGAAGCGCTTCGTCCCCAAGGCCGACAAGGAGGGCGACGCCGCCCTCGACCCGAACGCGGGCTTCGGCCGCTTCACCCCCCGCGCCCGCAACGTCGTCGTGACCGCGCAGAACGAGGCCCGCGCCGCCGGCAGCCCCGAGATCGGCACCGCGCACCTGATCCTGGGCCTGCTCGCCGAGCCCGAGGGCCTCGCGGCCCTCGCCCTGCGCGCCCAGGGCGTCGCGGAGGAGGACGTGCGCGCCGCCGCGACGGCCGCACTGCCTCCGGCCCAGGAGGACCTTCCCGCCCTCATCCCCTTCGACGCGTCCGCGAAGAAGGCCCTGGAACTCACCTTCCGCGAGGCCCTGCGGCTGGGCCACTCCTACGTCGGCACCGAGCACGTCCTGCTCGCGCTGCTGGAGCAGGAGAACGGCGAGGGCCCGCTCAGCGGCCTCGGCCTGGACAAGGGCGACGCCGAGACGGCCGTCACCGAAGCCCTGGCATCCGTACTCGGCGGCGCGGACGGTCCGTAGCGGCGGCCGCCCCCTCCGTCAGCTCGTACCGCTTCACGTACGCGCCGAGGAAGGCCTGCAGCGTGGCGACGGCCGGGATCGCGATGAGCGCCCCGACCGCGCCCAGCAGGGCGGTGCCCGCGATGACCGATCCGAAGGCCACGGCCGGGTGGATGTCGACGGTCCTCGAGGTCAGCTTCGGCTGCAGCACGTAGTTCTCGAACTGCTGGTAGATCACCACGAACCCGAGGACGTACAGCGCGTACCAGGGGTTGACGGTGAAGGCGATCAGCATCGGCAGCGCGCCCGCCAGGTAGGTGCCGATGGTGGGGATGAACTGGGAGACCAGCCCCACCCACACCGCGAGCGCGGGCGCGTAGGGCACCCCGAGGACCACCAGCACGATGTAGTGGGCAATGCCGGAGATCAGCGCCATCAGCCCGCGCGAGTAGAGGTAGCCGCCGGTCTTGGCGACGGCGATCTCCCAGGCCCGCAGCACCTCGGACTGCTTGGCGGGCGGCAGCACGGAGCACAGCGCGCGCCGCAGCCTCGGGCCGTCGGCGGCGAAGTAGAAGGAGAAGAGCCCGATCGTCAGCAGCTTGAAGAGTCCGCCGAGCACGGTGGCGGACACGTCGAGCACGCCGGTCGCGCTGTTCTGCACGTACTTGCGCAGCCAGTCGGAGCGCAGCAGGCTCTCCTGGATCTCCAGCCGGGAGAGCTCGGTCCGGAAGGTCGAGTTGATCGTGTCGATCACCGAGTCGAGGTAGCGGGGGAAGCCCTCGACCATCTCGACGATCTGCCCGGCCAGCATGGAGCCGAGCAGGGCGAGGAATCCGGCGGCCGCGACGATCACCCCGAGGAACACCAGGAAGGTGGCGAACCCGCGGCGCATGCCGCGGGACGCCATCCGGGCGACGGCGGGTTCGATCGCGAGCGCGAGGAAGAACGCGATCAGGATGTTGACGAGCAGCCCGATCAGCTGGTGGAAGGCCCAGCTGCCGAGCTGGAAGCAGGCGACGAGCGCCAGTACGAGGACCACCGCGCGGGGCAGCCAGCGCGGCATCCGTGCGTCGCCCCCGGCGGGCGCGGCAGCGGTCGGCGGCGCCCCGGCCCCGGCGGGCGCAGCCTGCGGCTCGGCACCGGCCGGGTCCCCGGCACCACCAGGTCCCCCGGTCCCGCCGGGCCCGCGCTGCGGGCCGATGGCGGCCGGGCCGTCGCCGCGGGGGCGGCGGGGCTCCGCGGCGGGGGCGGCCCCGGTCGGATCGGGATCCGGACCCGTCGACCGCTCGCGCGGCGGGGCGTCCCGGGCATCGGCGGTCGGATCGGTCGTCGTCTCATCACTGGCTGCCACGCCGCCAAGTCTGTCCCACCGGCGCCCGGTACCGCGAAGCGGTGCCCGGCGCCCGCGTCCGGCCACTGGCCGGGGGCGCCGGCCCACGGCGTACGACGGCCGGCGCCTGCCCCTGTGGCGCGGGGCCCCCCGCACCGTACGGCCCGGGGGCCGGAGCACCCACCCCGCGGGCGGGAGCGCTACCGCAGCGAGGCCGGTACGTCCATCGCGGAGCACACGGCGCGCCACACGTCCTTGGTCTCCCAGCCCGCGTCGAGCGCCTCGTGGACGGTCCGGCCGCCGAGCTCCGTCATGACGTGGTCCCGCGCGAAGGAGTCGGCGTAGCCCTCGCCGAAGTGCTCCGCCATCCGCTCCCAGAAAATCGTCAACCGCATGCCCCCAGTATCCCGCCCCTGGAGAGTGCACCGGCCGCGTTCGGCCCTCCGCTCCGCGTCACGGCGTCCTACGTTGCACGCATGCCCGGAGACGAAGGTCCCTCACCGACCTCCCCGACCTCACCGCCCTCACCGACTCCGCTGGCCCGCGCCGAGCAGTTCATCTGGCTCACGGCCCGGGTCCTGGAGCAGCGGCGGTTCGCGTTCCACTTCCTCGGCGGGGACGCCGACGCCGTGGACACCGCCCTCGGCTCGTACCTGAACGGCGACGGCGGATACGGCCACGCGCTCGATCCGGATCTGCGCGGCCCGCTCAGCCAGCCCCTGCACACCGCGCACGCGCTGCGCGTGCTGGACAGCCTGGGCCGGTGCGCCGGACAGCGCATCGAGCGGCTCTGCCGGCACCTGACCCGGGTGTCCACCCCGGAGGGCGCGCTTCCGGTGGCCTTCCCGGCGCCGCGCTGCTACCCCGCGGCGCCCTACCACCCGGTGCACGACGATCCGCCGGGCGAGCTGCTGACCACGGGCCCGGTGGTCGGGGTGCTGCACCGCAACCGGGTCTGGCACGCGTGGCTCTTCCGGGCCACGGACTTCTGCTGGGACCGGGTCGAGAGCCTGCGCCATACGCATCCGTACGAGCTCCAGGGCGCGGTGGCGTTCCTGGACGGCGCGCCCGACCGGGCCCGCGCGGCGGCGGCCGCGGACCGGCTCGGGCGGCTGGTGCGCGAGCGGGGGCTGGCCGTGCTGGACCCGGGGCGGTGCGAGGAGTACCCGCTCGCCCCCGGCTACGCGCCGGGCGAGCGGCTGTTCCCGTACGACTACGCCCGGCGGCCGGAGTCCCTGGCGCGGGGCTGGTTCACCGACGAGGAGGTGCGCCGCTCGCTGGACTTCCTGGCCGCCGAACAGCAGCCGGACGGAGGCTGGCCGGTGCGCCGCAGGGCCTGGGCGCCGGGCAGCTCGCTGGAGCGGCGGCCGATCGCCACGCTGGAGGCGCTGCTCACGCTGCGGGCGTACGGGCGCCTGCCGGCGCCGGTCAGCCGCCCAGCGCCCGGACGCCCGCGGTGACGACGACGGCGGCGGCGACCACCAGCAGGAACGGTGCCCGCAACAGCAGGGCGAGTCCGGCGGCGGCGAGCCCGGCGGCCCGCGCGTCGAGGACGAGCTCGTGCCCGGTGGCGAAGGTCTGCTGGGCGGTGAGCGCGGCGAGCAGGGCGACGGGCAGCAGCGCGGAGAGCTTGCGCACCAGGGGCCGCTCCAGGGCTCCGGCGGGGACGAGGAGTCCGGCGAGCTTGACGGCGTAGCAGCCGACGACGGTGATCCCGATGGCGATCCACACGTTCATGCCGTTCACGAGCGGCGTCCCTTCGTCCAGAGCACGACGGGGGCGGCGAGGGCCGCGATCAGCACGGGCACCCCGGCGGGGAGCACGGGCAGGAATCCGAGTCCGAGGACGAGCGCGAGGGCGGCGACGGCCCGCTCGGTGGAGCTCTTCAGCAT
The DNA here is from genome assembly GCF_055585365.1 of Streptomyces sp. NPDC053432. Lineage (NCBI taxonomy): Bacteria > Bacillati > Actinomycetota > Actinomycetes > Kitasatosporales > Streptomycetaceae > Streptomyces > Streptomyces sp. NPDC053432. Next base: position 352,104 of record NZ_JBVJKF010000006.1, read on the forward strand.
CGGCGCGAGCAGGGCCAGGAAGACGGCGGGCCCGGCGGCGTCCAGCCCCCATGCGCCGGTGTCCCCGATGGCCTCGGCGCCGAGCGCGCCGAGCAGGGTGGTGAGGTTCCACAGCACGTAGAGGGCGAGGCCGGTGACGCCGAAGCCGAGCCGGGCCGACCTGCGGTCCGGCTGGGCGAGGGCGACAGCGGCGGTCTCGTCGATCACCCAGTGCGCGGCGAGGGGCCGTACCGGGCGCGGCAGCGCGAGCAGCTGCGACAGCCTGAGCCCGTAGAAGGCGTTCCGGGTGCCGAGGAAGAAGGCCCCGGCGGCGGCGGTGAAGGGGTTGCCGCCCGCGGCCAGCGCGCCGACCAGGGCGAACTGGGAGGCGCCGGTGAAGACGAGCAGGCTGAGCACGCAGGCCTGGAGGGTGCTGATCCCGGCCCCGGCGGCGGTCACCCCGAAGGCGAACCCGGAGAGCCCGACGGCCACTCCGACCCCGAGCGCGTCCCTGACCACGGCGGCCCGCGGCCGCGCGACGGGCACGGGTGTCCGTCGTACGTCCTGCTCTTCGATCATCATCTGCTCTCCCACACCCCGAAACTAGGCGGGGCGCGGTCGGGCGGTCTTGTACGTTCTTGCGCGCGGTGTGCAGCCGGGGGTGGCCGAAGGCGGGGGCCGACCGGCTCGCTCCCGTCGGTAGGCGCCCGGGGGGACGCCCACTATGCGGGTGAAGTGCCGGTTCAGGTGCGGCTGGTCGGTGAAGCCGACCGTCACGGCCGCCTCCGCCGGCGGGGTGCCCGCGTCCAGGAGCAGGCGGGCCCGCCGGACCCGGGCGTCGGTGAGCCAGGTGTGCGGCGGCATCCCGTAGCGGTCCCGGAAGGCCCGCAGGAGGGCGAAGGGGCTGGTGCCCAGTTGGGCCGCGAGCTGCTCCAGGGAGGGCGGCTCGGCCATGCGGTCCTCCAGGACCGCCCGGGCGGCCTCCGCGTCGGCGCCGCCCGCGGCGCGGACCGTGCGGGCCGGCAGGGGTGCCGCGTGCCGGGTCAGCATCCGGGCGACCACGCCCCGCAGCATCGTGTCGGCGGCCAGGGCGTTGCCGGCCTCGGCGGCCCGGTGGACCTCGGTGATGGTCCGCGAGGCCTGTGCGTCGGCGACCATGTCGGCGGTGAAGCCGGGCGTGCCGCGCAGGGTGCCGATCTCGGCGGCCACCTCGGCGATCAGGTCGCGGGAGGGGTAGAGGGTGGCGTACGCCCAGCCCTCGGGCACTCCGGCGCGCGCGGTGTGCGCCACCTCGGGGTTGATGAGGACCACGCTGCCCGGTCCGGCGCGCAGCACCTGGCCGGGCAGTCCGATCTCCTCGATGCCGTTGGTGACGGCCGCGATGACGTAGCCGTCGTGGGCGTGGCGCGGGAAGGTGTGGCGTACGTAATGGGCGCGCAGCAGGTCCAGGCCGGGCAGCTCCGGGTACTGCCAGTGCCGGGCCCACTCCCGGCGTCCCTCGTCCGCGTCCGTCCCCATCCCCCCATTCTGCGCCTCGCCCGGCGGGGGTGTTTCCCCAGGTCCGGCCCGTTGTCAGTGGCGGGGTGCACGATGGGGGCATGTCCGGCTCCGCGCTCGATTCGTTCTCCCCCGCGACCCGCTCCTGGTTCACGGGGGCCTTCGTCAGGCCGACCTCCGCCCAGGAGGGCGCCTGGCGGGCCATCTCGGAGGGGTCGGACGTGCTCGTCGTCGCGCCCACCGGCTCCGGCAAGACGCTGGCCGCGTTCCTCGCCGCGCTCGACCAGCTGGCCTCGACCCCGCCGCCCGCCGAGCCGCGCAAGCGCTGCCGGGTGCTGTACGTGTCTCCGCTGAAGGCCCTCGCCGTGGACGTGGAGCGCAATCTGCGCAGTCCGCTGACGGGCATCCGCCAGGAGTCGGTGCGGCTGGGGCTGGCCGAGCCGGAGATCCGGGTCGGGATCCGTTCGGGCGACACCCCGCCCGCCGAGCGCCGGGCGCTGGCCACCCGTCCGCCGGACATCCTGATCACGACGCCCGAGTCGCTGTTCCTGATGCTGACGTCGTCGGCGCGCGAGGCGCTCTCCGGGATCGAGACGGTGATCCTGGACGAGGTCCACGCCGTCGCGGGCACGAAGCGCGGGGCGCACCTCGCGCTGTCGCTGGAGCGGTTGGACGAGCTGCTGCCGCGCCCGGCCCGCCGGATCGGGCTGTCGGCGACGGTCCGGCCGGTGGACGAGGTGGCCCGGTACCTGGCGCCGCGCGGCAAGGTGGAGATCGTCCAGCCGCCGTCCGCCAAGGAGTTCGACCTCTCGGTGGTCGTCCCGGTGCAGGACATGGGCGAGTTGGGCGGCTCCCCGGCGAGCGAGGGCAAGGAGGGCGGGGACAAGCCGTCGATCTGGCCGCATGTGGAGGAGCGCATCGCGGATCTGGTGCAGTCGCACCGTTCGACGATCGTGTTCGCCAATTCCCGCCGTCTCGCGGAGCGGCTGTGCAACCGGCTGAACGAGATCGGGTACGAGCGGGCGATGGGCGAGCGCCTGCCGGAGGGCGCGCCGCCGGCCGAGGTCATGGCGCAGTCGGGGGCCGCGCACGGCGCGCCGCCGCTGCTGGCCCGCGCGCACCACGGTTCGGTCTCCAAGGAGCAGCGGGCCCTGGTGGAGGAGGACCTGAAGGCGGGCCGGCTGCCCGCCGTGGTCGCCACTTCCAGCCTGGAGCTGGGCATCGACATGGGCGCGGTGGACCTGGTGGTGCAGGTGGAGTCGCCGCCCTCGGTGGCCTCGGGGCTGCAGCGGGTGGGCCGGGCCGGTCACCAGGTCGGCGCGGTCTCCACAGGGGTGGTGTTCCCCAAGTACCGGGGCGACCTGGTGCAGGCGGCGGTGGTCACCGAGCGGATGCGCACCGGTGCGATCGAGTCCCTGCGCATTCCGTCCAATCCGCTCGACGTGCTCGCGCAGCAGCTGGTCGCGATGACCGCGATGGACACCTGGCAGCTCGACGACCTGCTCGCCTTGGTGCGGCGGGCGGCCCCGTTCGCGGCGCTGCCCGAGTCGGCGTTCACGGCGGTGCTGGACATGCTGGCGGGCCGCTATCCGTCGGACGCGTTCGCCGAGCTGAGACCGCGGGTGGTGTGGGACCGCGTCGCGGGGACGGTCACGGGGCGGCCGGGGGCCCAGCGGCTCGCGGTCACCTCCGGGGGCACCATCCCGGACCGGGGCCTGTTCGGGGTGTTCCTGGCGGGCTCCGACCCGAAGAAGGGCGGCGGCCGGGTCGGCGAGCTCGATGAGGAGATGGTCTACGAGTCCCGCGTCGGTGATGTCTTCACGCTGGGCACCACCTCCTGGCGGATCGAGGACATCACCCGCGACCGGGTCCTGGTGACGCCCGCCCCCGGGGTGCCGGGCCGGCTGCCGTTCTGGAAGGGCGACCAGCTGGGCCGCCCGCTCGAACTGGGCCGCGCGGTCGGTGCGTTCCTGCGCGAGCTGGGCGGTCTGTCCGGTGAGGACGCGCGGCTGCGGCTGCTGGCGGCCGGCCTGGACGCCTGGGCCGCGGAGAACGTGCTGGCGTATCTGAGCGAGCAGCGCGAGGCGTGCGGGCACGTGCCGGACGACCGGACGATCGTGGTGGAGCGCTTCCGCGACGAGCTGGGCGACTGGCGGGTCGTGGTGCATTCGCCGTTCGGCGCGCAGGTGCACGCCCCCTGGGCGCTGGCGCTGGGCGCCCGGCTCGCCGAGAAGTACGGCATGGACGCGCAGGTGATGCATGCGGACGACGGGATCGTGCTGCGCCTGCCGGATGCGGACCTGCTGTCGATGGACCTGCTGGACCACGATCCCTCCGCTCCCGCCTCCTTCGAGTTCGACGACGAGCAGGCCCCCCTGGGCGCGGCCGACGTCGCCTTCGACCACGGGGACGTCAACCAGATCGTCACCGACCAGGTGGGCGGTTCCGCCCTGTTCGCCTCCCGTTTCCGCGAGTGCGCGGCCCGCGCCCTGCTGCTGCCGCGCCGCAGTCCGGGCAAGCGGACCCCGCTGTGGCAGCAGCGGCAGCGCGCGTCGCAACTGCTGCAGGTGGCCTCGGAGTTCGGATCGTTCCCGATCGTGCTGGAAGCCGTACGGGAATGCCTGCAGGACGTCTTCGACGTGCCCGGGCTGACCGAGCTGATGGGCGACATCGAGGCGCGGCGGGTCCGGCTGGTGGAGGTCACCACTGCGGAGCCGTCGCCGTTCGCGCGGTCCCTGCTCTTCGGGTACGTCGCCCAGTTCCTGTACGAGGGTGACTCGCCGCTCGCCGAGCGCAGGGCGGCGGCGCTGTCGCTGGACTCCCGGCTGCTGGCCGAGCTGCTCGGACAGGCGGAGCTGCGCGAGCTGCTCGACGCGCAGGTGCTGGAGGAGCTGGAGCGGGAGCTGCAGTGGCTCACCGAGGAGCGGCGGGCCAAGGACGCCGAGTCGGTGGCCGATCTGCTGCGGCTGCTGGGGCCCCTGACCGATGCGGAGCTGGCGGCGCGCGGCGCGGATCCGGGCTGGGCGCCGGGCCTGGCGGCGGCCCGGCGCGCGATCCGGGTCCGGATCGGCGGCGCGGACCACTGGGCGGCGATCGAGGACGCGGGCCGGCTGCGGGACGCGCTGGGCACGGCGCTGCCGGTGGGTGTGCCGGAGGCCTTCACCGAGCCGGTCAAGGATCCCCTGGGTGATCTGCTCGCCCGGTACGCGCGCACCCACGGGCCGTTCACCACGGCCGTCGTGGCCGCGCGCTTCGGGCTGGGCCCGGCGGTGACCGAGGGCGCGCTGAACCGGCTCGCGGCGGCGGGCCGGGTGGTGCAGGGCGAGTTCCATCCGGCGGGCATCGGGCAGGAGTGGTGCGACGCGGCGGTGCTGCGCCGGCTCCGGCGGCGTTCGCTGGCGGCGCTGCGGCAGGAGGTGGAGCCCGTACCGCCGACCTCGCTGGCCACGTTCCTGCCGCAGTGGCAGCACCTGGGCGGGGCCCTGCGCGGCATCGACGGACTGGCCCGTGCGGTCGAGCAGCTGCAGGGCGCGCCGGTCCCGGCGTCCGCGCTGGAGCGGCTGATCCTCCCGTCGCGGGTCACGGGGTACTCACCGGCCCTGCTGGACGAGCTCACGACCAGCGGCGAGGTGGTGTGGGCGGGCGCCGGGGCCCTGCCGGGCAAGGACGGCTGGGTCTCCCTCTACCTGGCGGAGGCGGCCCCGCTGCTGCTGCCGCCGCCGCACCCGCTGGAGCTGACCCCGCTGCACCAGGCGGTGCTGGACGCCCTGGCCGGCGGGTACGGGCTGTTCTTCCGCCAGCTCACCCAGCTGGTCCGCGACCGGCATCCCGAGGCCTCGGACCTGGACCTGTCCTCGGCCGTCTGGGATCTGGCCTGGTCGGGCCGGCTCACGAACGACACGCTGGCCCCGCTGCGCTCCCTGCTGGGCTCGGGCCGCACGGCGGGCTCGACGGCCCACCGGGCGCGGCGGACGGTGCCGCGCGGCCGGTACGGCACGCTGAGCGCGACCGTGTCCCGTACGGGCCCGCCCACGGTCTCGGGCCGCTGGTCGCTGCTGCCGTCCCAGGCCCCCGACCCGACGCACCGCGCCCACGCCCTGGCGCGCACCCTGCTGGACCGCCACGGGGTGGTGACGCGGGGCGCGGTGGCGGCGGAGGGCGTGGAAGGGGGCTTCAGCGCGGTGTACCGCGTCCTGTCGGCCTTCGAGGACAGCGGGCAGGCCCGGCGGGGTTATGTGGTCGAGGGGCTGGGCGCGGCCCAGTTCGCGATGGACGGCGCGGTGGACCGGCTCCGCGCGGCCGAGCGCACGCCGCCCCCGCTGGCGGCGGTGGTGCTGGCCGCCGCGGATCCGGCGAACGCGTACGGTGCGGCGCTGCCCTGGCCGGAGCCGCCGGCCGGGGCGAGCCACAAGCCGGGCCGGAAGGCGGGCTCCCTGGTGGTCCTGGTGGACGGCGAGCTGACGCTGTATCTGGAGCGCGGCGGCAAGACCCTGTTGGTCTGGCCGGAGGCCTCCGACCCGCGTCTGGCGGCCGCGTTGGAGGCGCTCGCCTCGGCTTCCCGTACGGGCACCGTCCCGGCGCTCACGGTGGAGCGGATCAACGCCGCCGCCTCCCTGACGTCCCCCTGGGGGCCCGCCCTGGAGTCGGCCGGCTTCCACGCCACCCCGAGAGGTCTGCGCATGCGCTCGTGACGGCGTGACGGCGTGAAATGGCGTGACGGCAGGCCGAAGGCGGCAGCCGGGTATCGGGAGGGCCTCGAATGTCTTGGGCATGTCACAGGACCGTCGCCGACCGACTCCCGGACTGGCAGAGGCACTTATTCATCGCTTACAAAGATGATCACAGGCATCGCGTTGACGATGCACAGTCATGGGGGAGAAGAGAAGTGAGCAGCATCAGCATGCGCAAGTCCACCCTGGTCGCCGTCGGTCTCGCGGTCGCCGGCACCATGGCCCTGACGGGCTGCAAGAACGGGAACGAGGACACGGGCGCGGCCGCTCCGAGCTCGGCCGCCCCGGCCAGCCCCTCGGCCGGCGGCTACAGCGAGGCCCCGAGCGGCGCGGCCAGCTCTCCCGCGGGCGGCTACAGCGAGGCCCCGGGTGGCGCGGGCGGCGCGGGCGGCGCGGCGGGTGCCGTGGCGAAGCCCGGCCAGGCCTTCAAGATCGGTGAGACCGCGACGGTCCCGTTCGACTCCGGCAACACCAAGGGCGGCACCATCGCCCTGACCGTCACCGCCGTCGAGCAGGGCAACCCCGCCGACCTGGCGCCGCTGAACCTCGGCGACAAGGTCAAGGGGATGATCCCCTACTACGTCCGCTACACGGTCAAGAACGTCGGCACCGTGGACCTGTCGTTCACCTCGGTCGGCCACATGAAGGGCCTGCTCGGGGACGGCAGCGAGGCGCAGGGCGTGTCGGTCATCGGCAAGTTCGAGAAGTGCAAGGAGGAGTCGCTGCCGAAGGGCTTCACCAACGGCCAGACGCAGCAGGAGTGCGCCATCGCGCTGGCCCCGTCCGCGCAGACGAAGGTGTCCGGCGCCCAGTACTGGAACAACCCGTACATGAGCAAGGGCAAGGAGCTCACCTGGAAGTAACGGGGCGGCCGACAGGCCCTCCGTCATCCCACCGCGAGCCCCCGCGACGGCACCCCGTCGCGGGGGCTCTCCCCTTCGCGGGGGCTCTCCGCGCCGCGAGGGCCCGCCGCGTCACGGCGGCTCGGAGCGCCGCAAGGCTCACCCGCTCGCGCGCGGACTCCCCGTCAGCGCATCACCTTGATGCCGAACCGGGCGCCGCCGAGTGCGAACTGGATCGCGCTGTGCAGGTGGGAGTACATCTCCATGCCCCGCGAGCAGACGAGCGGGCCGAGGTCGAGCACGTCCTGCCAGCCGTAGGCCCGCAGCAGGGCGGTGACCTCCGCCTTGGCGTCCTCGTGGTCGCCCGCGACGAACATCGTGTGGTCCCCGCCCGCCACGGACCGCGGGTCGACGGCGGTCTGCTGCTCCTGGGTGACACAGGCCTTGACCACCCGGGCCGCCGGGACGGCGCGCTGGATCCGCTCCCCCAGGCTGTCGTGGTCCACGGGGTCCAGCGCGGGCATCACCCCCCAGGGGGTGGGCCACGGGTGGGCCTGCTCGGGGTTGTAGACGAACGGGACGGCGTAGTCCATCAGGGTCTTCCCGGCCAGCTGCCGGCCGATCCCGCCGAGCACCTTCACCGCGCTGGCGCCGTCGATGCCGTTGATGACGAAGTCGGCCGCCGCCGCGGCCGCCTCGAAATTCATGAGCTCGATGTCCGGGTACGCGGCGGCCCACTGCCCGAAGGGATCGATGCCCATGAAGTCGGGTTCGGAACGGCCGAGCGTCACCCGGGTGTCCCGGGTTCCGACGAACACCCGGTGACCGAGCTCCAGCAGCCGGGCCGCGTGGGCGCGACCTCCACCGCCGGTGCCGAGAACTGCGACCTTCATGCGGATGCTCCGTTCTGCGCTGGCGGCTCCCCGTAGGCAGAGCCTCGCGAGGAATCCGCCCCGTCCGAGGCCGGACACACGGGCCCGCCCGGTACGCGTCCCCCACCTGGCCGATCCCGCCGCGCGAGCCGCCCGCTCCCCGCCCGCCGGCGCCGGAGCCCACGCCGGCCCCGCCGGAGGCGGACAATGGGGGCATGCCCGAAGGAGACAGCGTCCGCCGCGTCGCGGACCGGCTGCACGCGGCCCTGGCGGGGAAGCCCCTCACCCGCAGCGACCTGCGCGTCCCGCGCTTCGCCACGGCCGACCTCACCGGCCGCCTCACCCTCGACGTGACGCCCCGCGGCAAGCACCTCCTCACCCGTTTCGAGGGCGGCCTCACCCTGCACAGCCACCTCAGGATGGACGGCGCCTGGCACGTGTTCCCCGCGGGCGAGCGCTGGCGCGGCGGCCCCGACTACGAGATCCGGGCGGTCCTCGGCACCGTCGGGCACACGGCCGTCGGCTACCGCCTGCCCGTGCTGGAACTGATCCGCACCGCCGAGGAGGACCGCGCCGTGGGCCACCTCGGCCCCGATCTCCTCGGCCCGGACTGGGACCCCGCCCGCGCCGCCGCCAACCTCCTCTCGGACCCCGCGCGCCCCCTCGGCGAGGCCCTGCTGGACCAGCGCAACCTCGCCGGCATCGGCAACATCTACAAGGCCGAGCTCTGCTTCCTCGCCCAGGTCACCCCGTGGACCCCGGTCGCCGCCCTGCCCGACCCCGAGACCACGCTCCCCCGGCTGGCCGCCGCCGCGCACCGCCTGCTCGCCGCCAACGTCGGCGACACCTTCCGGCGCCGCAACACCACCGGCAGCCGCCGCCCCGGCCAGGAGCTGTTCGTGTACGGACGCGCGCACGCGCCCTGCCTGCGCTGCGGCACCCCCGTCCGGGAGGCCCCGCAGGACGGCCGGCCCACGTACTGGTGCCCGCGCTGCCAATCCGGCCCCACCGCCTAGTTGACGCATCGTCAGATCCGCTCGTACGGTCCCGGCATGCCCACACCCACAGCCTCGTACGACCTCACCGGCCGCACCGCCCTGGTCACCGGCGCCGCCAGCGGCATAGGCCGGGCCACCGCCGTCCTCCTCGCGGGGGCGGGCGCGCACGTGCACTGCGCGGACCGCGACGAGGAGGGCCTCGCCGAAACGGCCGGCCTCGTCGCCAAGGCCGGCGGCGGCGCCACCGTGCACCCCCTCGACGTCACCGACCGGGCCGCCCTCCGCGCCGCCGTCGCAGCGGCCGGGCCGCTCGACATCGCCGCCGCGATCGCCGGGATCATGCACAGCAGCAGCGTCCTGGAGACGGCCGACGAGGATCTCGACCGGGTCCTCGACATCAACTTCAAGGGGGTCCTGCGCACCTGCCAGGAGGCCGCCCGCGCCATGATCGCGGCGGGCCGGGCCGGTTCCATCGTCACGATGGCCTCCGGCGCCGTGGACGCCGCCCAGCCCGGCCTGCTGTGCTACAGCGCCGCCAAGGCGGCGGTGGTCCAGCTGACCAAGACCCTCGCCACCGAGGCCGGCCCGCACGGGATCCGGGTGAACGCGGTCGCACCCGGCTGGATCCGCACCCCGATGACCGGCCGGCACAGCCCCGAGGTGCAGGAACAGACCGAGGCGATGATGGTCCGCATGTCCCCGCTGCGCCGGGTCGGCGAGCCGGAGGACATCGCCCAGGCCGTGCTCTACCTGGCGTCGGACGCCTCGTCCTTCATGACGGGCCAGATCCTTCGGCCGAACGGTGGGGTGTCGATGCCCTGGTAGCGGACTGGCTGGTAGCGGACTCCCCTGCGGCGTCCGAGGGGCCCGGCCGGGCCCTGCGCACCGGGCGCGGCACGCAGTGCACCGGCAGCAGACCCAGCCCCCATCCGCCCAGGGCCACCGCGCCCTCCACGGGCCCGGCCTGCGCCGGGGCGAGCACCAGCCGCAGTACGGCCCACCACCACAGCAGCCCCACGGTGAGGGCCAGCGCCACAGGCAGTCGCGGTAACCGCCGCACGGCTGCCTCCCAGGGGCCGGGACCCGGACGGCCCCATCCTCCCGCACCCCCCGCGCGCCCGCACCCAGAACGGCCGGGAGCCCCGGCCGGCGCATCAGGCGCCGGCCGGGGCTCCGGCCACACTCACGAACCGACGTGCTCGCTCACGCGGCTACGACATTCACCGCTTCCGCAGGCGCCTTGATGGTCACCCGCTCCGGACCCGCGACCGAAGTCATGGAGACCGAATTGAGCATCGGGCGTACCGGTACACTCACCGGTTCGCTTGCCGCGGCCGACTGTGCCAGCTCGGCCAGCGACAGTTCGTCGCTGACTTCGCGCATCAACTCGGACATCCGTACGTCCAACGCGTCGCAGATCGCGGAGAGCAGCTCGGAGGATGCCTCCTTCTGCCCCCGCTCCACCTCGGAGAGATAGCCGAGCGAAACTCGGGCCGACGAGGAGACTTCGCGCAGAGTACGGCCCTGGCGCTGGCGCTGCCGACGCAGCACGTCACCCAGCAGGCGACGGAGCAGAATCATCGGTGGCTCCCTCCTCTGACCGTGTAGCCGCATCCTTCACGCCCCACCGTACCGCCTCGCGCCGCGGCCGTGCGGGGAGCGATGTCGTGTTCACTCAGGGCTGCAAACATCAAATCCCCCCGTTCTGTTCCGTATCCTGCCTCCGCGCATTCTCACGGAGTTGGCTTGAAAGAAGTTCGAGCACTGTGCGTGCACTCTCCCTACGGATTTCCGCCCGGGAGCCGTTCAACCTCAGCCGAGCCGTTTTCCTGCCCGCCGGACCGTCCACAGCGACGAAGACGGTGCCCACCGGCTGCCCGTCCTGCGGGTCGGGACCGGCCACTCCGGTGGTCGCGATCCCCCACGAGGCGCCGAGCGCCCGCCGTACTCCGGCCGCCATCTCCTGCGCGACCTGCGCGTTCACCGCACCTTCGGCCGCGAGCAGCCCCGCGTCCACTCCCAGGACCCGGTGCTTGAGCTCCGTGGCGTACGCCGTGACCGAGCCGCGGAAGGACCGGGAGGCCCCGGGGACGGCCGTGAGCTCGGCGGCCACCATGCCGCCGGTCAGCGACTCCGCGACGGCGAGGGTCTGGTCACTCTCCGCGAGCAGTCGCAATACCTCCGTCGCCACCGCGACGGCACCCGCACCGGATTCCGCCCTCTCGGAACTCCCGGTGCCCTCCCCCGCCACCCCGGTCACGCCGCGGCCCGCTCCGCCGCGAGGCCCTTGCGGCGCAGTACGACCGCCTGCCGGATGTAGTCCAGACCGGTGAGCACGGTCAGCACCACGGCCAGCGCCATCACCCAGAAGCGCATCGTCGCCAGCGCCCCGGTCAGCGCGAGCACGTACATGCCCACCGCCGTGCCCTGGGCGAGGGTCTTCATCTTGCCGCCCCGGCTGGCCGGAATCACTCCGTAGCGGATCACCCAGAAACGCATCAGCGTGATCCCGAGCTCCCGGCCCAGGATCACCCCGGTCACCCACCAGGGCAGGTCGCCCAGCCAGGACAGGCAGATCAGCGCGGACCCCATGATCGCCTTGTCGGCGATCGGGTCGGCGATCTTCCCGAAGTCCGTGACCAGGTTGTACGTGCGGGCCAGGTGCCCGTCGAAGATGTCCGTGATCATGGCGACGGCGAACGCCGCCCACGCCCACGCCCGCCAGGCGGGGTCGTACCCGCCGTCGGCCAGCAGCAGGAGGACGAATCCCGGCACGAGGACGAGCCTGATCATCGTCAGGATGTTGGCGATGTTCCACAGGCTGGCCTGATTGACGGCCGCCGCCCCCAGCTTCGCGCCGGGCGCGGGCCGGCGGCCGGTCCCGCCCGCCGCAGATGCCGGGACTCCGGTCATCCGGCCGCCTCCTCGAGTTCCAGGCCCAGCGGCTCGGCCACGAGGTCCACACCCAGGGTGCCGACCACCTTCGCCGTGACGATACTCCCGGGGACCAGGCCCGTGCTGTCCGTGAAGACGACCTGGCCGTCGGTCTCCGGCGCCTGGTGCGCGGCACGGCCGTAGGCGCCGACCTCGTCCTCGTCGTCGCCGCCGACGGGCTCGACGGATTCGACGAGCACCTCCAGGGTCTCTCCGATCCGCTCCTCCGCGCGCTGCGAGGTGAGCTCCTCGGCGAGCCGCTGCATGTGCGCGAGGCGCTCGGCGATCGTGTCCTCGTCCAGCTTGTTCTCGTAACCGACGGCCTCGGTGCCGTCCTCGTCCGAGTAGCCGAAGACGCCGATGGCGTCGAGGCGGGCGTGGGTGAGGAAACGCTCCAGCTCGGCGAAGTCGCCTTCCGTCTCTCCGGGGAAGCCGACGATGAAGTTGGACCGGACGCCGGCCAGCGGGGCCTTGGAGCGGATGGTGTCCAGCAGCTCCAGGAAGCGGTCGGTGTCACCGAAGCGGCGCATGGCGCGCAGCACGTCGGGGGCGGAGTGCTGGAAGGACAGGTCGAAGTACGGCACGACCTTGGGGGTCGAGGTCAGTACGTCGATCAGGCCCGGGCGCATCTCCGCGGGCTGGAGGTAGCTGACGCGGACCCGCTCGATGCCGTCCACGGCGGCGAGCTCGGGCAGCAGGGTCTCCAGCAGGCGGATGTCGCCGAGGTCCTTGCCGTACGAGGTGTTGTTCTCGGAGACCAGCATGATCTCCTTGACGCCCTGCTCGGCGAGCCAGCGCGTCTCGCCCAGCACGTCGCTGGGGCGGCGGGAGATGAACGAGCCGCGGAAGGACGGGATGGCGCAGAAGGAGCAGCGCCGGTCGCAGCCGGAGGCCAGCTTGACCGAGGCCACGGGGCTCTTGTCGAGGCGGCGGCGCAGCGGGGCGCGCGGCCCGGAGGCGGGCGCGAGGCCCTCGGGGAGGTCCGAGGGGGCGCCCGCCGACGGAGTCGGCTCAGCGGACGCAGCCTGGGCGTGGCCCGGCAGGGCCACGGCGGTGTCCTGGCGCTCGGCGGGGCTGATCGGCAGCAGCTTGCGGCGGTCGCGCGGGGTGTGGGCCTCGACGCTGCCACCGCTGAGGATGGTCTGGAGGCGGTTGGAGATGTCGGCGTAGTCGTCGAAACCGAGGACTCCGTCGGCCTCGGGGAGCGCTTCGGCGAGTTCCTTGCCGTAGCGCTCGGCCATGCAGCCGACGGCGACGACGGCCTGGGTCCTGCCGTGATCCTTGAGATCGTTGGCTTCCAGGAGTGCGTCTACGGAGTCCTTCTTGGCGGCTTCGACGAAGCCACAGGTGTTGACGACGGCTACGTCCGCATCGGCGGCGTCCTCGACGAGCTCCCAGCCATCCGCCGCCAAGCGGCCTGCGAGCTCCTCCGAGTCCACCTCGTTACGGGCGCAGCCAAGAGTGACAAGGGCGACGGTACGGCGTTCGGGCATGGACTCAAGACTACTTCGTCCCGGCGCCGGCCCCGGCCCCAAGTCCCCTTACATCAAGATCCCCGGGGTGCGGAAGGGCACCCCGGGGATCCGGATCGAAGCGTTCCGCCCTAGGGCGGCCAGGGCTCAGCCCGCCTGGGGCTGATTCTGGAGCGGGTCCTGCTTGGTGTATGTGAGACGTTCCACCTGGCCCGGCTGGAAGTCGTCCTTGATCTCCTTGCCGTTCACGAACAGCTTCACGGCCCCGGCGTCGCCGAGCACGAGGTCGACGGACTCCTTGTCCGTGAAGGTCTTCGACTCGCCCTGCGCGAGGGTGCCGTCGAAGAGCAGCCGGCCGCTGTGGTCCTTCGCGGAGATCCAGCTCTCGCCCTTCTCGGCCGTCAGGACGACCGTGACGAGGTCCTTCGGTGCCGCGGCGATGGCGCTGTCCGAAGGCTCCGGCTTGGGCGCCTGCGGGGTCTGCTGGGGCTGGACGGCGGGCTTTCCAGCGCTCTGCTTGGGTGCGGGCTTCGGCGAGGCGGAACCTTCCGCCACGGGCCGCTTGCCCTTCTCGTCGCCGCCACTGAAGGCGGTGAAGCCGACGAAGCCGATCACGGCGACGATGGCTGCCACCATGGCGGCGGTCCAGTTGGGCCGCTGCCGCTCGGGGCGGATCCGCTCGGCTTCGAACATCGGCGCGGCGGGGGTGGGTGCCGGCCGGCCGCCGTGGGCCGCGTCGTAGGCCTCGACCAGGGGTGCCGGATCGAGGTGCACTGCGCGGGCGAGCGTACGGATGTGACCGCGGGCGTAGACGTCGCCGCCGCACCGCGTGAAATCGTCCTCTTCGATCGCGTGCACGATCGGGATGCGCACGCGGGTGGTGGAACTGACCTCGTCGACTGTCAGCCCGGCGGCGATCCGGGCCTTCTTGAGGGCCGTCCCGATGGACGGTCCTTCGACGGTACGTTCGACGATGCGGTCCTCGGACCGGTCGTCGGTCGAAGGCCGCTTCTCTTCGGGGGAGTTGGAGTTGCCGATGGACACGAGGGCGCCTTTCGAGCGTGTAGCCACCTGCTGGATGACCAGTCTAGGGGGGTGACGAAAGGGTGGAGCAACCGGAGGGTGCACTTCCTACGCCATCCGAATGGCGAGGGAAGCTTCCCTCCGTTCAACTTGACGCGGGGCCGGGGGAAACGGTTGCCCGCCGTTTGCTTACGGTCCGGTCTCGCCGCGGATGACGGCGAGCACGGCGTCCAGCTCGTCGGCCTTGAGCAGCACGTCGCGCGCCTTCGAACCCTCGCTCGGGCCGACGATCCCCCGCGACTCCATCAGGTCCATGAGCCGGCCGGCTTTGGCGAACCCCACCCGCAGCTTGCGCTGGAGCATCGAGGTCGAACCGAACTGGGTCGAGACCACCAGCTCCGCCGCCTGGCACAGCAGGTCCAGGTCGTCGCCGATGTCCTCGTCGATCTCCTTCTTCTGCTTCTGCCCGACGGTGACGTCGTCCCGGAAGACGGGCGCCATCTGGTCCTTGCAGTGCTGCACGATCCCGGCGATCTCGTCCTCGGTGACGAAGGCGCCCTGGAGGCGGACGGGCTTGTTCGCGCCCATCGGCAGGAACAGCCCGTCGCCCTTGCCGATGAGCTTCTCCGCGCCCGGCTGGTCGAGGATGACCCGGCTGTCGGCCAGCGAGGAGGTCGCGAAGGCCAGCCGCGAGGGCACGTTGGCCTTGATCAGGCCCGTCACCACGTCCACCGAGGGCCGCTGCGTCGCGAGCACCAGATGGATGCCGGCCGCGCGGGCCAGCTGGGTGATGCGGACGATCGAGTCCTCGACGTCGCGCGGGGCCACCATCATCAGGTCGGCCAGCTCGTCGACGATCACCAGCAGGTACGGGTAGGGGCTGAGCTCGCGCTCGCTGCCCGGCGGCAGCTTGATCTTGCCGTCCCGGATCGCCTGGTTGAAGTCGTCGATGTGCCGGTAGCCGAAGGCCGCCAGGTCGTCGTAGCGCAGGTCCATCTCGCGCACGACCCACTGGAGGGCCTCGGCAGCCCGCTTGGGGTTGGTGATGATCGGCGTGATGAGGTGCGGGATGCCTTCGTACGCGGTCAGCTCGACCCGCTTGGGGTCGACGAGGACCATCCGCACGTCCTCCGGCGTGGCCCGGACCATGATCGAGGTGATCAGGCAGTTGATGCAGGAGGACTTGCCGGAGCCGGTCGCGCCGGCCACCAGCACGTGCGGCATCTTCGCGAGGTTGGCCATGACGTAGCCGCCCTCGACGTCCTTGCCGAGCGCCACCAGCATCGGGTGGTCGTCCTCGGCCGCGTCCGCGAGGCGCAGCACGTCGCCGAGGTTGACCATCTCCCGGTCGGTGTTCGGGATCTCGATGCCGACCGCCGACTTGCCCGGGATCGGACTGATGATGCGCACGTCCGGGGAGGCCACCGCGTACGCGATGTTCTTCGTCAGCGCGGTGATCCGCTCGACCTTGACGGCCGCACCCAGCGTGACCTCGTACCGGGTGACGGTCGGGCCCCGGGTGAAGCCGGTGACGTCCGCGTCGACCTTGAACTCGGTGAACACGTTGCGCAGCGAGGCGACGACCGCGTCGTTGGCGGCACTGCGGGTCTTGCCGGGCCCGCCCTTCTCCAGCAGGTCGAGCGAGGGCAGGGCATACGTGATGTCGCCGCGCAGCTGGAGCTGTTCGGCGCGCGGCGGCAGCGGCTGGGGCTCGGGCGGGGCCTTGGTCAGGTCGGGCACCGACAGCGTCCCGGAAGCCGCTGCGGTGGTGGCGTGCGGCGCTTCGGTGCGGGGCGCTTCGGCGCGCGGCGCCTCGGCGGGAGCGGCCTGCGGTACGGGGCCCTCCTCGCGGGCGGGCGGCACGGGAGCGGTGATCTCGGCGCCGTCCCGCTCGGGCGTGATCCCCTGGGTGAGGTCGGCGACGAGGGGGGAGGGCGGCAGCCCGCCGTACACCACCCCGTCCAGCGCCGCGGCGGCCGCGGCGGCCACGTCCACGGCGTCCATCTCCCGCTCCATGCCCGGCCGGGCCCTGCGCGGCCGGCGGCGCCGGGCCAGCGCCTCCTCCTCGGCGGCGTCCGCGGGATCGCCGGCGGCCGCGCCCGTACGGGCCCGCCACTGCTCGGCGTCATGACGGTCCTGCCGGTCGCGCCGGGCCGGAGCCCCGTCCTCCTGGTCCCCGTAGCCCTCGTCGTACTCGTTCGGGGCGATGATCCCGAGGCGGATGCCGAGCCGGCGCAGCCGCTGCGGGATCGCGTTGACCGGGGTCGCGGTGACCACGAGCAGCCCGAACACGGTGAGCAGCACCAGCATGGGCACGGCCAGCGGCGCGCCCATGGTGAAGATCAGCGGCTTCGAGGCGCCCCAGCCGATGAGGCCGCCCGCGTTCTGCATGGCGGTGGTGCCCTCGTCGCGGCCGGGGGCACCGCAGGCGATGTGGACCAGGCCGAGCACGCCGATGACGAGGGCGGTGAGGCCGACGCCGATGCGGCCGTTGGCGTCGGACTGTTCGGGGTGGCGGATGAAACGTACCGCCATCACGCCGAGCAGGATCGGCACGAGCAGGTCCAGCCGCCCGAAGGCGCCGGTGATCAGCATGGTGACCAGGTCCCCGACGGGCCCGCTCAGATTCGACCAGGTTCCGGCGGCGACGATCAGCGCGAGGGCGAGCAGCAGCAGCGCGACGCCGTCCTTGCGGTGGGCGGGGTCGAGGTTCCTGGCCCCGTTCCCGATCCCGCGGAAGACCGCGCCGACCGCGTGCGCGCAGCCGAGCCACAGGGCGCGCACCAGCCGCACCACGCCCCCGGTCGGAGAGGGCGCGGGCTTGGCCGCGACCTTCCTGACCGGGGCGCGCTTGGCCGCCGCGGCCTTCTTCGCGGGCGGTTTGCGCGCGGGAGCCGCCTTCTTCGCCGGCCCCGTCGTACGGCCGTTGCGGCTCTTCGCGGTGCCCGCGGTGCTCTGGGAACCCTTGCCGGACGTACTTGAGGCCATGGTGCCGAGGTTACCGGTGCGCGCCCCGGTGGACACGCGTGCCCACCCCTTCACCCGTTCGTGTCGCGTGCCCCGTAGGCGCTTTGACGCCCCACCAGCCCTGACGAAGCCTCAGCCCTGTGCGGGCAGCACCGCTCCGCCCGTCCCGGGCTCCAGCGCGTCCAGGGCCCTGCGCAGTCCGGTGAGCTTGCGCTCCAGGTGCGCCGCGGTCGCCACCACGCCCGCATCGGCCGCATCCTCGCCGAGCTGCTTGGTCAGCGCCTCGGCCTGCTCCTCGACCGCCGCGAGCCGCGCGGAGAGCTCGGCCAGCAGCCCGGCCGTCTCCTTGCTGCCGTCGCCGTTGGAACCGCCGCCCTCCAACTGGAGGCGCAGCAGCGCCGCCTGCTCGCGCAGCTTGCAGTTCTTGGTGTACAGCTCCACGAAGACCGAGACCTTGGCCCGCAGCACCCACGGGTCGAAGGGCTTGGAGATGTAGTCCACCGCACCGGCCGCGTAGCCGCGGAAGGTGTGGTGCGGACCGTGGTTGATCGCGGTGAGGAAGATGATCGGGATGTCCCGGGTCCGTTCCCGCCGCTTGATGTGCGCGGCCGTTTCGAAACCGTCCATTCCCGGCATCTGCACATCCAGCAGGATGACCGCGAAATCGTCCGTCAGCAGCGCTTTGAGCGCCTCCTCCCCCGACGACGCCCTGACCAGTGTCTGATCGAGCGCGGAGAGGATGGCCTCCAACGCCAGCAGATTCTCCGGCCGGTCGTCGACCAGGAGGATCTTGGCCTTCTGCACCATGCCCTGTCCTCCTCGCCCCGGCATGGGGCCTCCCCGGCTCAAGGCTCCGGCCTGTCCGCCGGGCCCCGCCCCAGAGGACGGCATCCTTACGCCGTCCGTCCTTGTGCCGGTCATCGTAGCCCCAGTCCCGAGATCGCCACACCCTGTCACCAAGATGTCACTGTGCACGATGCGGAAACGTGGTGGGAGGGCAGAAGGTTCCCTCTGCGCCGCCCGATCACATCCGTGCATTGATCACTTTCCGCGCATATGCCCTTCCATGACCGACAGTAGGTAGTCGGGCTCGACCGGCTTGGTGACGTAGTCGGACGCACCCGACTCGATCGCCTTCTCCCGGTCGCCCTTCATCGCCTTGGCGGTGAGCGCGATGATGGGCAGCCCCTCGAACTGCGGCATCTGCCGGATCGCGGCCGTCGTCGCGTACCCGTCCATCTCCGGCATCATGATGTCCATCAGCACCACGGTCACGTCGTCGTGCTGCTCCAGGACCTCGATGCCCTCCCGCCCGTTCTCGGCGTAGAGCACCGCCAGCCCGTGCTGTTCCAGCACGCTCGTCAGCGCGAAGACGTTGCGTACGTCGTCGTCCACGATCAGCACCCGCTCGCCCCGGAAGTCGTACGCCCGCGGCGGGGCCGGGAGCGCCTCCTCCACGCCCCACGTCGCGTCGGCGTCCGGCTGGCCCGGCACCTCCGTCCGCGGCAGCGGCTCGGGCAGGCTCTTGCGCCGCCGCCGGAACAGCGCCGAGGAGCCCTGCCCCGCCGGCCCGGCGGCCGGCAGCCCCGGCCGTGCCTGCTGCGCCTGCGCGGCCGGTACGGGGACGGCCGCGGCCGGAGCCTGCGGCAGTACGGGCCGCGACCCGTCGGCCGGCCTGCGGTACAGCTCGCCGCGGGCGCCGCCGGGCGTGGGCGGCGCGTACCCCTGCGGGGGCAGCTCGCTCGGGTGCAGCGGCAGGTACAGCGTGAAGGTGGACCCGCGGCCGGGCTCGCTGGCCGCGTGGATCTCACCGCCGAGCAGCCGGGCGATCTCCCGGCTGATCGACAGGCCCAGGCCCGTGCCGCCGTACTTGCGGCTGGTCGTCCCGTCGGCCTGCTTGAACGCCTCGAAGATCACCAGCATCTTGCTCGCCGCGATCCCGATGCCGGTGTCGGTCACCGAGAAGGCGATCAGGTCGGCGTCCGCGTCCCGCAGCGAACCGGCCTCCAGCAGCTGCTCCCGGATCGCCGTCGGCACGTCGGACCCGGCGGGCCGGATCACCAGCTCCACCGCCCCGGTGTCGGTGAACTTCACCGCGTTCGACAGCAGGTTGCGCAGCACCTGCAGCAGCCGCTGCTCGTCCGTGTGCAGGGTCGCCGGCAGCTCCGGCGAGACCCGCACCGAGAAGTCCAGGCCCTTCTCCGCGGTCAGCGGACGGAAGGTGGCCTCCACGTAGTCGACCAGCTGCACGAGCGCGATCCTGGTCGGCGAGACGTCCATCTTGCCCGCCTCGACCTTCGACAGGTCGAGGATGTCGTTGATCAGCTGGAGCAGGTCGGAGCCCGCGCCGTGGATGGTCTCGGCGAACTCCACCTGCTTCGGCGAGAGGTTCTCGTCCGCGTTGTCGGCGAGCAGCTTCGCCAGGATCAGCAGCGAGTTGAGCGGGGTCCGCAGCTCGTGCGACATGTTCGCCAGGAACTCGGACTTGTAACGCATCGAGACCGCGAGCTGCTCGGCACGCTCCTCCAGGACCTGCCGGGCCTCCTCGATCTCGGTGTTCTTCACCTCGATGTCCCGGTTCTGCCGGGCCAGCAGCTCGGCCTTCTCCTCCAGCTCCGCGTTGGCGGCCTGGAGGGCCTTCTGCCGGTTCTCCAGTTCGTCGGACCGCTCGCGCAGCTGCTCGGTCATCTCCTGGGACTGCTTGAGCAGCATCTCCGTCTTGGAGTTGACGCTGATCGTGTTGACGCTGGTGCCGATCATCTCGGCGATCTGGCTGAGGAAGTCCTTCTGGATCTGCGTGAACGGGGTGAAGGAGGCGAGCTCGATGACGCCGAGCAGCTTCCCCTCGAAGAGCACCGGCAGCACGATCACGTGCGCCGGCGGCGCCTCGCCGAGACCCGAGGAGATCTTCAGGTAGCCGGGCGGGGTGTTCTCGACGAGGATCGTCCGCTTCTCCTCGGCGACCGTGCCGATCAGCCCCTCCCCCGGCCGGAAGGAGGTGGGCACTTGGCCACCGGCGTACGCGTAGCTCCCGCGCATCCGCAGCTCGTACGAGCCGTCCGTGCCGCCCTCCGTCCCGATCTCGGTGGTGCCGCCGGCCGGCACCGCCAGGAAGAAGGCGCCGTGCTGGGCGGAGACCACGGGCGTCAGCTCGCTCATGATCAGCGAGGCCACGTCGTCGAGCTCGCGCCGGCCCTGCATCAGGGCCGAGATCCGGGCCAGGTTGCCCTTGAGCCAGTCCTGCTCCTTGTTGGCCAGGGTGGTGTCGCGCAGGTTGACGATCATCGTGTTGATGTTGTCCTGGAGGACCTGGATCTCGCCCGCCGCGTCCACGTCGACCTTCAGGCTCAGGTCGCCGCGGGTCACCGCCGTCGCCACCGCCGCGATCGCGCGTACCTGCCGGGTCAGGTTCCCGGCCATCTCGTTCACCGACTCCGTCAGGTCCCGCCAGGTGCCGTCGACGTCCCGGACGCGCGCCTGGCCGCCCAGGATGCCCTCCGTGCCCACCTCGCGGGCGACGCGGGTGACCTGGTCGGCGAAGGAGGACAGCTGGTCGACCATCGTGTTGATGGTGGTCTTCAGCTCCAGGATCTCGCCGCGCGCGTCGATGTCGATCTTCTTGGTCATGTCGCCCTTGGCGATGGCGGTCGTGACCATGGCGATCTGCCGCACCTGCCCGGTGAGGTTGGAGGCCATGAAGTTCACCGAGTCGGTGAGGTCCTTCCAGGTCCCCGAGACGCCCGGCACGTGCGCCTGACCGCCAAGGCGGCCCTCCGTGCCCACCTCCCGCGCCACGCGCGTGACCTCGTCCGCGAACGAGGAGAGGGTCTTCACCATCGTGTTGACCGTGTCGGCGAGCTGGGCGACCTCGCCGCGCGCCTCGACCGTGACCTTCTTCGTCAGATCGCCGTTGGCCACCGCCGCCGAGACCTGGGAGATGTTGCGCACCTGCGAGGTCAGGTTGTTGGCCATCAGGTTGACGTTGTCGGTCAGGTCCTTCCAGATGCCGGTCACGCCGCGCACCCGTGCCTGACCGCCCAGGATGCCCTCGGAACCCACCTCGCGGGCCACCCGGGTCACCTGCTCCGCGAAGGAGGACAGCTGGTCGACCATCGTGTTCACGGTGGTCACCAGCTCGAGGATCTCGCCCTTGGCGTCGACGGTGATCTTCTTCGACAGATCGCCCATGGCGACGGCGGTCGTCACCTCGGCGATGTTGCGCACCTGCGAGGTCAGGTTGTTCGCCATGAAGTTGACGGACTGGGTGAGGTCCTTCCAGGTGCCGGAGACGCCCTTCACCTCGGCCTGACCGCCCAGGATGCCCTCCGTGCCCACCTCGCGGGCCACCCGGGTCACCTGCTCCGCGAAGTTCGAGAGCTGGTCGACCATGGTGTTGAGGGTGTTCTTCAGCTCCAGGATCTCACCGCGCGCGTCCACGTCGATCTTCTGCGACAGGTCACCGCGCGCCACCGCCGTGGCGACCTGCGCGATGTTGCGCACCTGCGAGGTCAGGTTCCCGGCCATGCCGTTCACCGAGTCCGTCAGGTCGCGCCACACACCGGCCACGCCCGGCACCTGTGCCTGCCCGCCGAGCCGGCCTTCCGTGCCCACGTCCCGGGCCACCCGGGTCACCTGCTCCGCGAAGGCGGAGAGCTGGTCGACCATCGTGTTGATGGTGTTCTTCAGCTCCAGGATCTCGCCGCGCGCGTCCACGTCGATCTTCTGCGACAGGTCACCGCGCGCCACGGCGGTGGTGACCTGGGCGATCTGGCGCACCTGGGACGTCAGGTTGCCGGCCATGAAGTTGACGGAGTCGGTGAGCTCCTTCCACGTGCCGGAAACCCCCTCGACCCTCGCCTGACCGCCCAGCCGGCCCTCCGTGCCCACGTCCCGCGCCATCCGCGTGACCTGGTCGGCGAAGGAGGACAGCTGGTCCACCATCGTGTTGACGGTGTTCTTCAGCTGGAGCATCTCGCCGGAGACGTCCACGGTGACCTTCTGGGACAGGTCGCCGTTGGCGACCGCCGTCGTCACCTGCGCGATGTTGCGGACCTGGCCGGTGAGGTTGCGGAAGGCCGTGTTCACCGAGTCGGTGAGGTCCTTCCACGTGCCCGCCGCGCCCGGTACCTGTGCCTGGCCGCCCAGTTCACCCTCGACGCCGACCTCACGGGCCACGCGCGTCACTTCGGCGCCGAAGGACTGGAGCTGGTCCACCATCGTGTTGACGGTGTTCTTCAACTCCAGCATCTCGCCGGCCACGTCGACCGTGACCTTCTGCGACAGGTCGCCGTTGGCGACCGCCGTCGTCACCTGCGCGATGTCCCGCACCTGTGTGGTGAGGTTACGGAAGACCGTGTTCACCGAGTCGGTGAGGTCCTTCCACGTGCCCGCCGCCCCCGGCACCTGCGCCTGGCCGCCGAGCAGGCCCTTGGCGCCGACCTCGCTCGCCACGCGCGTGACCTCGTCCGCGAACGTCCGCAGCGTTTCGGTCATCTGGTTGATCGTTTCGGCCAGCTGCGCGACCTCGCCCCGGGCGCTCACCCGTACCTTCTGCGACAGGTCGCCGTTCGCAACCGCCGTCGTCACCTGCGCGATGCCGCGCACCTGGGCCGTCAGGTTGCCGGCCATGGTGTTGACGGAGTCGGTCAGGTCCTTCCACACGCCCGCGACCCCGGGCACCTTCGCCTGACCGCCCAGCTCGCCCTCCGTACCGACCTCGCGCGCGACGCGGGTCACCTCGGAGGAGAAGGAGGACAGCTGGTCCACCATCGTGTTGACGGTGTTCTTCAGCTGCAGCATCTCGCCGGCCACGTGCACCGTGACCTTGCGCGACAGATCGCCCTTGGCGACCGCCGTCGTGACGAGGGCGATGTCACGCACCTGAGCGGTCAGCCGGTACGCCATCGTGTTGACGGAGTCGGTCAGATCCTTCCAGGAGCCGGACATTCCGCGCACCTGGGCCTGACCGCCGAGCTTGCCCTCGGTACCCACCTCCAGCGCCACGCGCGTCACCTCGTCGGTGAACGCGGACAGCTGGTCGACCAGGTTGTTGACCGTGCGCCCGACCCGCAGGAACTCCCCGCGCAGCGGATGCCCCACCCCCTCGGAGACCTGCGTGCGCAGGTCCATCCGCTGGTCGAGGTCACCCTCGGCCACCGCCGACAGCACCCGGCCCACCTCGGACACCGGCCGCGCCAGGTCGTCCACGAGCTGGTTCGAGGCGTCGATCGCGGCCGCCCAGGACCCCTCGCAGGCGCCTGTTTCCAGCCGTTCGCTGAGCTTGCCCTCGCGGCCCACCATGCGCCGGACCCGGGAGAGCTCCCCCGTCAGGTGCAGGTTGCGGTCGGCGACCTCGTTGTAGACGGCGGCGATCTCCGCCATCACGCCTTCGCCGGACACCGTCAGCCGCTTGCGGAAGTTCCCGTCCCGCATCGACACCAGGGCCGTGAGCAGCCGGTTGAGAGCGGCGGTATCGACTTCGGTCGTGTCGCCGCGCCGCGGACGCCCGCCCTTCGGCCGCGTCCCTGTACGCCGCACCGCTGCGCCAGACTCCACCGTGTCCCTCCCGAAAGGGTCGACCGCCGTTCCACCGGACACCTGACTCCTCACGAGCCGGTTCCGCAAGCCTGCCCAGTGTTTCACCCCGGCCGAACCCGGCCATAACACTTCGGCACCATCGCATACCCGCCGTACCCTCCGGGTGGATTCCCGGACGACGGCACCATGCCGACCGCGAAGGTAAGTAACCTGGCACTCGATGTCCAACCGCGTCGAAGGAGACTCGTGATCACGGCACGGGCGGCTGCCAGTTTCGATCCCGTCGGGCGATCCGTCGCCGCCGCTCGAGCGTTCGTCCGCGACACGCTGCAGGGCTGGGGCTTCTCGGACATCATCGACGACGCTGTGGTCCTCACCAGCGAGCTCGTCACGAACGCCGTGGTCCACGCCGGAACCCGGGCCGAGGTCCTGTGCCTGCGCTCCGGGGACGGGGTGCGCGTCGAGGTCGCCGACCGTTACCCGGAGCGCGAGCTCCCGCTCCAGCACCCCGGCGAGCGCCCGTACGCCGACCCCGACCGCGAGAACGGCCGCGGCCTGATGCTCTGCGCCGCCCTCGCCACCCGCTGGGGCGTCGAGTACACGGCCACCCACAAGCACGTGTGGTTCCGCCTCGACCTCCCGGACCGGCCGGTCGGTACCCGCTCCGCGGGCCCGGTCGTGCCCGACCGGCTGCTCCCCCTCGCAGACAGCCGGGTCCGCGTGGCCGTCCTCCAGATCGACTCCGCCGACTGCATCAGCGCCTGGAACGAGGACGCCGAGCACATCTTCGGCTACCCCGCGGAGAAGACCGTGGGCCGCCCGCTCGCCGAGCTCGCCGCCTGGCCGCAGACCCCCGGCACCGGAACCGGCATCGCCGAGGCCCTGCGCCTGTCGCGCTGGGAGGGCAGTTACGGGCTCCGCGGCTCGGACGGCCGCGTCATCCCCGTCTACGCCTCCCACCTGCGGGTCCGCGACGCCCACGGCGAGCCGTCCATCGTCTGCCTCCTCGTCCACGACGACGAGCGCGCCCTGCTCCAGACCCCGGTCCGCGCACCCGCCGGCGACGCCGCCCAGCTCACCGAGCCCCGCCCCGTGGACCCCTTCGAGGTCTTCATCGGCTCTCCCGCCCCCGACGACCTCGACTCCCTGCTCCAGCGCACCGTCGAACGCGCCCGCGACCTCCTCGACGCCGACTCCGCCTTCCTCCTCCTCGCGACGGACGACGAAACCGAGCTGGAGGTCCGGGCCACCACCGGCCTGCCCTCCACGCGCCAGCGGTTCGCCCGCGTCCCCGTCGAGGCCGGCACCAACCGGTACGGCTCCGCCCGCATGCCCGCCGTCCACGACGACCTCGCCGTCGTCCCCGGGGCCGTGCCACTCCTGGAGTCCACCGGCATGCGATCCGTGGTCACCGTCCCCCTCAAGGTCGAGGGCCGGCTCACCGGTTCCCTCGGCGTGGCCGC
Source organism: Streptomyces sp. NPDC053432 (assembly GCF_055585365.1). Taxonomy (NCBI): domain Bacteria; kingdom Bacillati; phylum Actinomycetota; class Actinomycetes; order Kitasatosporales; family Streptomycetaceae; genus Streptomyces; species Streptomyces sp. NPDC053432. Next base: position 377,418 of record NZ_JBVJKF010000006.1, read on the forward strand.
CGAGGCTCCGGGCCGCTACACGAACGAAGAGGCCCTGCGCCTCCAGTTCGCCGCCGACCGCATCGCCCTCGCCGTGGAATCCGCCCGCCTCGGCGAGCTGGAGCGCCTGCGGCGCGGCTCCCTGTCCTTCCTCGTCGAGGCCTCCGACCTGCTGGCCGGCACCCTCGACCGGGACCAGACGCTGGCCTTGATGGCCCAGATGACCGTCCCGACCCTCGCCACCTGGTGCGCCGTCTACACGATCGCCGACCAGTCCTCCGACCCGTACCTCTCGTACGTGCTCCACGAGGACGAGGAGCGCATCGACGCCCTCAAGGCGCTGCTCTCCCGGGTCAGCCCTCCCGAACCGGTCCGCGAGGCCGGCGCCCGGCCCTGGCCGGAGACCTCCCTCGCCGTGGGCGGCGAGACCGTGGTCCTCCCGCTCCTGGCCCGCAACCGCGTCATCGGACTCCTCACCCTCGGCAAGCCGTCCGAGGAGCACTTCCGCCAGGAGATCCTCGAACTCGCCGAGGACCTGTCCCGCCGGGCGGCCCTGGCCCTGGACAACGCCCGCCTCTACTCCGAGCGCACCGCGATCAGCCGCTCCCTCCAGCGCAGCCTGCTGCCGCCCGGCTCCCCCGCCATCCCCGGCATGGAGGTCGAGGTCATCTACCGCGCCGCCGGCGAGGGCAACGAGGTGGGCGGCGACTTCTACGACGTCTTCCCCATCCGCGACGGCGCTTACGGCTTCGCCATCGGCGACGTCTGCGGTACGGGCCCCGAGGCGGCCGCGGTCACCGGCCTCGCCCGGCACGCCCTGCGCCTCCTGGCCCGCGAAGGCCTCGGCGGCCCGGCCGTCCTCCAGCGCCTGAACGCGGCCATCCTCGACGAGGGCGCCCGCAGCCGCTTCCTGACCCTCCTCTACGGCGAACTGCACCCCCAGCCGGACGGCGGCGCCCTGATGAAGGTCGTCTGCGCGGGTCACCCGCTGCCGCTGCGCCTGCGCCCGAACGGCGAGGTCCTCCCGGCCGCGGAGCCCCAGCCCCTGCTGGGTGTCATCGACGACCTCGACCTCTACGAGCAGACGCTGACCCTCGACCCGGGCGATGTGCTGCTCTGCGTCACGGACGGGGTGACGGAACGCCGCGAGGGTTCCCGGATGCTCGGCGACGACGGCCTCACCGAGGTCCTGACCACCTGCACGGGCCTCACCGCCGGCGCGGTCGCCTCCCGCGTCCTGCGGGCCGTGGAACGCTTCGCAGCGGAACCCGCCTCGGACGACATGGCCATCCTCGCCTTCCGGGTCCCCCACCAGCGCACGGGCGACTGATCACCGCCGCGGCAGCCGCGCCGACACGATCATGAACGACGGCGCGGCCATCTCCGAGGCCCAGGCGGGCACGGAGGCCGCCCCGGGACCCGGCCCGCCACTCTCGGCCTCGGGGTTCGACTCGCAGGCCACCGGCGAGGACGTGGAACCGCCACCTGCGGCGCCGGCCGGGGCCGTCACGAGCCGGAGGACGAGACGTCGGATCAATGCGATGTTGGTGTTCACGCTCATGAGGGGGTCCTTCCTCGGATCGAGGAGCTCGGGCTTCCGTGATCCCATTGCGCCCCGAGGCGCGACCCCGGTCATGGCCCGGAAAGTCGGGGCTTGACAGGCACCGCACAGACCCACAAACGCAGAAAGGCCCCCGCCAACAGGCGGGGGCCTTTCTTATTCGAAGCCCTTTAACGGAATCGAACCGTTGACCTTCTCCTTACCATGGAGACGCTCTACCGACTGAGCTAAAAGGGCGGGTTGTTCGGCGGCGTCCTACTCTCCCACAGGGTCCCCCCTGCAGTACCATCGGCGCTGAAAGGCTTAGCTTCCGGGTTCGGAATGTAACCGGGCGTTTCCCTAACGCTATGACCACCGAAACACTATGAAATTCGAACGCTGGTGTGTAATCACAGCCGTTCGTTATTTCAGAACTAACACAGTGGACGCGAGCAACTGAGGACAAGCCCTCGGCCTATTAGTACCAGTCAGCTTCACCCGTTACCGGGCTTCCACATCTGG